>JANYIL010000298.1 GCA_025362075.1 Chloracidobacterium sp.
GTTCGATCTTGTTGCCGTCGGGGTCCATGATCCAGGCGAATTTTCCGTTTTCTTCGGAGTCCGGGCCTTTGAGGATCTCGATGCCGTTTTGTTTTAGTTGGGCGAGCAGTTCGTCCAGGTTATCGACGCGGTAGTTGATCATGAAGGAAGACTCGCTTGGGCTGAACCATTTGGAGTCGGCGTTGGCCGTGCTCCAAACCGTGAGACCGCCATCGACGACCTTGTCGTCGGTCCATTTCAATATCGAACCGCCCCAACTCTCGAGGCTGATGCCGAGATTTTTCTCATACCATGCGGCGAGGTCCGCGCTTTTACCCGCACTCTTAAAAAATATCCCTCCGATCCCTGTTACCTTTGCCATATATTTTTCTCCGGTAGAACGCCTAGCGAATAGCGAGATATGCATTGCGGCAGACTCTGATATTTTATCTGATTTCTCCGACGACGCCCCGATACCGGCCGAAATTCTTACAAAAAAACGACCGTAAATTCAAACGTTACGGTCGTCTCGTTTAAGAAACAACTACAGCCACAGCTATCTACCATAGCCGCCGACCGCTATACCTAAGACCGAACAACACAAATCTGCTACTCGGTAATATGAATATCTTCTTTCTTATTTACCCTGCCGGAGAGGAAGAGGCCTCCGAGGACTACCGTCAGGAGAATAAATACAATGGCCGCAATGATATAGAGCGTATTAGCTCCGCCACCGCTGGTGTACAAATAGAAAGAACCTACCGCTAAGACCGCGGTAATTAACGCCATTAAGGCATAAAGCATATCCTTCACAAAAATCACCTCCAATCGTCAGAAAAAGGTTACCTTACGAAGTTCAAACGGGTGTGCGTTCGGGTCGTTCCCGCGGAACGCCCGGCCATTACGGCCCTACCCGACATCTTTCAAAAACTGCTTATTGCTTGATCGTGAAATCATAATAACTCCACTTGGGCTCCAGCGCAAGCCTTTTTGGTGTTCTCAAGACCGGGCGCATACCTTTAAGACGCGCTGAATGCCCTGAAGGTCCGGTAAAAAGACCGGTGCGTCCCAAATAGCAGGATCCCAAAGGCCGCCAACCGCAGCTGCCTGTCCGGATCCGATCTCTATTAATAATACGCCGCCCGGTTTGAGATGTTCCGGCGATGCGGCCACGATGCGGCGCACGATGTCGAGCCCGTCGGGGCCGCCGGCGAGAGCGGTGTGCGGCTCGAAATTGACCACCTCGGGTTGCAGTCCGAGCACATCGCCGGCCGGAATATATGGCGGATTAGAGACGATAGCATCAAATTTTCCAGATACGCCGCCAAAAACATCGCCGTTTAAAAGCTCGATCCGGTCAGCGACTCGATGCGTTGCGGCGTTGCGGTGAGCAACGCCTAGCGCCCTGTCGGAAATATCCGTGCCGACCGCCGTTGCGCTATTTACATGGTGAAGGATCGAGATCGAAATGCAGCCCGACCCGACGCCGATCTCGAAAAAGTGCGGTTTTTCTATGCCCTGTAATTCCCGGATCGCGTCTTCGACCAGGTTCTCGGTTTCGGGCCGCGGGATCAGGACGTCGGGCGAAACCTCAAAATCCAGGCCGTAAAATTCCTTTCGACCGACGATGTACTGAAACGGTTCGCGATTCGCACGCCGCTGGACGCTCTCGACGAACAAATTGGTTTCGTCCGATGTAAGCTCGTATTCGGGATGGGCGATGAGAAATGTTGATGATCTATTGAGAGCAAATGCCAGCAGCGACGACGCCTCGCGCGTGGGATCGGCGACGCCCGCCATTTGAAGCTGACGACGAGCAGAGGTCAATGCGGCAGCGATATTCATCTAACCGGCTTGGCGGGCACACCGGCGACGGTCGTGTTATCCGATACGTCGCGGGTTACGACGGCTCCGGCTCCAACCATCGCGTTTTCGCCGACCGTTACGCCGGCAAGGATGGTCGCATTGGAACCGATGCTTGCTCCATGTTTAATTACGATCGGGATCACTTCCCAATCCTCTTCCGACTGCGGCGAGCCGTCCGGATTGGTCGCGCGCGGGTATTTGTCATTCGTGAACATCACGCCGTGACCGATAAAAACGTTATCCTCGACGGTCACGCCTTCGCAAAGAAACGAGTGGCTCGATATTTTGCATCGGCGGCCGATACGCACGCCTTTTTGGATCTCGACAAACGCCCCGATGCGCGTCTCGTCGCCGATCTCACAGCCGTAGGCGTTGACGAACGAGTAGATCTTTACATCCTTGCCGAGCCTTACATTGCTCAGGCGTATACAGTTTTCGTGAAGATATTCGTTTGTGACGTGGTGTTGACTACTCATCTTTCGGTGTCAGCGTTTCTCTCGCCGAGTGTCTAACGCGAAGCACGTACACAGTTTTCTTTCTTACCGTATATAAGACTCTGTAGCGTCCGTAAACAAACTGGCGTATTTCTTCCTCAAAGAATGGATCCTCACGTGCTAGTCCCCATCGAAGCGGATTTCGTTCAAGTGACCGCATTGCATCAAGCAATCCATCGTACCAACGAACCGCCGCTTCCGGAGCTTCGTTGTAAATCCACATAAATGCCTCATCGGCGTCGGCAAAGGCGCGTCTTGTCGGTTCCACTCGAAAAACCGTCATTTGCGTTTCAAAGTGCGGTGTTTGCGTCGCATCCCTTTGTCAAATTCGTCGAGCGACATAGTATGTCCTCGTTCCACATCCGCGAGTCCCTCACGAACGGCATCAATGTCACGGGCATGCTCCAACAAATCAAGCATATTTTGGTAGCTCTCCGCGTCCTGGACGACGACTTCTGCCCGTCCGTTCATCGTTAGGATGACAGGTTTTCCAGTTTTCTTTAATTGTTTTAAAAAGTCTGGTGTCTTCCGCTTGAAGTCGGAAATGGAATGGATATCGCGTTTAATATTCAACATAGCAAAAACTCAATTGCATTAAATTGCATGCATATTTAATGCTACATTAATTGTCGAGTTGAGCAATGTCAATCTGAGCCGGGAGAATTCAAAACTTGTCATGACAACTCGACGGCACGTCCGCGGTTCTTTATAGACACGCCCGATGCTTCGAGAATACGTACGACATTGAGGCCCGCGTGACCATCGGTGAGCGGAGTTTCGCCGTTCATGACACAATCGATAAAGTGGCGCGTGCCGGCGGCAAGCGCCTCCGTTTGATCTAATTTTGGCGAAAGCATGTCGCCGGTTCGGTACTGGACGAGCGTGTCGTAAACGCCCTCGCGGGTCGTGAGGTCGATGCCTTTGTCGTAAATTTTGATCTTTTCGCTCGTCTCGTTGTCGTCGTAAACGATCATCGATTTGGTGCCGCCTATCAGCGTTTTGCGTATCTTCATCGGTGCGAGCCAGTTGACGTGAAAATGGGCAATCAGGTTATTCTCGAATTCGAGCGTGAGGTAGGCAATGTCTTCGAGATTGTTCCCGACATGACAACTGCCGATCGCCGAAACCGCAATCGGCGGCTGAGCAAGTAGGTAATCGCATATCGAAAGATCGTGCGGCGCGAGGTCCCAGATCACGTTCACGTCGTGCTGAAACAGTCCCAAATTCACACGCACCGAATCAAAATAATAAATCTCGCCGAGCCGCCCCGATGTAATAACCTCTTTCATCTTGCGCACCGCACCGGTGTAGATGAATGTGTGGTCGACAAAGAGCTTGAGTTTCTTTCTATCGGCAATCTCGATCAGTTCTTCGGCCTCGGCCACGCTCGCGGTCATCGGTTTTTCGATAAAGCAATGCTTTCCGGCGAGCAGCGCCGCTTTCGCAATTTCGTGATGTGTAGAAACCGGCGTCGCGATCACGACGACGTCGATATCGGGTCGGACGATGACCTCTTCGTAGTTTTCCGAGGTCTCGATGCCGTGAAACATCTTTCCCATTTTCGCGAGCCGTTCGGCATCGCGATCACACGCGACGACGCCCTCGACATGATCGGCCGCGAGAAAATTCCTAATTAGGTTTGGGCCCCAATAGCCGGTGCCGATTACCGCAACTTTCATAATATTCCAGTTCGGAGTTCCAACTTTAGTTGGCTCTTCGCCAACGGAAAAGCCAACTAAAGTTGGAACTCCAAACTTAATGTCCGCCCTTCGCCAGCAGCATCACGGGCAATGTTCTTAATATTATCCGCAGATCGAACAGCGGCGACATATTGTCGATATAAAACAAGTCCAAGATTACCATATCGTTGAAATCTACCGCCGAGCGCCCGGCAACCTGCCACAAACCGGTACAGCCGGGAAT
>JANYIL010000229.1 GCA_025362075.1 Chloracidobacterium sp.
CCGAAAGTTTTACGCCTGAGCTTTTCAAGAAAGCCCTCAAATACCTTTATCTGCATGGCCGTCACATCGAGCAATATCTGTCGAAATATTACAGCCCGAACACCCACCTGACGGGCGAGGGCCTCGGGCTTTACTACCTCGGCACGCAGTTACCTTTTTTCGCGAACTCCAAACGCTGGCGTAAGTTGGGTGAGGATATTCTGTTTTCCGAGATCACCAAACAGGTGTATGCGGATGGCGTCTATTTCGAGCAGAGCACATGGTATCAGCGGTACACGGTAGATTTTTATACCCATTTCTCTATTCTGCGGTGGCTGAACAAAGATTCCGGCTTTGACCTCCGGTCGCAGGAACTTGAGGAGCGGTTGCAGAAAGCATTCGATCACCTGATGCATCTGACGATGCCCGACGGGACGACGCCGATAATTGGTGACGACGACGGTGGCCGTTTATTGCCGCTGACAGGTGCCGAGCCGGACGATTTTCGCGGCTCCCTGGCAGTCAGTTCGATTATCTGTGACCGCAGTGATCATAAATTCGTCAGCCAGCGTCCTAGTGAGGAGATATTTTGGCTTTGCGGTGCGGAGGGCGTCGATTATTTCAACGCCCGCGAGGCCGTCGAGCCAAGTGCAACGTCCCATGGATTTGCCGACGGCGGATATTTCGTCATGAGGGACGGGTGGGAAAACACCGATAATAGCCTCGTCGTCGATTGCGGCCCGGTCGGCTCACTTGCGGCGGGCCACGGCCACGCCGACGCGCTGTCGATCGAACTGGCGATGCATGGCCGCACGTTGTTGGTCGATTCCGGCACTTATACCTATCACGAATCTCGCGAGCTGCGCGACTATTTCCGCTCAACAATGGCCCACAACACGCTGGTTATCGACAATCTGCCATCGTCGGTTCCGGGTGTCACGTTCGGATGGAAAACGCAGGCCCGCACACAGCTTAAGGCGTGGGTGCAGGAAGAACGGTTTGACCTTTTCGAGGGCGCACATGACGGCTACGAACGGCTGCCAAAACCAGCGACGCACGGCCGCAGCATCCTTTTTCTCAAGAACGACTACTGGATAATGCGCGACGTGATCGAAACTGCGGGCATGCACGAATATTCACTCAATTTTCATTTCGCCTACGATATCAAGCCGATCATCGGTGACGGCGGAGCGTGGGTCGGGGATGCGGAGAGCCGTATTTTTACTTTCGGCGACGGCGGTGCGTGGCAGCAGAAAGAGAGCTGGATCTCGACAAACCACGGCAATCGTGTCAACGCGCCGTTTATGCGTTTTGTCTCGAAAGGTACGGGAACTCAGGAGTTTTTTACGATCATACTGCCGGCCGATAACGGTGTCCGACCGACCGAAGTGGGCGAGGTCCCAATGCCGGGTGGCCGGGCTTTCGTTATAAAATATTGCGGCTATACCGATCTCTTTGTCTATAACGATGAGCCGGGACGATTGATCGAAACAGGTATTTTTGACACGAATTTCAAATATTCCTGGGCCCGCCTGAGTGTCGGCGAGGCGGTTCCGGACGAATTTGTCTTGATCGGTGGCGACGTTCTGCGGCTCGCGGGGACCGAGATTCTCGACGCCCAGATCGGCGATCACGCGGCCATCCGCCGGATGGGAGCCGACCTCTATGTAAAATCAGGCGACAAACGGTTTACCGCGACACTCCCGTAGACCGGCACTGCACGAGGTGAAAAAACGCATACTACAATTTATCGGGAGCTTTCATCAGGGCGGTTCGGAGCGTCAGGCGGTCGCATTGTCGTGGCTGCTGAAAGCCGAAGGATCGTTCGATATTTTTGCCGCCACGCTTAATAACGAGGGCGTCCTGCGAACCCAAATGGAAGAGGCCGGGTTCGCCGACATTTCCGAATTTCCACTGACTTCGTTTTTAAATGCGAATTTTGTCCGGCAGGTCCGCAGATGCGCCGACTACCTGAAAGTACACAAAATCGACCTGGTCCACACACACGATTTTTATACAAACGTCTTCGGCATGGCGGCGGCAAAGTTGGCCGACGTCCCCGCAAAGATCGCGTCAAAGCGTGAGACCGGAGCGATGCGCTCCGGCGGTCAGGAATTTGTCGAAAAACTTGCGTTTGGCGGCGCCAACGCCATCGTCGCAAATTCTGCGGCGGTCCGCTCGTTTCTGGTCGAGCGCGGGATCGCATCGGGTAAGATAAATGTCATTTACAACGGGCTCGATCTCGGCCGTTTTGATAGCGTCGAGGCGGCACGTGAGAAATCTGGATTGCCGTCAGATGAGAGCCTGCGGTTTGTGACCCTGGTGGCAAATCTGCGACATACGGTCAAGAACGTGCCGATGTTCCTGCGAACGGCCAAACGCATTTCCGAGTCCGTTCCAAATACGCATTTTGTGATCGCCGGCGAAGGTGAGCTGGCGGTGGATACGAAGACGATGGCCGCTGAACTCGGAATTGGCAATCTCGTTCATTTTACGGGCCGATGTGACGATGTTCCGGCCTTGCTTTCCGCGTCGTATGCCTGCGTGCTGACATCGACCGCCGAGGGTTTTTCGAACTCGATCCTCGAATACATGGCCGCCGGAAAACCGGTCGTTGCGACCAACGTCGGCGGTGCGGCCGAAGCTATTATCGAGGATGAGACCGGCTATTTGGTCGCCTCGGACGATGACGCTGCAATGGCCCGTTACCTGATCGATCTTTTGAACGATGAACCGAAAGCGTTCCGCTTCGGAAGCAATGCGAGACAGGCCGTCGCTGCTAAATTTTCGCAAGAGGCACAGCTTGCCGACACCCTAACGTTGTACAATTCGCTTCTGAAGAAATAATGCCGCTGCACGTTTTACAACTCGGCCCATATCCGCCGCCGGAGGGCGGCGTGAGCCGGAACATGCTCGCTATCCGGGACGAATTGATCGCCGCCGGGCATCGATGTTCGATCGTGGCGACATCGCAAAGCAGCCTAATGAGAGACGAGCCCGATGTCTATCATCCGCGTTCGTCGTTCGCATTGATCCGGCTGTTGCGAAAACTACAATTCGACATTCTGCACCTCCACGTTGGGGGCGACATAACGGCACGCGTGCTGGCTTTGGCGGCGGTTTGCTCAATTTTCGGGCGCGGCCGCAGTGTGCTGACGATGCATTCGGGGGGATTTGCTCTCAGCGAGCGTGCGGCTGCCGCAAGTCCGGGTTCATTCGTGGGTCGCATTTTTCGACGTTTTTCGCGTGTGATCGCCGTCAATGAACGGCTCGCCCGGGTATTTGACCGTTTCGGTGTCGAGCGGGTCGATGTGATTCCTCCGTACTCTCTGAAACGGCCCGATCCCGGCGTCGCTGTTCCTGATGAAATGGCTGAGTTTTTTGCTGCTCACTCGCCCGTGTTGCTCGCGGTCGGTGGTCTCGAAAAGGACTATGAACCGCTGCTCCAGATCGCTGCGATGAAGGAAATTACAGACTCCTTACCCAACGCCGGCCTCATGATCGTCGGCGGCGGTTCGACGCGCGAAGAAGTAAAAGCTGCAATCGCCTCCAGCCCTTGTGCCGATGCGATAATGCTCGCCGGTGATGTCGAGCATGCGGTTACGCTGCATCTGTTGAATGATGCCGATATTGTTTTGCGGACGACGCTATTCGACGGCGACGCAATCTCCGTTCGCGAGGCGTTATTTCTCGGCACGCCGGTCATTGCTAGCGATACCGGCGAAAGGCCGGCGGATGTCAATTTGATTGACGTCGGAGACGAGGACGGACTTGTTCAAAAGGCCATCGAGATCGCCGAAACGGGCAAACCGGAATTGCCAATTCAACGAACAGATAATTCGAATATCGCCGCCGTTATCAAACTTTACGAGCAAGTGGCCTTATAGCAGCTATTTAACAAGGTTCTTCAAAACTTCGGGAGAGAATTTTGACATGTCACAGCCTTTCCCTTTGAATTTGCTGCCGGGCGAGAGGCGATAGTCATTGGCCGATGCGTTTACAAAGCCGACATCGGATAGCCCGCTGACAATAGCGTTTCCCTGTGGGTAGGAAAACCCGGACGGATCGATGCGATTGAGGTTCATGAAGATGTTGTTCTGAAACATCGACCGGGCCTGCGGCGACTTGACATCGACGCCGTGGACGCCGTATTCGCCGTGGCCGATCAGGTTGTCGCGAATTACAAACCCACGTGGGATTGTGCCGTAGATCTTGGCGATGCTACCGTTGTTAAATACGGTGTTGTTGGCGATCGTTATGTCCTGGCCATCGGCGATTTGGATGAAATAGCCTGAGCCCTCGAACCCGTTGCCACCGCCGATCTTTAGAAACAGGTTGTTTTCGATCGTCAGGCGTTTGAGCACCTGGCTCGGTTGGAGGTCGTCTTTGCCCAGGATGTTGATGCCGTCAGCCGCTCCGTTGATGATATTGTCGCGGATGACGACATCCTCGACCGTCGAAAACGGCGCCGATCCGTCCTGGTTACGGATCGTGATGCGAAACGCCGATCCGACCCAATTGTCTTCGAGATAATTTCCGGTAAACTGCACCCGTTTAGCGTCCTTTAATTCGAAAAGCGTCTTGAGCGCGGCCTTGCCGTTCCATTCGCGAGGTTTGCGAAGGTAGTTGCCTCGCACCTCGATGTCCGCCGGTATCAGGTCGGCCGAGGCCGGATCGGCCCCGCCAAACATTATGTTTTCGGCGCCGCCCTCGATATAATTGTTGATAATGTGTATGTTACGCGTTCCCGTCCAACCGCAGATGCCCTGCGCCTCTTCGCTCGGGTAACCAAAACCTTCGACATAGCTGTTCTTGATCGTCGTCGCCGCGCTGTTCAGAGCGATGCCGCGACGCACGACGCCGGTTTTGAAGGGGTGCAAGTACGAGCGGTCGATCTCGATGTCGTGTGGCAATTTTGCGGCGTCGGTCTCGCCGGAGCCGAGGGTGATCAGACCGTAATTATAATCGGCGTTCGCCGCCGTAAACTCGATGCCGACGAAGCGGTAATGATTGGCCC
Source organism: Chloracidobacterium sp. (assembly GCA_025362075.1). Lineage (GTDB taxonomy): Bacteria > Acidobacteriota > Blastocatellia > Pyrinomonadales > Pyrinomonadaceae > OLB17. The sequence continues at coordinate 4,997 of JANYIL010000229.1, forward strand.
CATTCGCTGCCGACACGGCTGGCTTGCCCGCGCCGCGGGTTGCGATCTTTGCCATCAACGAGCTTTGTTCCGGACCAACACGTTTGTCAGGCGAGAGGCTCGCGACGGCGGACGACTGGATCGTGACGAAATCGGTCAGGGGTTTGTTGGGCAGCCTGATCTCTCCGAAATAAACGGCACCGGCCTGCAGCTCGACGATGTCTCCGCCGTTTGCCTGTTCGAGAGCGGCCTGTACGTTTCCTCCGGGGGGGACTTTGATAGTGCGGCTCGCACCATTTTGCATGATTTCCAGTCGCGGTTCGATGAGGCCGATCCGGCCCGAATACGCGTCGAACCCGAGCACCGCCGCAACCGTCACTAGCGATGCAGCACCAGCGAATATCCAAATGGCCACCCCAAGCCGTTTCTTATGCTTGATCGTCTTGGCTCTTACGATTGTTTTGTTCTCCGCCATGCTATAGGTTTCAATCATTTCCACAAGTGTATCAAACGCCGAAAAGACGCGAATATCCACAATTATACCTACACGTTCGACGAAAAATCTGGCTTTGTAACACCAAAACAAGCTACTATTTAAATAGCCTCACGGCGCCCGCAGAAAATCTGCAAAAAACCACCCTTTCTTACTATTTTAATTACGACAGGCCCGTCCCCGCAGAGCCTAACCCGATGAGCGACAGAAAGTTAAAAGTCATAGTCCTGACACACGGCGGGTCAACCCGTTTGCTAGAGCTGTTGGCCGTTGATAAAAGGGTCGAGATCGCAGGCATTTTTGTCGAGACCGCCGTCCAGCCGGAGCGAAGCCTAAAGCAGAAGTTCAAACGTTCGATCCGCTACGACGGTTATCGGGCGACGGTGAAAAAGTTTTCGGCGAAGGTCTTCGGCCTTAAAACCGCCGATACGGAGGATACTGGAGCAGTTCAAAAAAATCAGGACGAGCTGGAAAAATGTGCTACCGAATTAAAAATCCCGCTTGTACGCGTCGATAATTTTCACGACCACTCGACAATCGAATTGCTAAAGGCCGCGAACGCCGACCTGGGTATTCTTTCCGGCACGAATATTATCAAGAAGGAGGTTTTTTCGATACCGCGTTTGGGTTCGATAAATATTCATCAGGGAAACGCTCCGTTTTATCGCGGCGGGCCGCCGGTTTTTTGGGAACTCTATAACGGCGAGAAAAATGTTGGCATTACAGTTCATTTCGTCGCAGCAAAGGTCGATACGGGGGATATTATTCTACAGAAAATGATCCCGATCGAGTACGATTTTGATCGATATGCATTGGATTACGAGAGGTTTTTGGCCGACTACCGCATTTCGCTACGCGAGCCGTCTGCCCGGATGCTTGCCGCGGCGGTAGCCGCAATCGCCGATGGCGTCGAGTCGCGGACAAAACAGGACGCGACCCTCGGAAAACGCTATCGTCTGCCGGTAAAAGCTGAAAAAGACATGTTGGTCCGCATCCTCAAAAAAAGGCAAAAAGAAACTGCGAATTGGGACGTCCGGCTCTCACAGCGCCAGGATCAAAGGTGAAAAAACTCTTACTACAAACTATGTACCGCTGCGGTGCATTTGCACCGTTTCATTGGGCGAACCGCGATAAGGTCCTGATCCTGATGTACCACGGTTTTAGCCAACAGCCGCATCCGCACAAGATCGCGGCAGGCGAATTTGCGGCTCATCTCGATTATCTGGGTAAATATCACCGCGTTTTGCCGCTTTCGGACGTTATCGAATCTTTGCAAAACGGAAAAACGCTGCCCCGGAATACAGGGGTCGTTACCATCGACGACGGTTACGCGGATTCCTATGACATTGCGTTCCCGTTGCTGAAGGAAAGACAAATGCCGGCGACCATCTATGCCGTAACTGATTTTCTCGACGGCAAATGCTGGCTGTGGACCGATCTGGTGCGGTATATCCTGTCGGAAACCAAAGGCGACGCGATCTCGATCGAGGTTGAAAATGAAACGATAGAGACGAACTTGCGGGATGGAATACAAAGATTAGAGACGGCGGGACGAATAAATTCGCGGTTAAAAAAAATGCCCGATGACCTTAAGGACAAAAAGATCGCCGAGATTGCCAGTTCGCTTGCGGTCGAGATCCCGGCAAAGCCTACTGGCGATTTTGGGCCTATCACGTGGGAGCAGGCCCGCGAAATGGATGGGGAAAACGTCCGGATCGAATCTCATACCGTCCGGCATCCGATCCTGACAAACATCGCGGCGGCCGATCTGGAATTTGAGCTGGCAAATTCCAAACAGCGCCTGGAAAAAATGCTCGACCGGCTGGTCGGGAATTTTTGCTATCCGAACGGTTCATTCAATGAAAACATCAGAAAAGCCGTTGAGAGAGCAGGTTATCAGTCGGCGACGACTACCAACTACGGTTTTAATGTTACGCAAACTGATCGATTTGCCCTAAATCGCATCGACGCACGGGCAACGATAGCTAATTTTGCTCAGAGTGTGAGCGGTTTTGAGGCGTTTCGAGGTCAATATTGATGTTGCCCGAGAAAAATCTGGCTTTCCACCCAAAAAAAAAGCTAAAATATAGTTGCCTCTCCCCGGTCCCACGCCCAATAACTACAAAAACCTGCTTATTCTCACTTTCTAATTAAAGTATGTGCGGCATTAACGGCATAGCATTTTCTCCAAATTCGGGCAGACACGTCGATGAAGCACGGCTGGTCGCGATGCGCGATATTTTGCATCATCGCGGGCCGGATGATGGGGGTATTTTTATCGATGGCAACATCGGTCTCGGTCACCGGCGGCTGAGCATCGTCGATGTCGCTCACGGAGCACAGCCGATGTTTAATGGCGATCGTTCGTGCTCGATCGTCTACAACGGCGAGGTTTATAACCATGCCGACCACCGCGAAGATCTCGAATCACGCGGCTATAAATTTCAAAATCGCAGCGACACCGAAACGATCCTGCATCTTTATGAAGCCCACGGCCGCGACTGCGTCGACCATTTGCGGGGCATGTTTGCCTTTGCGATCTGGGACAAATCCAAACGTGAGTTATTCATCGCCCGCGACAGGTTTGGCGTCAAGCCGCTTTACTATGTCCACGACGACCATGGGAATCTGTTTTTCGCTTCCGAGATAAAATCGCTGCTCGAGGCGGGTGCGGTCAAAGCGGAGATCAATTTCAATGCGCTGCCCGACCAGCTTGCCAATCACGGAACCTCAGGTAAGGAAACGCTCTATCGCGGTGTCAAACGCCTGATGCCCGGAAGCACGATGGTGTGGAAAGACGGTCAAGTAGATATTCGCGAGTTTTGGGATCTGAGGTTTGAGCCGAAACTGGGGGCCGGCACCGATGCCGAATACGTCGAGGAATGGCGTGACCTTTTTCGCCAATCGGTCGAGCTGCGTCTGATGGCCGATGTGCCGCTGGGGATGTTTCTCTCGGGCGGAATCGATTCGTCGGCGATCGCCGCAATGATGTCGACAATGGTCAAAGACCCGATCAAAACTTTTTCTGTCGGCTTTCGCGAACGCGAGGCCAACGAGCTCGAATACGCCCGGTTCGTCGCCAAAACCTTTGGCACCGACCATCACGAGATCACTATCACGCCTGAACAGTTTTTCAACGCCCTGCCAAATCTGGTTTGGCATGAGGACGAGCCGATCGGGTTTATCGCAAGCGTGCCGCTGTATTTTGTCTCGAAATTGGCCAAGGAGCACGTCAAAGTTGTGCTGACCGGCGAAGGCGCCGACGAAACGTTGGCCGGTTATGGACGCTACGCAAAAGCGGTAAAACTGCTGGCCTACGGCGAAAAATACGAGAGCGTAACCCCCGGATTTCTGCGCGACGCGGTTCGCGGCGGTGTTGCGACGCTGCCTTCGGCGATGAGCCGCAAACTGGGCCGCACGTTCCTCTCGCGAGACTCCCACATCGAAAGCCTCTTTTTCGACAATTTTGCCGTGTTTTCGAAATCTATGCAGGCAGATCTGCTTTCCCGCAAGACACACGAAAACATTGCTGATCTTGATCCCTACACCCGGCAAAACGCCTGGATCGACAAATGCGATGCCGAGGATGTCCTCGACAAAATGCTCTATGCCGATACCAAAACTTATCTTCACGAGCTGCTGATGAAGCAGGACCAGATGTCAATGGCTGCGTCTATCGAAAGCCGAGTGCCATTTCTTGATCATAAGTTGGTTGAATTTACGGCACGGATGCCGCGCGAAATGAAACTTCGCGGAGGGACGACAAAATGGATACTGCGCGAGGCGATGAAGGGAATATTGCCAACCGAAATTCTGAACCGTCCAAAAATGGGCTTCCCTGTGCCGGTTGGAAACTGGTTCAGACACTCCTTCAAACATATTGTCGAAGATTACGTTTTGAGTGAGCGGAGTCTGTCGCGCGGAATCTTCAGTGCGGATTTTGTGAAAACCATCGTTCAAAGACATAATGCGGGCGAAAATCACGACGAGCGCATCTGGTCACTTGTAAATTTCGAGATCTGGCAGCGACAGTTTATCGATGGCGAAAAGAAATGACTCGTCGTAAACTCCCCATCCGAAGCCATTAAAATCACAACAATTTTGTCAACAAACCAAATGAAAATCGAATATGTCTGTCACGCATGCATGGTAATCGAAACCGAGGATCTGCGTATTGCGACCGACCCGTGGTTTGTCGGTGCCGCTAATTGCGGACAATGGCATGTCTTTCCAAAACCCGTAAATACGGAAAAATTAAACGACATCGACACGATTTTAATCTCACACGGTCACGAAGACCATCTCCACGAAGAAACCTTGCGGACATTGCCGAAAAAGGCCCAGGTCTTTTATCCCTACAGTTTTTTTGGCGGAGCGAAAGAATATATCGAAGGACTAGGCTTTGATAATGTGACAGAAGCCGTCACTTTTAAGGAATATAAAATCTCCGAAGAAACATCCGTCACTTTTATTATCAATTCGCATGACAGCCTGATGGTTATCGAAAGCGGCGGCGAGGTTCTCCTCAACGTCAACGACGCACTCCATTCGTGTCCGGAAAAGGTCATTGATTTTTATCTTGAAGCCATAAATAAAAGGTGGCCGGCAATCGATTACGTTTTCTGTGGGTTTGGCGGTGCGAGCTATTTTCCGAATACGATGCATCTCGCCGGCAAGGATGACGTTGAGATCGGCTTGGCGAGAGAGCAGCTCTTCGCACATAATTTTTGCAAAATCGTGAAAGGGCTGCGTCCGATAGTTGCCGTGCCGTTCGCTGCAGATTTTGCTCTTTTGGACAAAAATCAGAGATGGATCAACGAGATGCGTTTTCCGCGATCAAAAATGGCCGATTATTACCAAAAACATTTTTCCGAAAGCGATTATAGACCGGACATTTACGATATGTATTCCGGCGACAGGCTTGAAAATCATGAGCTTAATAAACTGTCGCCGTATCGTAACGAGTTGAGAAACGGCGGCCTTGAGCATCTTATCGACACACAATACGCCGCCGAGATCGAGCTAAAAAGTAGGCAAATATTTATTGCCGAGACGGAAGCGGAAAAATTGATCCACGAAATCCGGCTCAATGTCGAAAAACGCATGACGCTCTACAAATCGGGGGAATGGAAAGACCTTAAGTTTTGCTTGCAGGTTGCGGATGTTGTTGAAAATCGCTGTTATCATATTGCGTTTGAAGACGATAAACCAAGGGTCTGGCGGGCCGGTGAGCCTGACGACGATTGCCTTTTAACGATGAATCTTACGAGCCAGATTTTGAAATATTCGATCGGCAGCGATTGGGGGGCCGACGCAATCAGCGTAGGTTACGGAGCGGAAATTTACATCTCCGACAAAAAACTGGCCGAAGTTGATTTGGAAAGGGTCTGTATGAATCTGATAGCTTGCTACCCGACATCGGCTGACCTAAAAAAGACGCCTTTTCGCACCTTGCAATTTTTGCTATTAAATCCACCGCGTTTTACTACTTCGATTCGAAAACTTAAGAGATTTAATCACGAAAGTGAAAACTACGACCGAAAAACCTGGCTTTTGAAGGATGGCAAAGAAATTCGCGAGCGTTATGATCTACCGGAACTCGACCCCCAATTTTTACCCCAATAATAAATTTCTGCCACCTAAGCGAACGACGGCTTGTAACCCACTCAAATGAATCCCGCAGTTCGTCCGAAACCTCACTTTAATTGGAATTATCGACGACTTATTTATATATCAGTTATTACTATGAACGCGACAAACACAATTCCTGAGACAACCAAAATCACGGGCGCGAGCGCACGAATCTGCCTGGCGGCGTCAAAATTATTTCTGAAAAACGGACCGCTTAAACGGTTTGGATTTCGCATGGACGAGATAACCCGCTTTGATTCGATGGATGAATGGGTTAGTGAGCGTGTCGAGCAGATCGATGATTACGTTCAGCTATTCCGGCCATTCGTCGGCTTTGAAGGCAAAACAGTTTTGGAGCTGGGGTGCAATAAGGGATATTTGCTTGACAGCTTTTCGCGGCACGCGCAATTTGACGGTGTCGGTGCTGAGATCGACGCGGAGGCTCTCGAATTTGCAAGGGAAAACTACGGTGACAGGTTTAAGTTCATACAAACTACGCCAAACGAGATTCCCCTGCCGGATAATAGCGCTGACGTTATTTATACCATCGACACGGTCGAGCATTTGAGCAGCCCGCGAAAGATGTTCGACGAATGTTTGAGGGTTCTCCGTCCGGGCGGGACCTTGCTCATTCATTTTGGGGCATGGCTTACGCCCTATGGCTCACATCTCGAGGACATAATTCCGATCCCGTGGGCAAATGCCGTTTTTTCGATGGATACATTACTGGATGTCGCCGCGCATCTTTACGATTCGTCGGATTATGATGTCGCCTGCTACTATCTCGACGAAAAAACGGGTGAGCGAAAGCCAAATCCTTTTCTCAACAAAGCGAAATGGGAAAAATTTTGAACCACATCACGATCCGCAAATTCAGGAAGATCATTCGCGAGATGCCGTTTGAGATCGTTCATCTCGAGAATATCGGCTTCGGGGGGCGGAATTTCAAAGCGGGACGTGCACTGGGCAAACTGTCGCAGGTGCCCCTCGCCGAAGAGTTTTTTACGAAAGCGACTTTCGCAGTGCTGAAAAAGCCCGCGACATAAATGATGGCTGCAGATACCTCAAAACCACGACGAACGTCAGCCGCCGTACTTCGCGGCCGCGATATCCTTTGTTTTTCGCACGATTGGACGGGCGATCCGCTGTCGAAAACGCACCTCATGCGGGTGCTTGCCAAAGAAAATCGCATCCTCTGGATCAACGCGATAGCCAACCGGATGCCGACCACATCGTCGAAGGATATTTCCCGCATCTTTAACAAACTAAAGAGTTTTACCGAGCCGATCCGCGAGGTCGAGCCGAATATCTTCGTCCTCAACCCGCTCGCCATTCCGGCCTACGGCAACAAGACCGTCGTTAAGCTCAATCAGCGTTCGCTCGTCAGTCAGGTCAAAAAAGCGATGGATCGGCTGGGGTTTGCCAATGTGATCAATATGGTCTTTAATCCCGCAGCCGGCATGATCGCGGGCAAGCTGGGTGAAAGCGAGCTGATATACTACTGCGTCGACGAATACACGGCATTTACGGGTTCGTCCGCTCTGAAAGAGATCGAGGAAAAGCTGTTCCGCGACGCGGATCTGGTTGTTGTTTCCGCAGAGAAACTTTTCGAGGGCAAAAAGCAGTTCAACCCCAACACGCATATTATCCGCCATGGAACCGACTGGCGCCATTTCCGGACCGCTCTCGATGAATCGACCCTAATTCCTGACGAGATCGCCAATTTGCCAAAGCCGGTCATCGGTTTTCACGGGTTGCTGGCCGATTGGGTCGATTACGAATTGATCAAAAAGGTGGCCGCGCATTTTAGCGAAGGATCGGTCGTGCTAATCGGGAAAATAGCGGTCGACGCCGAACAAAAAGTAAAAATACTCAACGATGTACCAAACGTCTATTTCCTTGGCCGCAAACCCTACGCCGAGCTGCCTGCCTATTGCAAAGGTTTTGACGTTGCCCTAAACCCCTTTGCGATCAATGAATTAACGCTAGCCGCTAACCCTCTCAAGGTTCGCGAATATCTGGCCGCGGGCTTGCCGGTCGTCTCGACGGATATACCCGAGGTTCGTGTTCTCAACGATTGTCTGGTCGGTGTTGACCATGACGACTTTATTGCCAAGATCGAAGCGGCCAACGCGGATCCGAAACCGCGCAAAGCCGTAAGCGATGCCATCTCGCACGAAAGCTGGGAAGCGAAGATCGAAGAACTGCGAACGATTATGGAGACGGGGAGAAGGGGGGGAATGGAGAAGGGGGGAAGGGGAGAAGAGGGGAAAGGGTGAAGCGGAAAGGGACATTCATTCTGATTCTCATTGCTCTGTTTACTGTCTGGATCGTCGTTGCTCCATTCCTCGCCAGCTATTTGATAGTTGAGAAACCACTCGAACATGCCGATGTCATCATGGTTCTCAGCGGCTCCGCCGTGTACAAAGAACGTACGCGAAAGGCTGCCGAACTCTACATACAGGGCGTGGCGCCGAAAATATTCATCACCGATGACGGCAGACGCTCGGGCTGGTCGCAGAGCGAGAAGACAAATCTGCCATTTGTTGAACTCGAACGCCGGGAATTGATCGCGAACGGCGTCCCTGCTGATTCCATCACGGCTTTGCCATACCGGGTGTCGGGCACTGAGTACGAGGCCAAGGCCCTTGCCGACGAATTGGTAGATCGGCCATTAAACTCAGTCCTGCTCGTCACATCGGCGTATCATACCCGCCGGGCACTGAGGACATTTGAAAAGGTGATCGGGGCGTCTCAGGCCGAGATAGGCATCTCCGGCGTGCCGCCCGGCGATGAGACACCAGAGGCAGATTGGTGGTGGCTCAGCACTAGCGGCTGGCAGATGGTCGCCGGTGAATATGTGAAATTTGCGGTTTATTGGGTGTTTTATTAAAGATTCGGCCATGCTCTGGCCGCAAAAGAGGAAAAAGATGAGTGCCACAATTGCAGAAAATATCGAGGTTTCTAAACAGCACCAGGCCGAGGTCGCAAGCGGAGAGCGGTTTGAGTTTGGCAAGAACTGGAGCTCGTTTTTGTCCGTTCTCGACGACGAACGCATTGCCAACGCCGAAGCGTCGCTCAAAGAAATGCTCGAATGCGATACGCTCGCCGGCAAGACGTTTCTCGACATCGGCTCCGGCAGCGGGCTGTTTTCGCTGGCCGCGAGGCGTTTGGGGGCGAGGGTTTTTTCTTTCGATTTTGACAGCAATTCTTATGCGTGTACGAGAGAATTGCGCCGAAGATATTTTGCGGACGATCAGGATTG
>JANYIL010000273.1 GCA_025362075.1 Chloracidobacterium sp.
TTCATCCCAAGTCGCCCAGAGCCACGGCATCCATAGTTTTCCCTTCTCCGGGCGTACCGCCCGCAGAAGCGAAAACTATCTAAAAGAGGACATTTCTAATGAGTTACAATAGAGGACATTTCTAAAGAGTTCTGACACGCACGGGGCCATCCAGAATCACGGATTTTCAAATGATAGGCAAAAACTGAGGGGAAATACGACTGCGAGCGAGTCTGTTCAATACTCACAGCGTACCGGACGCGGGTATATCCGCAGTGTCACGCGGTCAGCACATTTTACTAAGTGGCGAAATATAGATGGTGGGTCAGTTTGAAACTCTTGCACCAAAAGAGAATTATTTTAGGTGACGTCATATTCGTCGTAATAGACGAATGTTGTGCAAGCTTCTACCCGGTGAATACGGCAAACATTGCGCCATTCCAAATCATAAGGAATGTCGGAGATGGGTTTGCCCGACGCCAGGGCTTCGGCTATGAGTAACCCAAACTGTATGTGCTTTAAGGCGGGCATCGAACACTTATCACACTTATATTTTGGTGGTAATTTAGTGGCCATTAATGCTCACTCCTTGAAACAAGATTAAAAAACTTTCCTCTAGTCTAGTTAGACAAGGTCGAACAGTATGTGCGGTGCCACACATTTCCTAAAATTCTTTATATGGGACGTTTTAATTGTGTGCTTATGCAAAATTCCCGTGGAGCATTGAAGATATATTCGAATGGCGACCGCATTGAAAAAGGGCCGACAAGGGGCGGGCCATATGAGAATTTCAATCCGTGCCGCTACCAAATGCAACCTTTTCTTGCCCTTTTCCGACTTGTAATATAGATTTAATGATTACCAACAGATTAAGTTCCAGGTTCAAAGTTCAATGTTCAAAGTTGAGTTTTCGCAACCGTTTCAACCTTGAACCTGGAACATTGAACTTTGAACTTCAAGAAGGAGAGTTTGCCGAACATGAAAGCATTTGCAACTGAGAACATCAGAAATCTGGCTGTCATTGGACACGGCGACGCGGGTAAAACCCAGCTCGTCAGTTCCCTGCTCCACGTCGCCGGAACCGGAGGCCGCTGGGGCAGAGTAGACGAGGGCACGACCGTCACCGATTACGAGGAAGATTCGATCGAGCGAAAGATCTCGCTCAATAATAATTTTGCCCACCTCGAATATAAAGATACAAAAATAAATCTTATCGACACGCCCGGCTACGCCGCGTTTGTTTCGCACGCCAGGCCCGCTCTGCGGGTGGCAGATTGTGCTCTCGTCGTTGTTGACGCCGTACACGGCATCGAGGTGCAGACTGAAAAGACGTGGCAGTACGCGAACGAATTTCTACTGCCGCGATTTATGGTCATCAATAAGATCGACAAAGAAAACGCTGATTTCGGCCACGCCCTCGAAACTGCCTCATCGAGTTTTGCCCGTTCGATCGTGCCGTTTACGCTGCCAATCGGAAATGAGGTTAATTTCAAAGGCATTGTCGATGTCGTCCACCAGAAAGCATACGAGTTTGACGCCGACGGAAAGGCCAAAGGCATCGCGATCCCGAGCGAAATGACCGGATTGCTCAACACCACTCGCGAACGCCTGATCGAACTGGTCGCCGAATCGGACGACGCCCTGATGGAGAAATATTTCGAAGACGGGACCTTGCCCGAAGAAGACATTATCCCAAATCTTGCGCGGGCCATCGCAGCCAGCAAACTGTGCCCCGTCTATGCCGCGTCGGCGACAAATCTGATCGGCTTGCAGATATTGCTCGATCACCTTGTCGAATTTGCACCGAATCCGGCTACGCACGAGATGGAATACGGTTTCACTGACAATGAAATGACCGGCGATCGCATAAATCGCAAATATTCGAATGACGAGCCGTTTTCGGCCTATGTATTCCGCACGATAGCCGACCCGTTTGCGGGCCGCATCAATGTGATGAAAGTCGTCAGCGGCAGGATAGCGACAGACGCAAACGTGTTTAACTCAACCCACGAAACGATGGAGCGCCTCGGTGCCCTGCACGTGATCTCCGGCAAAACTCTGGACAAGGTTCCGCAGGCATCGACCGGCGACATCATTGCCGTCGTTAAATTAAAAGATACGCAAACCGGTGACACGCTCTGCGATAAAGCCAAACCGATCGTTTATCCGAGAGTCGAGTATCCTGAGGCTGCGATCGCATTTGCCATCGAGCCGAAATCGCGTGCCGACGAAGACAAGATTTCCTCGGCTTTACATAAGATCCTGGAAGAAGACCCGAGTCTGCATTTTGACCGCGATCCGCAGACCAAGGAATTTATCCTTTCCGGCTCTGGCCAGCTTCATATCGAGACGGTCGTCAAAAAACTCGATCAGCGTTATCACGTCGAGGTGACGCTGCATCCGCCCAAGGTACCGTATAAGGAAACGATCACCGCCTCGGCCGAGGTGCAGGGACGCCACAAGAAACAGTCCGGCGGACGTGGCCAATTTGGCGATTGCAAGGTCATCTTCGAGCCGCTCGAACGCGGTGCCGGTTTCGAATGGGTCGATAAGATATTTGGCGGATCGGTTCCGCAAAATTTCCGTCCCGCGATCGAAAAAGGCATCATCGAGGCCGCCGCCAGCGGCGCGGTCGCGGGCTATCCGCTCGTCGATTTTAAAGTAACGCTCATCGACGGCAGCTATCACGCGGTCGATTCGGACGAACACAGCTTCCGTGCAGCGGGCCGCAAAGCCTTTCGGGCCGCCATCGAAAAGACCAAGCCGACGCTGCTCGAACCGATCATGGACGTCGAGGTTTTTACCCCGATGGAAGTTTCGGGGGACATCATGGGCGACCTCAACAGCCGACGTGGACGCGTTGGCGGCATGGAAATGCGTGGCAAACAGCAGGTCATCAAGGCCAAAGTCCCGCTCTCGGAAATGCTTGATTACCAGTCGAAACTAAACTCCGTCACCCAGGCACGCGGCTCTTATCACATGCAGTTTTCGCACTACGACCCGCTGCCCGGCAATCTGGTGCAAAAGGTCGTCGACGAAGCGGTCGCGTCCGGTCGTGTCAGGGCACACGAGGACGATGAATGATTCGGATCAGAATCCGATAGCCAGGGTAAAGGCGGTTCGGCATATCGAACCGCTTTTTTTCCGCGACCGTAAATGTAGTAGACTCTCGATCAGTCAAACACATACGCCCAACGTAAAGATTCAAAGGAGATCATTGTGAAAAATCGACTTTTCCGGATACCGATGTCGTTTCAGATATTGATAATGTTTTCGATGCTTGCCATCGCGGGATCTTACCTGTTGATAGGTCAACAGGCACCATCCGAGGAAGCGGACTGGCCGTGGAAAGTCGTGACGGAAAGCAAGGTTTTCCTGAACGGTGAACCCGCGGGAAAACTCGGCAGCCTGGCACCGCTGGGGGCAAAGATCAATCGAGTCCGTCTGGCGGGCGTGCAGAAACGTCTGATCGATGAATATAAAATTCCGTTGGTTCTGCTCGTTCCGTCTCCGGCGATCTCAATTTCGCGACTCACCGAGTTGTCCGATGCGATTACCGAAGGAACCGGCGAGACCATCCTTGTCAGCAAGGCCGCTCTAAATAGGGGCACAGTAGAACCGAAGACAAACCCGTTGGCCATGGTCGTCACCACCGAAAACATGGACGCGAACAAGGCACGGCGGCTGGCAAACCTCAAAGACGCCGACGTAGAACTCGCGGGCAACCACGTATCATTTATGACCGAAGGACGGCCCGAAGTGCTTCGCTATGCGCGAACGTACAATAACTCAATCGAGATCGGCAGCGACGGTAAATACTATTTTAACGAGCAAACGGCCGCTAACCCGCGCAGCAACGTCAATCTCTCGTCCAGAATGCTCAATCCCGGCGGCAATATGATGGCGAGTGCGGCAAATTTCATGGCGCCGATGCCACCTGTATCGCCGTTAAAACAACGGCCCTTGTCCAGGGCCGAGCTAAAGTCAGCGATCGGAAAACTGATCAACTCGGACGGGTCCGGTGGCGGGTCGATGATCGGCATCATCGCGAGCGAAAAGGCTCCCTGCGAGAGTCTCCTACAACTAATCGAAGCATTGGACAATACGCAAGTTACCATCATCGTTACCGTTCGCTCGATTTAGCAAGGATAGAGCTTTACTCGAAACACTTACAGATGGACACGGTAAACAAAGTCACGAAAACTCGCGTATTAGCTGCGAAGACGTTTGTAAATTAGCATTGTGCCGGTGCATAATCGCGTTTATATCAGCAAATTTACTCTATTTCAGCATTACAGGAGAACCAAGATGTTTCAGCTAAAAAGATTTTCTAATGTTTTAGTATTGGCGGCCTTTGTCGCGCTGATCTCAGCCTTTTCGGTTTCGGCGCAGCGGCTACAGGTGCCGCAGGTGAGCCAAAAGGCCAGCGTCATGCAGAGGATCGGTCTGAGCGACATCAGCATTACTTATAGCCGGCCGGCCGTCAAAGGCCGCAAGGTATATGGCGATTGGCCGGTCGCGGCTCCCGGCGAAGGGACACTCGATAATCAGAACGTCCGTCCTAAAAACGCTCCGCTTGTTCCGTGGGGACACGTATGGCGCGTAGGTGCTAACGAAGCGACCGTTTTTACAACCAATGACGACGTCCTTATCAATGGACAACCGTTGGCGGCGGGCCGTTACGAGTTGGCTGCCGTACCGTCCAAAGACGGCGACTGGACGATAATCTTTAACAAGGATGCCGACCAGTGGGGAGCATTTAGCTACGACGCCGGCAAGGACGTGCTTCGTGTGAAAACAAAGCCGCAGCGGGCAAAAAATAGGAGCGAATTGCTCACCTATTCGATTGACGGTGTTTCGGAAGATTCGGCCAATGTTACTCTTCGTTGGGATAAAGCCGTTGTTCCGTTCACAGTCAAGGTCCCGGACGTTGCCGCAAAGGCTATAGCCCGTCTTAGCACAGTCGTCGCGGCCGCAAAACCTGACGATTGGCAAACGCCAATGAATGCCGCTGGCTACGCTCGTTCGAATAAGGACATGGAAACCGCGTCCAAATGGATCGACCAATCGCTAAAGGCTATCGACATGGTCATCGCCGCCAAGCCCAATTTCGCCAACATGTCGCGCAAGGCTCAGATCCTTTTAGCCGCCGGACGCAATCAAGAAGGCATCGCCGCCGGTGAAAAAGCCGTCGTGGTCGGCAAGGGTGATTCTAACGTCAAAGCAACTGATATCGCAGCTCTGGAAAAAAGGATCGCGGACGCGAAAGCCGCTAAGCCGTAACTTTCGATCCAAGACAATTTAGCCACGAATGCACGAATTTCTTTAATGTTTTTATTCGCGCATTCGTGGCTACTTCTTTTTCTCCGCCATGCCCCGCGTGCTCCACTTATCCCACACCGCCTTCGCGATCTTTGCAATCACGGCTTCGCGTGTTTTCTCGTCTGCGGGGGAATCGGAAACAAATACCGCGATGGCGATGTGATTGCCGTTTGGCAGGGTGATGATGCCGATGTCGTTAGTCGCGGCGGTGATGCCGTTTTGGGTGCCGGAGGTACCGGTTTTGTGGGCTACGGCGGTTCCGGCGGGCAGCAGGCCTTTGATCCGTTTTGGGCCGGTCGTGGTGTCGGCCATGATTTTGAGCAGGACGGGGCGGTTCGCTTCGGAAATGCCATTTCCTTCGTACAAGTCGCGAAGGAGCATGACGGCGGCATTTGGGGTCGCAAAGTTTTCGTATTGTAATGGCCAGTTTTGCTGAATCTCTCTTTCGGGATTGGCGACTTTCATATCTTTCATGCCGATGGCGGCGAGGTATTGCTGGATTGCGTCGGTCCCGCCCGCGAGACGGATCAGCACGTCGCATGCGGTGTTGTCGCTCTGCGAAACCGCGTACTCGATCAGTTCGCTCAGCGTCAGCGTCGCCCCATCGGGATATTTGTCGCGAAGCGGCGAATACATATTCGCAGGGGCCATATCTTCTTTCGGAATACCGATCTGCTCGTCGAGCGCGTGTTTTTCGTCATCAACCGATTGCAAAACCGCCATCGAGATCGGCAGCTTGTAGAAGCTCTGCATCGGAAAATGCTGCTCGGCGTTTAGTAATGCCGAGTCACCGGTTTCGAGCAGGACGACGGCGACCCCGACCTTTCCTTTTGCCTCTGCGGCAATGGCCACGATCTGCTTTTGAAGCTCGGCGTCGGGTTTGAGGTCAAGTTTTGAAAGCTGTTTGGTCGGCGTTGTCACCTCGGGCGGAGGCGTTGGAAAGCCGTTAGTAAGCTTTTCGACCCGGTCGCAGGCAAACGAAAAGACGGTAACGAGCATCATTGAAAGCGTAATCTTGTTTTTCATTTTCAGTTCGACTTAGGAACATCTTAATTTTAATGCCCATATTTAGGCAAGGAAATCTGGTGGACTCGCCCGTGGGGAGTCTGTTAAAATCACGGCCATGAAAACAATCTTAGCTCGCGGCGTCACTTTTCTACTTGTTTTTGTTTTTGTATCCACACCCGTCTGGGCCACTTGCGGCGGAGGCGGCGGAGGTGGAGGCGGCGGCATGTCCGGTAGCGGTTCAGGGAGCAGTGGCGGCAACGACCCGGTTGTTTACCATGTGCCTTGGAAGATTCGTGACCCCAAAACCGCGGGTCCCGTGGCCACGGCGGGTCTCGTCCTTTATTGGTTCCCGGCATCCAAAGAAGAAATTCAAAAATCGAGCCTTCGCGAATCCCGTGACCTGTCGCTATATGCCGGCCAGTGCGTGACGATGCAGCTCGCGGACGGGGGCGTTCCAAATGCCGATAAACTTATCGGCGAATCAAAATTACCGGTAGCCGTGCTTGCAACACCGGATGGCACAACGATCAGCAAAGCCGAAAATAAGGGCGGAAAACTCGCGGTAGCTGATATTGAAAAGCTCGTCGGCGGCGAGGTGAAGATACGTAAAGCTAATCTCGACAACAGTTTAAAGGACGCCAAGGCCAAGGCCGCAGCGGGCGATAAAGAAAACGCAATTAAGGCACTTCAGTCGGTCGTCGCGGAACGATGTATGTTTCCTGCCCTTGCAAAAGACGCGGCAAAGGAGCTAACGAAACTCGGTGTTGAAAATGTCGGTGAGACACCGGCGTCTCCAAATTTCGATCCGAAAGTCAGTGCAGCAATATTGCGGACGATGAAACAGGGCCTAGTCGCTGAAAATGCTGCAAAGTACATTCTTGCCAAAAAGCTTTACGCCCGAGCCGCCGGAATGGATCCGGCTGACCCGACACCACTGCGTTACCTGGGCGAACTTTACCGCCATCATATCGGCGATTGGAAAAAGGCGAAAGACTTATTTCACCTGATACTCGATATGCCGGCCGATCCGCTTTCGCGAGCGGTTGCTATGCATGGCCTTGGCAAGATCACTATCCACGAACGCGAATTCCTAAAAGGCATGCATTTGATGGAAGATTCGCTCGCGGTTTACCCGCTTGCACTCGCCTACCGCAACCTCGCCGTCTACTGGAATTCCGAAGGTGACCTCAAGAAAGGCACGTATTACACCGAAAAAGCGATGGCGATGGCCCCGAACGATCCGTATAATCTCGTTTTCTCAGCCGTTTTCATGGCCGCCAATGGCAAGAAAGACGAGGCTCTAAAGATCGCCATGGCAAATATGAATTTGCTGCCCGCATCGTACAATCTGGCCGCGATCTTCGCTCAAAACGGTCAAAAAGAAAAAGCCCTCGATCTGCTCAAACGCCATTTCTACAAATATGAGCGTTATCAGGAAGTCCGAACCAAAGAGATGATGGAAGCGAGAGTTGACGCCGTTTTTGCGTCGATCGTAAAGGATAAAGACTTTCTCGACCTGACAAAATTTGCCGATGGCCGTCTTCCGATGGTTATGTCGCCAAAGCAAATGACCGACACAATGAAGATGAATCCGTAACTCTTGTCTGAACCGGGAGCGGTAGCGACTGGGTTTACACTACGCGAAGACGCAAAGGATCTAATCATTAGAATCTTTGCGTCTTTGCTACTTTGCGGTTTTGCATTAAATATCTTTAGGTATCCGTTAGTTTGCCTTTCCCGGTGTCGATGACGGTGTGGGAGCCTGCGAATTCTTCTCAAAACACCAATGCACCAGGTCGGCACCAAATTTTGTTTGAACATCCGCCGACACATCCGTTTCTTTTAGCTCTTGAAAATCAAATTTCATCGAACCCGTAGGTTGGCCGGGTGGATTTACCGTGACGAGCATATAGCCGTAAACATTTGTCTTCGCGATCGGCGAATATTTTTCCGTATCCTTGGGCAATTTGTACCGGACGGCACCGGCGGTTCCGACGATCCAACCGGGCAGAACGCCGCCGTTTGCCTTCCAATACTCACTATTAAAAATATTATCCATCAGGAAATGCGAATGGCTTGCAAATACGTAAACAAGTTTTTTTGCCTGATTTTGCGACTTCAATAATCGTTGATAAACAAGCCGTCCGCTCTGCACACCGGTCGGGTAATCGCTCATGCTGTGGTCGAACGACAGGCTGTCCGGCAATGCCTCGTGCATGCCGACGACGACAGTTGTGATCGTCGGATCGGCGTCAGCCCTATCCATCACACGGTTAAACCATCGCATTTGGGCCGCATCGAATTGATCGGTTGTCGCGTTATCCAGATAAATAAAATCCACGCCGTCACGCTGCCAGTGAAAATAAGCCCGTAATTTGTGATCGTTTGGGTCGTCCTTGAGCCGTTGCTCTTTCAGAACGGGCATGTTCAGCCAATCGGCAAACTGGATCAGGTAATCAGCTCGCGTTTTCGGAGCCGCCGTCTCGTGATTGCCGATACCCAGCATAAAAGGCACCTTAAAGGCGTTGATCTGGCTGACGATCATGTCCTGCCAGACGCTGTTCTCGTAATCATTGATCGTCGGCCGTTTCGCCCCTGCCCGATTCATAATGTCTTCGTCAAAATCGTAAATCGCCCGCAGATCGCCAAGATGCCAGTAAAACTGGGCGTTCGTTTTGCTCATATCCTGTGCGATGGTCGGCATCACGATATCGCCGCAGTTGCGCGAATCACCGGAAAAAACAAACTGCCATGATTTACCCTGCGGCGCATTACCCTGAGCAAAGGCCGTCGAAACAAACAATAAAATAGCTATTAGGGTAGTTTTCATACGAGTTTGTGAAATATGCGAAATGAAATTATTTTAGCAGCGTCCCTTCGATCCCGCACGGTACAGAATAAACGCTGTCGTTTGTTGCCACGACCATCTCGCCGGCCTGGGTAAAACACAATCCGACGACGTTATTTCCGGCAACAAAATGCGCGGCGGACGAGCCATCAGGAGCAATTTTCACTATGCCGTGACGGCCCTGATAACATGCGGCCACGTAGAGATTGCCTGCTTTATCAAAAGCCAGGCCCTGCGGACGGCCGAGGCCGCGGAAGAATTTCTCGTCAAAGCCTTCCTTGTCGATAACATGAACAGCATCATGGCTCGCGAGTCCCGGAGCGGTCATGAACAACCTGCCGTCCGGCCCGAAGGCCATGTGATACGCGGCGACCGATGGTTCCATAACCGTAAAGGTCTCAACCTCGGCAAAATCACGAACCCGGTAGATCGTCCCCGACCGGTCGCCAACGTACATCAGCCCCTCGGCGTCAAATGCCAGTCCCGAGGCAATGCCCAGCCCCGTCGCATAGACCGATGTTGTCCCCTCACGCCCGATCGAGTAGACCTCACCCTGTGCCCGGTTGGTCACGAACATCTGCCCGTTCTTATCAAAGGCGATGCCCGTCGGATTGAGTATCGCCTCAGGCAATTCGTCGAGATATCCGTCCGGTTCGAGCCGAAACAGTGTTGCCGTCAAATGCTGCCCACGCGAACCCGAGCGCGTCAGAATAAGGGCGTCGTCGTGTGGATCGACCGCCGGATTGGCGACGATATGCATACCGCCAACCAGCAGTTTGCCGACGACAATCGGAAACATCTCGCTCCGCTTGCCCCCGCTTTCGAGGTGAATTTGAGTGCCCCCTTCCCCGTCGCCTTCCGGCACGATGGCCAATACGCGCTTAGACGAAGCCGCTACGATACGACACGACTCTTCACCGACAAAAACTCGCGTGCCTTCCCCGTGCCCTGCCCTAAATCCTTCACATTCAATTATGATCTCGCCGCCAGGTATCGCAAACGGCGGTTCGATCCGCGTAATTTTCCCTATTTGATTCATGTGAAACTTTGATTTTACGCGCTTCGGCAAGATGTGTCGAGTTTTGACCAAAGGCCTGCCTAATCTGTCCCAACTACTTCCAAGCAAGGGCGCGGTGCCTAATGGCTTCACAAGTTGGGCCAAAAAATTGATTGACCCCAGCGTTTGATACGCGTTAAACTTGGTTTAGACAGTTACGGTTGCCGAGCGCGTCGGTAGGTTTCACGCAATCCCAAATTGGCCGCAACTCCTTTGACCTTCTTCATTTATGGCAACCAGGATCGACGATCTTCTGCGAATGGCGATGAGCTTTGGCGCCTCCGATCTGCATCTGCGGGCCGGGTCGTTTCCGGTAATTCGGGTGACGGGCGAGTTAAAGCCACTGTCCGGTGTCAGCCGCCTGACGCAGGACGAAACGCTCGAAATGGCATTTTCGATGATGTCGAACCGCCAGAAACAGCATTTTAAGGAGGCCTACGAGGTCGATATCGGTTACGGAGTGTCGGGGCTGGGGCGTTTTCGCGTCAATATCTTTCAGCAGCGTAACTCGATTGGCATTGTCGCCCGCATGATCTCGGACACGATTCGCAGCTTCGCGGATCTCGGCCTGCCCCCGATCCTGAATACGGTGGCCGAGGAAAATCGCGGCCTTATCCTCGTAACCGGAACGACCGGCTCGGGAAAATCTACCACGCTTTCGGCCATTGTCGACCACATTAATCAAAAACGAAATTGCCACATTGTCACGATCGAGGACCCAATCGAATTTCTCCACAAAGATAAAGAGTCTTTTATTACGCAACGCGAGGTCGATGTCGATACGCGCTCGTTTGCCGAGGCGTTGCGCGGCAGTTTGCGCCAAGACCCCGACGTAATCCTCGTTGGCGAGATGCGTGATCTCGAAACTATCGAAACCGCTCTCGTCGCCGCTGAAACGGGCCATTTGGTGCTTTCGACTCTCCACACTACCGATGCTCCGGAAACGCTAACCCGAATCATTTCAGCATTTCCACCGTATCAGCAAAAATCGATCCGCATCCAGCTCGCGGGCTTGCTCAAAGCCGTCATTTCGCAGCGGCTGATGAAATCGGCCAAGGGCAACAGCCGCATCCCGGCCGTCGAAGTGTTAATGTCGACACCGCTGATCCGCGACTACATTCTGCACGAGGACAAGACCGCCTCGATCCGTGACGCCATCGCCGCCGGCACATCCCAATACGGCATGCAGACATTCGACCAGTCGCTTTTTTACCTATACCAATCAGGCCTCATAGCCCTCGACGAAGCCCTGCGCGGTTCGACCAACCCGGACGAATTCCGCCTCCGCCTCGCCGGTATCCAAAATACGACCACCTCGTCCCGCGAAGAAATGGAAAAATCCAGCGGCGTCGGCACCGTCAGCGATATGATCACGCGTGGTTAAGGATTGGCACCGAACAATGCTAAATGTAGATTTTTCAATGTTTTTCCGCGTTCAAGTCTTGACATCAAAGCCTTTGAGCGTGTAAATTTTAGTTTTACCACGACGAGCGGAAATGCCGGATTGACGAGCAGACATCGTTGCCCGCCGCCGCATTCTGGTAGTGGAATGCGTATTCGCCGTTTTTGTTGTTTGGTATTTGCCGTCCGCGATCTACGCGTTTCGGCTTATCGGACGTTGGTAAGTAACTTTAAGCAGAGTAATTTAGGAAGGAATTTAATAAACGCGTAAATGATAAACGAGGCAACCCAGGACGCTGAAGAATCGGCAACGATTGAGAAAACAGCGATTGAAACACCAGAATCAACCATAACCGCCGCCTCTGAACCGGCTGCTGAAACCGACATCGAAGCCGCTCCGGAAACGTCGGCTGTCGCCGAGGCTGCTCCCGATATCGCGGAGTTGCCAGCGGCCGAACCCGAACCGGCACAAGTAGCGACGCCGGCACCCGTCGCAGAAGAAGTTTCGACGGTCGAGGCCGAATCTGCGCCGGTTGTGGCACCGGAACCCGTGCAGGCTCAGGCCCCGACGGCTCCGGTCGAGGCTCCCGCCGCTGAAGAAGCTGTGGCGTCGACCGACATCGACTTTGGGGCGATCCTTGAGCAATTCGAACAGGAACAGACCGTTTTCCACCCCGGCCAACTGGTCGAGGGCAAGGTCGTCGGCATCACCGATCGCGGCATACTGATTGATTTTGGTTACAAATCCGAGGGTTTTGTCCCGGTCGAGGAATTTACCGCCCCAGACGGCACGATGATGGTAACGGTCGGCGAGACCGTCGAGGTCGTCATTCGCAACACTCCGGCCGGCGATTCGGCACCGCAATTGTCGCGAACCGACGCTCTTGGTATTAAAGTATGGGACGAGATCGAAGCAGCGTTTAACTCGGAAACGCCGATCACGGTCCGCGTTGTCGATAAGACCAAGGGCGGGCTCCGGGTCGATTTCAACGGCATTGAGGCGTTTCTACCCGGTTCGCAGATCGATTCGCGGCCTATCCGGGGGCTTGACACCTACATCGGCCATGATATCGAGGCCAAGATCATCAAATTCAGCCGCCGCCGAAATAACATCGTTCTATCCCGCAAGGTGCTGACCGACGAGGTCGTCAACGCGCAAAAAGCCGAAACGCTTGCCAATCTCGATATCGGCTACGTCGTCGAAGGTACGATCAAGAACCTTACCGAATACGGAGCTTTTGTCGACATCGGTGGCCTCGATGGCCTGCTCCACGTGACCGATATGTCGTGGGGCCGTCTGCATCATCCGGCGGACCAGTTTAAGGTCGCCGACCATATTCAGGTCAAGGTCCTGAAAATGGACCGCGAAAAAGAAAAAATTTCGCTCGGATATAAACAGCTCCTGCCGGATCCATGGTCGACGGTCGTCGAGGTTTATCCGGCGGACGCCAAGGTCACGGGCATCGTATCGTCAGTTACCGATTACGGTGTATTTGTCGAGCTTGAGGCGGGTGTTGAGGGTCTGGTTCACGTTTCCGAGATCTCGTGGGCACGCCGCGCGCAGAGTCCGAAGCGAATGTTTCACAAGGGCCAGGAAGTCGAGGTCCAGGTGCTTGGCGTTGACACCGTCGAAAAACGCATCAGCCTCGGCATGAAGCAATTTCAGTCTAATCCGTGGGACAACGTCGACGAGCGTTACCCGGTCGGTTCGAAAATACGCGGCCGCGTCCGTAACCTGACGGATTTTGGAGCGTTTATCGAGCTTGAAGAAGGCATCGATGGCCTCGTTCACGTATCTGACATCTCATGGGCCAAGAAGATCAAGCACCCTAAGGATGTTCTCAAAAAGGATCAGGAAGTTGAGGCAATTGTCACGTCGATCGACAAGCACGGCCAGCGCCTGTCGCTGTCCATGAAAGACCTCACGCCCAGCGCATGGGAAGGCTTTGTCGCTACTCATCGGCCCGGCGATGTCGTCACCGGCAAGGTTTCGCGTTTTACCAATTTTGGCGTATTTGTCGAGTTGGGCGAAGGTCTCGAGGGACTTTGTCACATCTCAGAACTCTCCGACGAACGCGTCGACCGCGCCGAAGATGTTGCTAAACTTGGCCAGGAAATGCAGTTCAAGATTCTCCGTATCGAGGCGGCCGACCAAAAGATCGGCCTCTCTCATCGAGCTGTGGGCAAAGAGGACGAAGAGCCATATGCGGATACCAAAACCTATTCGAGCGTTGCGAAAGGCGGTATGGCGTCGCTTGGCGAGCTTGCCAACCTGAAGTTTGGCAGTGCGGCCGAATCTCCGGCCGAAGAAGTTGCCGAAGACCCAAAGGAAGTGAAAAAGGCCAAGAAAGCGGCTAAGGTGGCGAAATTTGAAGAAATCGCCGCTGCCGAAGCCGAAGCCGCCGCCAAGGCCGAAGCGGGTGAGGCACCTGTAGAGGTAACCGAAACGGCAGCCGAGACCGCAGAAGCCGCTCCGGCCGCAGAAGAAACAACCGTTGCTGAGGCTTCCGATGAGCCGGCGGTTGACGAAGCTCCGGTGCCTGAAGAAACACCTGCTCCCGCTGAGGAAGCCGTTCATCCGGAAACGATAGCCGATCCGGTCGCCCAAGCCGAACCGGTCGCCGAAGCCGAGGCTACTGACGCAACTGAGCCCGACGCCGAAGCACCGTCTGACGAAACCACCGCCGCGACGGAAGAGACTCCCGTTGCCGATACCGCCGCATCTGAGGAAAAACCTGCGGATGAGACTAAATCGGAGGAAACCGAAAAGAAATCAGCGTAAAGCTGCGACTATTTTTTGCAAGTTTTTCAAGGGCAGTACGGGAAAAAATCTCCGGAGAGATAAAAGGAAATGACAAAAGCT
The DNA here is from genome assembly GCA_025362075.1 of Chloracidobacterium sp. Lineage (GTDB taxonomy): Bacteria > Acidobacteriota > Blastocatellia > Pyrinomonadales > Pyrinomonadaceae > OLB17. The sequence continues at coordinate 14,479 of JANYIL010000273.1, forward strand.
GATCTAGTTGAAAGAGTTGCCAAGGAAGCGGACATGACCAAAAAGGATGCCGAACAGCTTGTCGAGATCATCTTCGACAGCATTACGGCGACCCTAAATAGGGGCGAGAAGATCGAGCTTCGCGGTTTTGGCAGCTTCCGTGTTCGCGAACGCAATTCGAGAAAGGGCCGCAACCCCAAGACCGGTGCCGCAGTGGACATCCCGGCAAAACGCGTAGCCTATTTCAAGCCGGGCAAAGAATTAAAGGAACTTATTAACAAAGGCTAACCGTGGATCTACTTTGGAGTCCGTGGCGATACGATTACATAACGGGCAGCGAAGCCGCTAAGACGGGCGGCTGTGTTTTCTGCGAGATATTAAAAAGCTCGGCTAGCGATGAGGAAAAATTTATTCTCAAGCGGGCCGAGTTTAATTTTGTCATCCTCAATATTTATCCCTACGGCACCGGCCACCTACTGATCGTTCCCTACGCCCACCTCGATCTCATCAGCAAAGCCGACAAACAAACCACCGACGAGATGATGGAGTTGATGAAGGCGTCTCAGGCAGCCCTGACGGAGGCTTACAGCCCCGAAGGTTTTAATCTCGGGATGAATCTCGGAAAAAGTGCGGGTGCCGGCGTCGCCGATCATTACCACATGCACGTCCTTCCCCGCTGGTCTGGCGACGTGAATTTCATGACCGCGATAGGCCAGACCCGGACCATCCCCGAAACGCTACAAACTACATTCGAAAAGCTAAAAGGTAAGATCTGATCAAACTGCCGGTTCCCTTTTCGGGATTACGATAAAAGCCGCGAGAAATTAAGAAATATCAGCCCCGTGCAGACGATCGGCGGCAGAAATGTGAAGTACGCCATAACCGCAAAAAGGGGCCCGAACATCAGCAGATTGATCGCCAAGATGCCCCGCATTCCGATCTCCTTTCCGGATGCACGAAAATTATTTGGCCGTCTTTGCGTCCGCACGCGGCTCGTGCGATCGGTCGATGGCCTCATCCTCGATCTCGCCGCCGGGTGAAACCGGGATGTCCGCCGGGTTTGTGTACTTAAAGCCCCGTTCTTCGCTCTCTAGCTCGGATGAGATGACGGCCTTGAATCCGCCAGAGATTGGCGGCACATAACCGGGGTAATCGACGCGCGAATGGTAAATTGCGACGAGCGATTTGATCATCGATTCACGAATTTGGGTGAGTTCGCGCAAGGTCAGGTCGCATTCGTCAAGCTGGTCATCTTGTAGGATCGCATCAATTATCTTAGTCACGATAAATCTGATATTTTCCCGATTAGGCTCGGCCAGGCTCCGTGCGGCGGCCTCACACGAATCGGCGATCATCATTATCGCGGCTTCTTTAAATTGCGGTTTGGGGCCGGGATATCGAAAGTCATTTTCCGATATCTCGCTCTCGTCGTGGGCCTCGGCCTGAGCTTTTTTAAGGAAATAATGAAGGGTGCGCGTACCGTGATGCTGCGGAATGAAATCGATGATGCGGGCCGGCAGGCCCATTTCGCGGGCAAGCTTTACGCCATAGGTCACGTGGCTGATGATTATCTTGGCCGATTGGGTTGGTTTGAGGCGGTCATGCGGATTTTTCACTAATTGATTTTCGACGAAATGCTCGGGGGCCGCTGTTTTGCCGATGTCGTGATATAGGGCACCAATTCGGGTTAGCAAGCCGTTACCACCGACTACTCGGCAGGCGTCCTCGGCAAGCTGCCCGACGGCGTGCGAATGTTGATTGGTGCCGGGAGCACGCAACGCGAGCTGCCCGAGCACCGGCAAATCCGCATTTGAAAGCTCGAGCAGCTTTACATCGGTCAGAATCCCAAAAAACGTCTCGCAGATCGGCAGCAAAACCGCCGTCACGGCCGCCGTGATTATGCCGCTAGCCAGCCCGCAAGCGATAGCAAGCATCACCGTATTCAAAATGAACGGCTGCTGTGTAAACGCGATCATCGCGACGGCAAGCAACGC
>JANYIL010000021.1 GCA_025362075.1 Chloracidobacterium sp.
TTGACGACCTTGGTGACGCGGTTGATCGAGATCAACTGGTCCTTGAGGATCAATCCACCTGCCGAAATTCTCTGTTTTTTCATTGCCATAATTCATTTGGATCGCGGGCGGCCCGCCCGCATGTAACGCTTTCGGGAGTTACGTTCTTGCCACCCGCTTACGCAGGCGGTTCTGACTCCTCCGCCGCTGCCTCGTGTTTATTAAGTCCCGCCTCGCGGGTCGCGTCGATCAGGGCCTTTACGCGGCCGTGATAAACATAACCACCGCGGTCGAACACGACCGTCTCGATGCCAGCTTTTTGCGCACGTTCCGCGATCGCCTTGCCCACGCCTTTTGCCGCTTCCACATTGCCGCCGGCCTTGATGCCAAGAGCTTTCTCAGTGGTCGACGCGGTGGCCAGCGTTGTGCCGCTTTTGTCGTCGATGATCTGAGCGTAAATGTGATTCAGGCTGCGAAAGACCGCCAGGCGTGGCCTCTCGGCCGTACCCTTGACTTTCTTACGAATGCGGCTATGAACGCCCTGCCGTATATCTGATCTGCTTTTCTGTCCCATAACTCCTCGTTAAGTTCAAAGTTCCAGGTTCAAAGTTCAAAGTTGCGATTTCAACCTTGAACTGTGAACTTTGAACCTTGAACTATTTTCCGGTCTTACCCGGTTTCAACCTATACAACTTCTCCGCGTAACGGACGCCTTTGCCCTTGTATGCATCGGGTTTACGCAGCCGATTCAATTCGGCGGCAACCTGCCCGAGCATCTGTTTGTCGATACCGCTCAGCGTGATGGTCGTCTGATACTGGGTGATCGACGTCTTGGTATTGACACGTTCAGCCTTGGCATCGATGCCGTCGGGCAGAGCGTATTCGATCGGGTGCGAATACCCGAGCGAGAACATGATCTTCTTGCCCTGAACATCGGCCTTGTAACCGACGCCGACGATATCGAGATCGCGTGAAAAGCCCTCGGTCACGCCAACGACGGCATTATTTGCCAGGGCTCGCGCGAGGCCGTGAAAGGCGGCGACATCGTCGCTCGCACGTTCCGCAGTCAACGTCCCGTCCTCTTGCTTAAAGGAGACGCCCGCCGGGATCGGCGTTTTCAGCGTGCCTTTAGGCCCTTTAATTTCCATCTCCGAGTCGTTGATCGTCACGGTCACCCCTGACGGTATCGATATCGGTTTTTTTCCTACTCTTGACATATCTTTTTGTGACAGGTTACGAGTGACGCGTGACAGGTGAAGAGTCTTACTCGTCACTTGTCACTTGTCACTCGTCACTGCTAATAAATTTCCGCTAAGATCTCGCCGCCAACGTGTGACTGGCGGGCCTGTTTTCCGCTCATGAGACCGTGCGAGGTCGAAACGATGTTGACGCCGTAGCCGCCGAGGACCTTCGGGATGGCATCGGAGCCGACGTAAACGCGGCGGCCCGGACGCGAGACCCGCGACAAATGCGTGATGGACGAAACGCCCTTTGCATCGTAGCGAAGAAAGACGCGGATCACGTATTTAACGCCCTCGCCCTTGGTCGAGTAATTATTGATATAGCCCTCTTCCTTGAGGATGCGGGCCAATTCCATCTTTAACTTTGAGCCCGGAATATCAACGCGTGTGTGATTCGCTCGTATAGCGTTGCGAATCCGCGTCAGCATATCGGCTATTGGATCTGTCATTCTCTTTTAACTCCGTTTAAGTACGACAGACTGTTAGTCTGTCGATTCCCGGCAGGCTAACAGCCTGCCGTACGCTACCAACTCGATTTAACAACTCCCGGGATCTGGCCTTCGAGGGCCAGTTCGCGCAATGCAATACGAGAAACCCCAAACTTCCTCAAAAATCCACGCGAACGCCCTGTTTGCGAACAGCGGTTGCGCACCCGGATCGGGCTCGCGTCACGCGGCATTTTTTGAAGCTTAACAACCGCTGCATCGACTTCTTCAACTGTCGATTTAGGGTTATTGACGATCTTTTTCCACTCGGCACGGCGTACAGCATAAAGCTTTACCATGGCCTTGCGGTCGTTATTCTTAACTATCTTGCTTATCTTTGCCATAACTTTCTAAGTTCAAGGTTCAAAGTTCAAGGTTCAAAGTTAAGGATCAAAAACTTTGAACCTTAAACTTTGAACTTTGAACTAAGCTCGGAACGGCATCCCCATCGCCTTTAGCAGCGAACGGGCCTGATCGTCATTCTTCGCGGTTGTCACGATTGAAATATTCATTCCACGGGTCTTGTCGACCTTGTTAAAATCGATCTCCGGAAAGATCAGCTGCTCGCGAATGCCGAGCGTGTAATTTCCACGTCCGTCAAAAGCCTTGCCCGAGATGCCGCGAAAATCGCGAACACGCGGCAGAGCCACCGAGATCAGGCGATCAAGAAATTCGTACATTCTCTCGCCGCGAAGCGTGACCATCGTACCGATAGCCATGCCCTGACGCAGTTTGAACGCCGCGATTGACTTTTTCGCCTTGGTGATCACGGGCTTTTGGCCGGTTACCAATTTCAGCTCTTCAGTCGCAACGTCGAGGATCTTGGCATTTGCCGAAGCCTCGCCTAAACCCATGTTGACCACGATCTTTTCGATCTTAGGGATCGCCATCGGGTTCTTGATCTCAAACTCCTTGGCTAACGCCGGAGCGATATCTTTTTTGTATTTGTCTCTTAATCTAGCCATTTTCTTTGTTCGGAGTTCCTGCTTTAGCAGGCCTCCGCTCCGCCTTAATTAAATTAGCCCTACGAAGAGCCCGCTAAAGCAGGAACTCCGAACATTTTCTATTTTGCAGCTTCCGCTGGAGCCTCGTCGTCGATCTGCTTCTTGGCCTCTTTCTTTGCCCAGCCGATTTCCGGTACAACCTTGCCGCTCTTGGCTACGCGGACCTTTTTCCCGTCACGCACTTCGTACTTGACCTTGGTCGGGTTTCCCGTTTCCGGGTCGATCAACGCGACGTTCGAAACGCTTACCCAAGCCTCCTGTTCGAAGATGCCGCCTTCGCGATTCATCTGCGGAACCGGTTTGCGGTGACGTTTGACGATCATCGCACCCTCGACCTTGACCTTGTGGTTGCGAGCGTCGACGGCAACAATCTTGCCGCGATACGGCTGCCGCTTGCCGGCGCTGTCGTAGCGGTTAAACTCTTTACCCGCAATAAATACGACCTGGTCGCCGCGCTTGATCCTGCTATTTACTGTTCCTGTCTTTTCCGTTTTCATCTCTTTATGTTTGGAGTTCCTGCTTTAGCAGGCTTCCTGATCGTCGAAGAGCCAACTAAAGTTGGAACTCCGAACTAAATAACCTCTGGAGCCAGACTCACGATCTTCATAAAATTCTTTTCGCGAAGCTCGCGGGCCACCGGGCCGAAAACACGTGTCCCGATCGGTGAGCCATCGTCCTTTAAAAGCACCGCGGCGTTTTCGTCAAACCGAATATAGGTTCCGTCCTTACGGCGGACCTCTTTCCTGGTCCTGACGATCACGGCGTTGTAAACCTTACCTTTCTTGGCGGTTCCGTCCGGCGAGGCTTCTTTGACCGTCACCTTGATGGTATCGCCGAGCCGTGCGATCTTAGCCGTCGAACCGCCGACCGGCATGATCATCACAACGCGTTTCGCACCCGAATTATCCGCGACCGTTAACGAGGTCTGCATCTGAATCATATTAAATCACCTCAAATTTTCGATTTCCGACCTAATAATTTGTTCATTTCATCATTTTTTCATTTTTTCATTTCTAAGCAGAGCAATGAATAAATGAATCAATGAACCAATCGAAAATTACAATTCCGCTTTCTGAATTATCTCCACCACGCGCCATCGCTTTCTTGCCGACAGCGGCCGCGTTTCGACGATCCTAACCTTGTCACCGATCTTCGCACCCATTTCGTCGTGCGCCATAAATTTCTTGCGCTTTTTGACGTATTTGCGGTAAACCGGGTGCTTGACGAGGCGGTCGACGCGGACGGTGACCGTTTTGGTCATTTTGTCTGACGCAACGATACCGACTTTTTCAGCCCGCTTGTGAATCTTTTTCTCTTCGGTCGCGACCGGTTCGGCATCCTTTTTCGTTTCTTTCGGAGCAGCCTTGGCGGCTTTCTTCGGTTTTTCGTCAGCCACCGGAGCAGCTTCAACAACAGCCTCTTCTTCGGCCGGAGCAGCCTCAACAGCAACTTCTTCGTCTGCCGCTGCTGCTGCCACTGCAACTTCTTCCGCCGCCGTTTCTTCGGCTACCGAACCTTCGACTTCTTCGTCTTTTTTCTTCTTTACCATTTTCTTTCGTTTGGAGTTCCTGCTTTAGCAGGCTTCCCGCCTAAAGGCGGAACTCCGAGCATTAGGCCCCCGCCTCTTTCTTTGTGTTTAGCAGGGTATATACCCGTGCCAACGTCTTTTTCTCACGGCGAATATCATTGATCGTTTCGCCAACACCGAGCGTTTTGCGGAACTTGAGCCTAAACAGCGATTCTTTCAACGCGTCGGCCTGATCCGTCAATTCCGCTTCACTCATGTCTCTGAGCTGATCGATTTGTTCTTTGCGTTTCATGCTATTAAACTATGCCTCCCTCGAGGTCCGCGCGGCTGACAAATTTGGTCTTGACCGGCAGCTTCTGCGCCGCGAGCATCATAGCCTCGCGTGCCAACCCCTCTTCGACACCTTCGATCTCATAGAGCACGCGGCCCGGCTTGACGACGGCTACCCAGTGATCCGGAGCTCCTTTACCTGATCCCATGCGTGTTTCAGCCGGTTTCTTGGTGATCGGCTTGTCCGGAAAAATGCGGATCCATATCTTGCCGCCACGTTTTACGTGACGCGTCATCGCAATACGAGCTGCCTCGATCTGACGATCCGTGATCCACGCTGCTTCTAATGTCTTTAGACCAAAATCACCAAAGCTGAGCTTTTCGCCGCGGGTGGCTTTCCCACGCATGCGGCCTTTCATTACTCGTCGGTGCTTGACCTTTTTTGGCTGTAACATAAATTAAAACCTCAAAATGATTCATTCAGTGAATCATTGATTCATTTATTCATTCATGAATGACCAAATGAATAAATGGCCAAATGAATAAATCAGTCCCTACCTTCTATCGTCTCTGCGGGGACCGCGATCATTGCGTCGTGCACCGCGTTCGACCTTGACCTCGTTCATCGGATCGCTTGTCGTTCCGCGGGCCATCGATGCGTTTGGATCGAGAATTTCGCCGCGATAGATCCAAACCTTGACGCCGATAATTCCAAATGTCGTGAGCGCCTCGGCAAATCCGAAATCGATATCGGCTCTCAGCGTGTGCAGCGGCAGACGGCCCTGCAAATTCCACTCGGTTCTCGCGATCTCGGCCCCGTTCAAACGGCCGGCGATCATTACCTTGATGCCCTGGGCACCGAATCTCTGCGATTCCTCGATCGTCTTTTTCATCGCCCGGCGAAAAGCGATACGCTTTTCGAGCTGCTGTGCGATCTTCTCGGCCTGGAGCTGGGCATTCAATTCAGGGTGCTTGATCTCCTGGATCGAAATAAGCACTTCGCGGCCCGTGTCACGCGAAAGATCTTCGCGCAGCTTGTCGATCTCAGACCCCTTGCGTCCGATGATGATCCCCGGCCGCGAGGTGTAAATGATGATCTTCATGCGGGCTGCCGCGCGTTCAATATCGATGTGCGAGACGCCGCCGCCGGCAAATTTGCGTTTCAATTCGCGTTTGAGCTTGAGGTCTTCGGCCAAAAATGTGGCGAATTCCTGTTTCGCAAACCAATGCGAATGCCAGTCTTTGTTGTATCCGACCCTAAAGCCGTAAGGATGAACTTTCTGTCCCATATTTCGTTTGGAGTTCCGCCTTTAGGCGGCCTCTTGTGGCGTTCGCCTATTGCCTTTCCAAATCCTCGTTTGTCTTTTCCATGACCTCATCGGCCGGCTTCGTCTCATTCAATGTCGCCATCGTCTGAGTTTCGACATTTTTCGCGTCGGCGACTTCGGCCGTGTTCGCAGCGTCTTCTGCCTGAGCTTCTAACGCGATACGCACCGTATTCTCTTCCTGTGTCTCGGAGGGTTCTCCTGAAACTGTATCGGCGGCGGCCATCATATCCTGTGCTGTCGGCTCGACCGGTGTCGGGACCAATACGTCCGCCTCTCCTACGATCGTCGGCGTGTGTATCAGTTCTTCGACCGAAACGTCGACCTTTTCAACCTTTGTTTTCTTAGCTTCCTTAGCCGCGGCCTTGGCGGCGATCTTTTTACCGACCGGTCGCTTTGCCATTGATTCTGCTGCCTTTAATTCTTTCTCGGTCTTCGGCTTTTCGTCGCTCGTCACCTGGATCGTGATGTGACAATAGTGACGCTGCTCACGATATGCACGTCCCTGCGGGGCCGGACGCATACGGCTCCGATTCTTGTGCGGGCCCATATCGATGAAGCATGTTTGTATCCACAGATCGTCGGGGTCGATAGCGATATTCTGCTGTTCCGCCTTGAAGGTCGCATTGGCGATCGCCGAATTCAAACATTTCTGGATCGGGTCGGCGGCCCGCTTGTCCGTAAATTTCAGGATTGACAACGCTCTCGAAACATTGACCCCGCGGATCAGATCGATCACGAGCCGTGCCTTACGCGGGCTACCCTTTAGATATTTTGTTTTTGCTACAGCTTCCATATTCTTAATGGTGAATGGTGAATGGTGAATGGTGAATGCCGGAATGATCTATCATTCATCATTCACCGTTCATAATTCACCATTATTTCCTCTTCGCCATTTTCTCCGCTTTCGTTCCCGGGTGCCCCTTAAACATTCGCGTCGGCGAAAATTCACCCAACTTGTGGCCGACCATATTCTCGGTAACAAATACCGGAATGTGGCGTTTGCCATTGTGTACGCCGAAGGTCAAACCGACCATATCCGGCGAGATCGTCGAACGTCGCGACCAAGTTTTAATGGCCTGCGGCTTTGCTCCGCCCTCTAATATTTTTCGCAGCGTCTTCTGAACGCTAAGATCGATAAACGGTCCTTTTTTTAATGAACGTGGCATATCTTATTTTAATTGTGAATGGTGAATGGTGAATGGTGAATTTCTCTTAATTCATCATTCACAATTCACAATTCATCATTTACTCCTACGGTCTCGCACGATCATATTGGTCGTACGCTTGTTGCGCCTGGTTTTATAGCCACGGGTCGGCTGTCCCCACGGCGTTACCGGGTTACGTCCGCCCGATGTTTTACCTTCTCCACCACCATGCGGGTGATCGACCGGGTTCATGGCAACGCCGCGAACTTTGGGCCTGCGGCCGAGCCAACGGCTGCGGCCGGCCTTACCAAGCGAAACATTTTCGTGCTCGGTGTTTCCAACCTGGCCGACGGTCGCCATACAAACAACAGGCACGCGCCGAACCTCGCCCGATGGCATTCTGAGCTGTGCGTAATCGCCCTCTTTAGCAACGATCTGTGCAAAACCACCTGCCGAGCGAACCATCTGGCCGCCTTTTCCCGGACGCATCTCAATGTTATGAACCTGCGTGCCGAGCGGAATATTCTTGATCGGCAGTGCGTTTCCCGGCAAAATATCGGCTTCCTCGCCGCTCAGGATCATCGTTCCGACCGTAAGCCCAAGCGGTGCGATTATGTAACGCTTTTCGCCGTCAAGATAGTTGATCAGTGCGATGTGGGCCGAGCGATTGGGATCGTACTCAAGCTGAGCAACCTTGCCTGGAATGCCGGATTTATCACGTTTGAAATCGATGATCCGGTAATGACGCTTATGGCCTCCGCCACGGCGCCGGACCGTGATGCGGCCGTCGCTGTTGTGGCCCGAGATCTTCTTTTTAGGCTCGAGCAGTGATTTTTCGGGTACTGCCCCTTTAGTCAACTCATCGCGGGTCAGATACGTTTGATAACGTCTGGCCGGTGATGTCGGTTTTAATCTCTTGATTCCCATAATCTTAGTGAAAAGTGAATAACTAAAAACTAAAAATGTTTTGATCCTTAACTATTCACTATTCGTTATTAGTTATTCACTAAATTGCTTCCGCGTAATCAACCATCGGCTCGCCTTTGCGGAGGGTCACATAAGCCTTTTTCCAGGCAGCTTTGCGTCCTTCGATGCGTCCGCGCTTCTTTACCTTGCCGTCATACTGGATCGTGCGGACCGCAGCGACCTTGACGTTAAAGATCTCTTCGATAGCCGATTTGATCTGCGGCTTGGTCGCCTTTTTATCAACCTTAAAGGTCAATACCTGGCCCTGGACACGGCCACTATCCTCGTCCGTCGAATCTTCCTTAAGAATGACGCTCTTTTCGGTGACGACCGGCGATTTCAAAATATCCCAAACACCTAAATTACTCATTTTCAGTCGCCTCCTCAGCAGTCTCTATCGCCGGAGTTTTTTCTTCAGCCGGTGCTTCTTCCGCCGGAGCGGCTTCAACCTTTTCAGCTTTCGGTTTTGCAGCTTTCTTGGCTTTTGGCTTTTCTTCTACAGCTTCTTCCGCTGCCGGGGCCGCCTCTTTCTTGGCTTTAACCTTTGGCTTTTCTTCCACTGCCTCTGCCGCTGCTTCTGCCACTGGTCCCGCTGCTGCCTCTTTTTTCGTTTTCGGCTTTTCTTCGACTGCCTCTGCTACCGCATCTGCAACCTTTCCGCTCTCACGTTTCGGATCGAGCAAGCTTGTCAATTCTTCGAGTGCCGCCTGCGAGATCAAAAGCTTTTCGTGATAGATGATGTCGTAAATATTGAGCCCAAAGCTATTTGTAACTTTGGTCTTTTCGACATTTCGCGACGACAGGATCAAATTCAGATTATCAAGCGAATCTACGATCAACGTCTTGACCGGCTTTTTACTTGTCGCAAGAGCGAGTCCGCTGACGGTACTGACAAACTCACTGGTCTTAGGCGACTTGAACGTAAATTCGTCGATGATCAGCAAATTGCCTTCACGCAAACGCTCTGACAGGGCCGAACGCAACGCTCCGCGACGCATTTTCTTGGGCATCTGATATGACCAGTCGCGTGGCTGCGGGCCGTGAACATTACCGCCGCCCTTCCACAAAGGCGACCGGAGCGACGCGATACGAGCTCGACCAGTTCCTTTCTGCTTCCAAAGCTTGCGGCCCGAACCCGACACGTTGCCGCGAGTCTTCGTCGCCGAAGTTCCCTGGCGACCGTTGGCCTGATAATTCATCACCGCCGCGTGGATCAGGGCTTCGTTAAGCTCGACACCGAAAACGGCATCGTTCAGCGTAACTTCGCCGACCTCTTTATTCTTCAAATTGCGAACCTTTACGGTAGGCATAATATCTCACTCCGTTCGAGTTCAAAGTTCCAGGTTCAAGGTTCAAAGTTGTGATTTCGACTTTGAACTTTGAACTTTGAACCTTGAACTACGCTTTCTTAACTATTACCAATCCACCATTCGGCCCCGGCACAGCACCGCGAACCATCAATAAATTATTCTCGACATCCACTTTTGCAACGGTCAGATTCTGAACCGTCACGCGGGCGTCGCCCATGTGTCCCGACGAACGCGTTCCTTTAATAACACGCGAGGGATAAGCCGACTGGCCGATCGAACCCGGTGCACGAACGTTCATCGAACCGTGCGACTCAGGGCCACGCTGAAAATTGTGGCGTTTGATCGTACCGGCAAAACCGCGTCCTTTCGATTTACCGACGACGTCGATCTTGTCGCCGTCAGCAAAGACGTCGACCTTGATCTGATCGCCGATCGCCGCATCCGGCTCTTCGCCCAGGCGAAACTCTCTCAAAACTCGAGTCGGAGGCGTGCCGCCGCCCGTTTTTTCAAAGTGTCCGCGAAGCGGCTTCGAAACGTTTTTCAAACGAACCGGCTTGTCCTCAACAAATCCAAGCTGGACGGCATTATAACCGTCGCGCCCGGCGGCACTTTTCGTCTGGATGACAACGCAAGGTCCCGCCTTGATGACCGTAACCGGAGTTACCGTGCCATCCTCAGCAAAGAGCTGCGTCATTCCGAGTTTTCTACCAATGATTCCGCTAATCATAAAAGTTCCTTGAGTTTGTTGAGTTTGTTGAGTTTGTTGATAATCAGAGCCTTCTGCTCAACGAACTCAACGAACTCAATAAACTCTTCCAACTAATTCTTCCCGAACGCCTTGATCTCTACATCAACACCGGCCGGCAGATCCAATTTCATCAACGCGTCGACCGTTTCGGCCGTCGGATCGAGAATGTCCATGAGACGCTTGTGCGTCCTGATCTCAAACTGCTCACGCGATTTTTTATCGACGTGCGGGGATCTGAGAACCGTCCATTTATTCTTGACGGTCGGAAGAGGTATCGGCCCTGCGATCCGAGCCCCCGTGCGCTTCGCCGTTTCCACGATCTCGGCGGTGGACTGGTCCAAAACGCGGTGATCGTAGGCCTTTAACTTGATGCGAATCTTTTCGTTTAACATAATCTTCTCATCGTACGACAGGCTGTTAGCCTGTCGAGCGGCAGACTAACAGTCTGCCGTACGCTTACTCAACAATATCCGAAACCGTTCCCGCTCCAACCGTGCGGCCGCCTTCGCGGATGGCGAAGCGGAGGCCTTTTTCCATGGCGATCGGGGCGATCAATGTGATCTCCATCTGGATGTTGTCACCCGGCATGACCATCTCGACCCCGGCGGGCAAGTTTGCGACGCCCGTCACGTCCGTTGTTCTGAAGTAGAACTGCGGGCGGTAGCCGGTAAAGAACGGCGTGTGTCGTCCGCCCTCTTCCTTGGTCAGGACATAAGCCTCGGCCTTAAACTTTGTGTGCGGCGTGATCGAGCCCGGTTTGGCGATGACCTGTCCGCGTTCGATCTCTTTTCGCTCGACGCCTCTCAGCAGCAGTCCGACGTTGTCGCCGGCCATGCCCGAATCGAGCAGCTTCTTGAACATCTCGACGCCGGTC
>JANYIL010000066.1 GCA_025362075.1 Chloracidobacterium sp.
GACGGCAGAAGATGAACCAGTGGACGCGGTACTCGACCGTTGTGCTGTGTGCGGTTCAGACATTTTTCGTTTCCACGTGGCTGACGCGAAACCAGATCATTCCGGGTACATGGTGGGCAACCGCCATGATCGTCGTAACGCTGACGACGGGCACGATCTTTGTCATGTGGCTTGGTGAACAGATCACCGAACGCGGCGTTGGAAACGGTATTTCGCTCCTCATTTTTGCGGGCATCGTAATCGGCCTGCCGCGTGGTATCCAGCAAATCTACGGACGTGTTGGGTCGGGTGATACGACGTTGATCATAGGAGTGGTCTTCCTCGTGATTGTGCTTGTGGCTCTTATAGCATTGATCGTCTATGTCGAATCGGCCCGGCGAAATATAGCCATAAGCTACGCCAGCCGGCGTGTCGGTACACAGACGTTTCGCGGCCAGGAAACGGCGTTGCCGCTTAAGATCAACATGGGCGGCGTTATTCCGGTGATCTTCGCCTCGTCGGTCCTGGCGATGCCGCAGACGCTGTTTTCGGCGTTCCCGGCAGACCCGGCAAATCCCGATTCGGCATGGTCAAAGGTTTATAACTTTTTCCAACAGTTTCACGGCGGCGATCCGTATTACGAACTCGTGTTCCTCTCGCTGATCGTTATTTTCACGTTTTTCTACATCACGATCATTTTCAATACGGACGAAGTTGCCGACAATCTGCGTAAGCATGGTGGATTCATCGCCGGTATCCGTCCGGGTGCTCCGACGGCGGAATATTTGAACTCGATATTGACCCGTTTGACTACGGTTGGTGCTTTGTACCTGGCATTTGTCGCGTTTTTGCCGCAGTTGCTGCTGAGCGGATTTAAGGTCGCTCGTTTGCCGTTTGTGGGTGCCGCGGTTGATAACTTTATGTCCGCGACACCAGGACTTAGCTGGATCCCGACCGGTCTTGGTTACCAATTCTACTTCGGCGGTACCAGTCTGCTGATCCTCGTCGGCGTCGCGATGGACACCGTATCGCAGATCGAAGCACAGCTTGTGATGCGTAATTACGAAGGATTTCTCGGAGCGGGTTCGCGATTGCGCGGCAGGCGAAGTTAAGTTTGTTTGAACCGCAGAGACGCGGAGTTTTTAGCCACGAATTACACGAATGACACGAAGCCGGATTGATTTCTTATTCGTGTAATTCGTGTAATTCGTGGCAAAATTCTTTTCTTAATGTCTTTGGGGTGAAAAGATATGAGTAAAATCATAGTTTTGATAGGAGCACCCGGGGCCGGAAAGGGGACGCAGGCGAGGCTATTGCAGGAACGCCGGGGGATACCGCAGATCTCGACGGGCAATATGTTTCGCGAGATGAAAAACGCCGATACGCCGCTCGCACACGAGGTGCAGTCGATTATGGCGTCGGGAAAGCTTATCTCGGATGACCTGACCTATAAGATCGTTCGCGAGCGGACATCAAAGCCCGATACTGCTGGAACGTATTTATTGGATGGCTATCCGAGAACGGCGGTGCAGGCCGACCAGCTCGAGGGGCTTGCGACCGAACAGGGCAAAACAATACGGGCGATCGAAGTCGATGTTTCACGGGACGAATTGCTTAAGAGATTGACGGGACGGCGTAGCTGCCCGGTTTGCGGCGAGATATATAATATTTATTCGAAGCCGCCAAAGGTTGATGGTTTCTGTGATCTACATTCGGATGCGGTGCTTGACCAACGGGCGGACGATTCAGAGGAAAAGGTCACTGTGCGGCTCGCGACATACGACGAATTGACGAGGCCCCTGCTCGACTATTACGAACGGTCGGGCCGCCTTAAAAAGATCGACGGTACTGGTGAGATTGAGGACATTTATCGAGAAATTGAGGGAATAGTTTGACCACCGTGACGCCAAAGGTAATTCAAACATGATGTACAGGATTTACAGGATATGTGTCCTTGGTGGCGACTAGATTTAATAGTTTTCTTTTATCTTGTTAATCCTGTCTATCCTGTTAAATTTTTCTCGGTGACCTCTGTGGCTAAACTCTTATGATCTTCGCGAAGTCAGCAAAAGATCTCGACAAAATGCGGGCCGTTGGCGAGCTTATAGCCGAGGTTCGCGAGATTTTACGGGAGATGGTTGAGCCGGGCGTTTCGACGATGGATCTCAATAACGCCGCCGAGAAGATGATTCGCGACGCCGGGGCGATACCGACATTTATCGGTTATCACGGCTTTCCATTTGCGATCTGCGCTTCGGTCAACGAAGAGATCGTTCACGGTTTCTCGAAAACTGCGCCGATGAAAGAGGGCGATATTTGTTCGCTGGATATGGCGGCGACGTATGATGGTTTTGTTGGCGACACGGCGATCACCGTCCCGGTCGGCGAGATTAGTGATGAGTTGAAGCAGTTGATCCGCGTGACTGAGGAATGTCTCGAATTCGGCATTCAGGCATCGCTTGTCCATAACCGCATCGGCGATATCGGTTGGGCGGTGCAGCAGCACGCTGACAAATACGGCTACGGCATCGTCCGTGATTACACGGGCCATGGCATCGGACGCCTGATGCACGAATCGCCTCAGATACCCAACTACGGGCGTGCGGGTACGAAAGAAAGAATTCGCGCGGGTTATTGTTTTGCGATCGAGCCGATGCTCAATCTCGGTACGCAGGAAACGCGGACGCTGAGCGACAAATGGACGGTCGTCACGTTGGACGGAAAACCATCGGCCCACGCCGAGCACACGCTCGCCGTGACCGCTGACGGCCCCGAAATACTGACGCTGACGAAAGAGCAGAAACGGCTCAGGCAAAACGGTCAGGTCGAAATCGCCACGGCGTGACTTGAAAATTGAGCTAAAAAGGGTTAATATTAGCGGTTTGTCCAACTAATCAACCGGTTCGCCTGTTGGTTATGTCGAAAAATAGTGAATAGTGAATAGTGAATGGTGAGAAAGGATTTCCTCGATTCACGATTCACGGGAGTTTTGAGATGAAAGTTAGACCGTCAGTAAAGAAAATGTCCGATAAGTGCAAGGTTATTCACCGCAAAGGCATAGTTCGTGTAATTTGCGAGAATCCGAAGCATAAGCAGCGTCAGGGATAGTAAACAGTGACAGGTTATACGTAACAGGTTTAAGAGGTTGTGCTTCGTAACTGTTTACCGTTAACTGTTCACAAATTGGAGAGAATTATGGCTCGTGTAGCAGGAGTTGATCTACCGCCCAATAAACGGGCACAAATTGGGATGACCTATATCTATGGTATAGGCAAATCGCGTGCGACCGCGATCCTCGAACAGGCCGGCATTGATATTAATCATCGCATCAAGGACCTCGACGAAGATCAGTTGAATAAGATCCGCACGATCCTCGACGCCGAGGGCAATATCGAGGGCGATCTGAGAAAACGCACCCAGATGGACATTAAGCGTTTGATGGACATCGGGTGCTATCGCGGTCTTCGTCACAGACGCGGCCTGCCCGTTCGCGGACAGCGGACAAGCACCAACGCCCGTACCCGCAAAGGCCCGCGTAAAGCAGCCGTCGCGAAGAAGAAGGCACCAGGTAAGAAATAAGTTCAAAGTTCCAGGTTCGAGGTTGACTCTTCAACTTTGAACTTTGAACTTTGAACTTTGAACTTTGAACTTTGAACTTTGAACTTTGAACTACGAAAGAATATGGCAAAAGCAGCAGTAAAAAAGAAGGTTTACAAGAAGAAAGAGAAAAAGAATATCCCTTACGGCATCGTTCATATCGCCGCGTCGTTTAACAACACGCTGATATCGATCACCGATGGCGAGGGCAATTTGATCGGTCAATCTTCGTCGGGAGCACGTGGTTTCCGTGGGAGCCGCAAGGGTACGCCCTTCGCGGCGCAGCAGGCCGCTTCAGAGGTTGCCCGCAAGGCGGTCGAGGCCGGTATGCGCGAGGTCGAGGTTCGGGTCAAGGGCCCGGGCGGCGGCCGCGAATCGGCTATCCGTGCGATCGCTCAGGCCGGCATTCGCGTTTCATCGATCCGCGACGCGACGCCGATCCCGCACAACGGGTGCAGGCCGCCGAAACGCAGACGCGTTTGAGAAATTGGTTCATTTGAACATTTGTTCATTGGGTCATTTAAGATTTTTAGATCAGTTAATTATCGAAAGGACGAAGGGCATTGCCCGTAAACTTTTCCGTTAAATAACGGAGGCAAAAAACAAATTATGGCTAGATATAGAGATGCGGTGTGCCGTCTGTGCCGCCGCGAAGGTGCAAAGTTATTTTTGAAAGGCGACCGGTGTTTCAAACCGTCGTGCGCCATTGAGAAACGTGGTACTAACCCGCCGGGACAGCACGGAGCTGCCCGCCGCAAGATGCTCGCCGGTTACGGTGAACAGCTTCGCGAAAAACAGAAGGTAAAGCGCATTTACTTTATCCTCGAAAAACAATTTCGCAATTATTTCGAAAAAGCACGGCGTCAGAAAGGCGTTACCGGCGAAAATCTGCTGTTCATGCTCGAACGCCGCCTTGACAACGTTGTCTATCGTGCCGGATTTTCGACCTCGCGCCGACAGGCACGCCAGTTGGTCAACCACGGCCATATTACCGTTAACGACCGCAAAGTTGATATCCCGTCATTTCAGGTCAAGGCCGGCGACACCGTGGCGGTGAAAGGCCTCAGCCAGACAAATACGCATGTCGAAGGCGCGTGGCAGACAGCGGTCGGCCGCGGGCGTCCATCGTGGCTGAATGCTGTCGGCAAAGAGCTTTCGGTATCGGTTGCGAGTTTGCCGCAGCGTCAGGATGTCGACGCAAATATCAACGAGCAGTTGATCGTTGAGCTTTACAGTAAGTAGTAAAACGAGAGTTGGCTGAAGTAGCCGGGGCCGAAAGGTTGTTCTTGCTAGGGACGCTCCGGGGACAAAGCCAACTCGTATGACCTTTTTAAACAAGAACAAATATGACAAGCAATAATTGGACAGATTTCCAAATGCCGAGCCGGCTTAACGTCGACACGGAAACATTAACCCCCCGGTACGGAAAGTTTTTCGCGGCCCCGTTCGAACGCGGCTTCGGGACGACGATCGGTAATTCGATCCGCCGTGCCCTTTTGTCGTCGATCGAGGGGGCGGCGATTACCGCCGTCAAGATCGAGGGCGTCGAACACGAATTCTCATCGATCAAAGGCGTCGTCGAAGATGCAACCGACGTCATCCTGAATCTAAAGCAGGTGCCGATCACGCTTCATGGTAGCGGCCCGAAAACGCTTTCGATCAGCAAAAAAGGTGCGGGCGAAGTGACGAGTGCCGATATCGAGGGCGATGGCGACGTCGAGATCCTCGATCAAACGATCCACATCGCGACGGTCAGCTCGGGCGGCAGCCTTAATATCGAGATGCGTCTCAAGCAGGGACGCGGTTATGTCTCGGCCGAGGTCAATAACGACGAAGACCTCTCGGTCGGCTACATCCCGATCGATGCGGTTCACACGCCGATCAAAAAGGTGAATTACAACGTCGACCAGACGCGTCAGGGTTCGAATACGGAATTTGACCGTTTGACGCTCGAGGTTTGGACGGACGGTTCGGTCAAACCGGAAGATTCGATCGGCCTTGCCGCAAAATTGGTCAAAGATCACATGTCGATCTTTATCAATTTCGAAGAGGAAGAAGAAGAATATAAATTTGAAGACATTGCCCGTCCGCCGCTGATGCGGAACGATCTGCTCGACAAATCGGTTGACGAACTTGAGCTGTCGGTGCGTTCGTACAATTGTTTGAAGAACGCCGATATCCGCTCGATCCGCGATCTGATCCGGCGCAGCGAAAAGGACATGCTGCACACCAAGAATTTCGGCAAAAAATCGCTGACCGAGATCAAGGACATGCTCCACGGCATGGGCCTCGATTTTGGAATGGATTTTGACGAACAGGGCAACCCGATCCCGGGATCGGGCGGACGAGATTTAGATTAAGGATAAAGGATAAAGGATAAACTGGAAGAAATTCCCCCTTCGCCTTTACCCTTTCGCCTTTATCCTTTAGAGATTATGAGACACTTAAAAGCACATCGTAAACTAGGGCGCACGACGGCGCATCGCATGTCGATGCTTCGCAACATGGCGACGTCCCTGATCAACGCGGAAAAGGAACACATCGTCACGACTGTTCCGAAGGCAAAAGAGCTGCGTCCGTTCATCGAAAAGGCGATCACCATGGCGAAAAAGGCCGCTAACCTTGAGGGCGACGATACCGTTCTCCGCGGCGTTCACCTTCGCCGTCAGGCGGCGGCGTTTTTTCATGCCGGAAACGGCAATTTCAAGACCGAGCAGAGCCGTTTTCGCGGAAACAAGGGCGAGGCGAAGGATAAGATCGAACGTACCGCCGGTGTTAAGGCTGTCCAGCGTCTTTTCAATGAGCTGGGTGAGCGTTACAAAAAACGCGATGGCGGTTACACTCGTATTATCAAACTTGGACGCCGTCAGGGTGACAATGCCGAGATGGCCGTTATCGAACTCGTAGACAACGTCCGCGAAATGGCCGCTAAGGGCTAAACGTTTGGAGTTCCAACTTTAGTTGACCCCCGCAGCGTTGAGGCCAACTAAAGTTGGAACTCCAAACTCTTATGAAGGAGCGGCCATATGAGCGATAATACAGCTTCGGCAAAGGCAAAGGACGGCGAAATAGTGGCCGAGAAAAAGGGCAGTAAGAAACAGGTGGGAATCGAGCCTTCGTTCAATATGGACGAGCTGCAGGCCCTCGCCGAACTCGTTAACGAGCACGGCTTTACGGATTTCGAATTTGAAAACGAGAATATCCGCGTCCGGCTCAGCAAAAATGCAGGTGTGCCTGTATATCAGGCCTCACCAGCGTCGGCTCCGGCGATCGCGGGAACTGCCCCTGCAACTGCCGCTGAATCTGCTCCTGCCGCTGAGGCCGCGGACCCGGATGCCGGACTATTTAAGATCACCTCGCCGATCGTCGGCACGTTTTACCGTTCATCGGGCCCCGACAAAGACCCTTACGTTACCGAAGGCAGCAATGTCTCGGCGGATACGACCGTCTGCATTGTCGAGGCGATGAAGCTGATGAACGAGATCCAGGCCGAAGTTTCTGGCCAGGTCGTAAAGGTCTACGTCGAGAACGGCCAGCCGGTCGAATACGGCCAGGCGCTGTTTGGGATAAGGAAATAGTTCAAGGTTCAAAGTTCAAGGTTCAAAGTCGGGTTGTTCTAACCTTGAACTTTGAACCTTGAACTTTGAACGGCATTTTTTATGCGGGAAATTCGCAAAATTCTGATCGCCAATCGCGGTGAGATCGCCTGCCGGATCATTTGGACGTGCAAGGAGATGGGCATCAAGACCGTCGCCGTGCATTCCGAGGCCGACCGCGACGCTTTGCACGTGCGGTTTGCCGACGAAGCGATCTGCATCGGGCCTGCGTCGTCGGCCGAGAGCTATCTCAACATCCCGTCGATCATCAGCGCGGCTGAGATCACAAATGTCGACGCGATCCATCCGGGGTACGGTTTTTTGGCCGAATCCGCGACATTCGCCAAGATCTGCGAAGACTGCAATATCAAATTTATCGGCCCGCGTCCGGACGTGATCGCGATGATGGGCGACAAAGTCGAGGCACGGCGGACGATGACGGCTGCAGGGGTTCCGATTCTGCCGGGCAGCAAAGAGCCGATCGAATCAACCGAGGAGGCGTTGGGCTTGATCCGTGAGATCGGCTTGCCGGTCATCATTAAGGCTGCGGCCGGCGGCGGCGGTCGCGGAATGCGTATCGTGCGGAGCGAAGAAGAGGTCGAAGCGAGCCTCGATCTTGCCCAGACCGAGGCGCTGAACGCATTCAAAAACGGCTCGGTCTATATTGAGCGATATATCGAGCGTCCGCGACACATTGAGATCCAGATTTTGGCCGACGAGCACGGCAACGTCATCCATCTTGGCGAACGCGAATGCACCATCCAGCGTCGTCACCAAAAGTTATTGGAAGAGGCCCCGTCGCCCGTCATCACACTTGAACAGCGTGAAAAAATGGGTGCGGTCGCCGTTAAGGCGTGTCAGGAGATCGGTTATTCGAGCGCGGGCACGTTCGAATTCCTGCTTGACGAGGACGGCAGCTTCTACTTCATGGAGATGAACACCCGGATCCAGGTCGAGCATCCGGTGACCGAGATGGTCACGTTGATCGACATCGTCAGAAATCAGATCCGCGTCGCAATGGGCGATGAATTGGCGTACACCCAGGCGGACGTCCAGATCGTCGGCCATGCGATCGAATGCCGCATAAACGCCGAAGACCCCGTTAAATTTACCCCAAGCCCGGGCCGTATCACGGCGTTCAACATCCCCGGCGGCCCCGGCGTTCGCGTCGACACGGCCGTTTATCCGGGCTATGTCGTGCCGCCGTATTACGATTCGATGATCGGAAAGCTGATCGTCCACGCTCGCACCCGCGAATCGGCAATCGCCCGCATGCAGCGTGCCTTAGAAATGATGGTCGTCGAGGGGATCAAAACCACGATACCTCTCCACTTAAAGATAATGGCCGACGAAAACTTTCAGAAAGGGAATTTCTCGACCAAGTTTATGGAAGAGTTTAAGTACGAGGTATGAATAATGTTCTCCTCCGCCATTAAATGGTAGAATTTAACATCAGGTGTGGTTATGACGACGGATCAAGAACTTCGAGATGTAGTTGCCCAAATGAGCCGAAAAATAGAAGAAGTGGGGCAGCAGATCGGTTGGTTAGGAAACACGTTTGGGCGTTTTACCGAAGGTCTTTTTTTACCGAGTCTTGAGAGAATTCTTCTCGAAGATTTTGGCTTGGATACCGTCGCACCTCGAATACAACGTCGGCAAAATGGTTCATTTGTCGAGCTTGATGTTTTGGCCTATAGCAACGGCGGCAAAAACATGGCGGTAGTTGTGGAGATCAAGTCGAAACTCTGCGATGACGATATAAAAACTTTTCTTAAGCAACTGGCAAATTTTCCGCAACTGTTTCCCGAACACAGGGACAAAAAGCTTGTGGGTATGATCGCAGCAGTCGGTGTAACCGCCGAGCAAAAAGCTGCGATCGAAAGACAGGGTCTTTATGTGGTCGATGTTAAGGACGATGTGTTCACGCTTGCTTCGAGTAAGAAATTCACGCCCAAGGATTTCGGTTTGAAGCCATAGGGAAATTGCTGTTAGTGCTTGGATATGTTAGATTTATCGGAACAATTAGAATTAGTTGTTAGAGGTTTTGAAATTAAATTTTCGCGGTTACCGATCTATCACGAACGGAGTTACTGCGAGCAACAGGAGAGGCTAATTAAGGCAAGAAATATATGTCGACAGTTAAAGAATTAAAAGAACAGATCGTAGGCGACTACAAGACACACACATCGGACACGGGTTCGTCTCAGGTACAGATCGCTCTGCTCACGCAGCGCATCAACGAGCTGACGGCCCATTTTAAGATCCACAAAAAGGATAACAACTCAAAGCGCGGCTTGCTGATATTAGTCTCGCGACGACGTAAATTGCTTGACTATCTCAAGCGACGTGACATTGGTGAATATCACGAGATTATTAAGAAACTCGGCCTACGCCGGTAGAGTTCGTTGAGTTCTTTGAGTCAATTGAGTTCGTTGAGAGAGTTTTTTTCTTTCTCAATAAACTCTAAAAACTCAACGAACTCAATAAACTAAGATTAGGGCTTCTTCGAGCCCGATACGAAAAAAGATTCTTCGAAGAAATTGCCGGGGGTTGCTGAACGTGACAGCTTTATTGCCTTTGGATACATTGGGATCTTGCATAACTGAATAGTTTTTTACCTCAGACGAAAGGGCTTCACGGCATGCCTTTTCGTCTTTGTGTTTATTAAGGATTAGAAATGACAAAAAAATATTTGAGTGAATCGATCAAGTTAGGACAAAAAGACTTGATTGTCGAGACCGGCAAGGTTGCCAAGCAGGCCGATGGTTCGGTCGTTAT
>JANYIL010000097.1 GCA_025362075.1 Chloracidobacterium sp.
TTAATATGCAGCGTTTTTTTGACACGGCGGACGATCCGGGTACGAGCGATCCAATACTTACAGCGGGGGCGTTTGCCCGACGGGTAGCTAAGGCATCGTTAACTATACGTACGGTCCAGGGCCTGCCTGACGTGATAGGGGTCGAGGAAATGGAAAACCTCACGACTCTACAGACGGTGGCTACGCAGATCAACACTGACGTAGTTGGCGGCGGCGGCAGTAACCCCAATTACATGGCATACCTGGCGGAGGGTAATGACATTGGCGGGATCGATGTCGGGTTTCTGGTCAAGCTGTCGAAAATTAGCGTCATTGACGTTACCCAGCTTCACAAGACCACGACCTATACAAACCCCAACACCCTAGCCCAGGACATTTTGAATGACCGTCCGCCGCTCCAGCTAAGGGCAACAGCCCCACGTCCGGGCGGCGGCAGTCAGGCGTTTACGGTGATTGTCAATCACCTTCGGTCACTCAGCGGTGTCGACGATAACACGGTTGACGGTTCTGGCACCGCGGGCGGTCGCGTCAGGGCCAAGCGCCGGGCTCAGGCCGAGGATCTCGCGGGTATTATTCAGGTACGGCAGGCTGCCGACCCAACTGAATGGATTATCACGGTCGGCGACATGAACGCGTTCAGAGTTAACGATGGCTATGTGGATTCGATAGGAACGATACTGGGAACACCAGCCCCCGCGAGCCAGGTGACGCTTGCGAGCACCGATCTCGTCAACCCCAATCAGACGGACCTGATAGATACTCTGCCCGCGCCCCAACAGTATTCATACAACTTTGATGGAAACGCTCAGACGCTCGATCATGTGATCGTGAATCCGCCTGCGCTCGCAAAAGTTACTCGTTTTGCCTACGCTCGCGACGATTCGGATTTTGCGGTAAAGAATTATGAGTTTACCAATGAACTCCGGATCTCCGACCACGATCAGCCGATTGCTTATTTTGACCTGACCGGTTCGATTCCGCCGACACCGACGCCGACACCGGCCCCCCGTTTCGAGGGAGACATCAACCGCACGACGGTCGGCGTTCCGGGAACTGGTGATGGTGATGTCAATGTCGGCGACCAGCTCCAGTACATCCGATTCCTGAACGGATCCGATTGTCCGTCTGCTGGCACCGCTAACCCGGCACTTAATGAGCAACAGAGGCTGGATGCCGGACCGCGAACGCCGGGCCTCGGTGACGGTCTGTTCGGAGCGTCGGACGGCACGGCTATTGACGCCTATGGCCGCCACGATGCGTTGACCGACTTCAACCCGAACACGCCTACATGGGATCCAACCCCCGCCGGCGGCCCGGCCGCGATCACCAATCTTGGCTGCGTACCGACGCCCGGTGCTGAGAATATGCCCGTCACCAGTACCGACGTGACTGCCGAACCCGAGTCGGCCACGGCCGCCCGCACGGTCAAGGTCATCTCGGCTACCGCGCCGAACGATGCTGATGTCTTTGTCGATATCGAGCTTGAATCTCAGGGCGACGAAGCCGGATTGCAGTTCAGCCTGGTTTTCGACGGGGCGGTCCTCACCATCAGTAATGTCAGCGGCGTAAATACGAATCCTGATATCACGCCCGGCTCCGGGGCCCCCGCCGGTACGTCTCTAAACATTAATGCCGAGGGTGCAGCGTCCGGCCATCTGGGTATTCTTGCTAACTTTAACGGGGCTAATACAAATCCGCCGACGATCCTGACTGCCGGAACGAGGCGTGTCGTAACGCTAAAGTTTCACGTGCGGCCGACCGCCCCTCCGGGAACGTCACCCGTTTTCTTCGACACCAGCCCTGTAAACAAAGGGTTGTTCGACCAAAATGGCTTCAATCTGCCGTTTCCGCCCACTACGGACGGAACGGTGACGGTCGGGGCACTCCAAGCCTCGATCAGCGGCAGGGTGACAACACCGAGCGGTACGGGGCTCCGAAATGCGACCGTCTTCCTCCAGGATTCGACCGGCGTGCGGCGGACGGCGACGACCAGCTCATTTGGGTTCTACCAGTTTGACAATGTCGATACCGGAAAGACCTATACCATGGGCGTCATATCGAGACTGTACAGGTTTGCCAATCGATCGATAAATCTAACCGGCAACCTCACCAATGTGGACTTTGTTGGGTTGGAATAGGTGTTTTGTTTGAAGTGCATCTTTTAAGGGCGGTCTTCGGATCGCCCTTTTTGTGGGGAACGTTCCAATTTTTCACAACGAATCCTATTTCCGGCCGCCGTTTTTCGTATGATATGATTGGAATTTCGCATAAACCGTGATAGGACATGTCGATTTATAAAGATCTTGCCCCGATCGATCTTGCCGGGATCCAAACCTACGATCTAGCCTCGCGCCCGAGCAAGGTGACCGTGAAAGAATTTGCTCACCCGATTGCCGAAGGCGATTCAATTCGCGAGTTTCTCGGCAAACTGCCTGACATCCTCGCCATCCGCAGCCTGCGGGGCCTCGCCGAACAGATCCGTCGAGCCAGAGATCTTGGGAAACCGATCATCTGGGGCTTTGGCGGGCACGTGATCAAGACCGGCCTTGCTCCTGTTGTCATTGATCTCGCCCGCCGGGGATATGTGACCGCGATAGCGACGAACGGCTCTGTTTTGGTACACGATACCGAGATAGCTTTGGTCGGTTTTACTAGCGAGGATGTTGACGCGACGCTCGGTAAAGGCGATTTTGGGGCAGCCAGGGAGACGGGAGAAATACTAAACGCCGCCGCAAAATCTGCGCTGGCCGAAGGTGTCGGACTTGGCGAGGCAATGGGCCGCTCAGTGTCGGCGTTAGCCCCACCCCACGCCGATAAGTCGTTGATATGCGACGCATATCAAAATAAGATCCCATTCACCGCCCACCTCACGATTGGGGCCGACATCGGCCATTTTCACCCGTCCTGCGACGGTGCCGCGCTGGGGGCCGCGTCTCACACCGATTTCAGGCTTATTTGTTCCATCGTTAAAGAATTAAATGGCGGCGGTGTCTACATTAATTATGGTTCCGCTGTCGTTTTGCCTGAGATATTTCTTAAAGCCATAACCGTGGTGCGAAACCTCGGTCATGAATTGCAGGATTTTACGACGGCTAATTTCGATTTTGTGCAGCGCTACCGGCCAATGACAAATGTCGTTCACCGGCCGACCGCGAACGGGGCCGGCCGCGGGTATTCGATCACGGGACATCACGAACTGACGCTGCCTCTACTCGCCGCACAGATAATCTGCGGCTGATAGGTGCGACGCCTGGAAATATATGAATATATTCGGTTTAGCACTTACTGTCACGCTTGTACTTGTGGCGTCGGTCTTTTCGC
>JANYIL010000107.1 GCA_025362075.1 Chloracidobacterium sp.
CATTCGCAGACGGCGTTTTCCAGGCCTTGCCGGTCGAGTACGGTCATAGTTCCGCGAACGCTTTTTATTAGGCTCTTTGCGACCGGCTTTTGTGCGGCCAGCGTTACGCCCTCGCGCCGCACCCCGAGCATGTTTGAGATCAGATCGTGGGTCATCACGAGTTTGTCAGAGTTGAGACGATCATGGCTAAGCAGCAGCCAGCGGCAGAGCTGTTGCTCGAGCGAGTGCAGGCGGTTGCAGACGGCGGTCTGTGATATCTGGGCGATCAGGGCCTGAGTATATCGGAGCAGTAATCTTTGAAACGGACCACCGAGCGTAAATTCTGCTTTTAGATCTTTGGCCTTCATTCGGCAGCAATGTCCGGCACTCTGGACGATGGCCCGGCTGGTGGTGGTTTCGCCGCCCATAAACAGCTCGATCCCGAGCACGCCGTCATTGCCGACCACACCGATCTCGGCGGTCGCCCCGTTTTCCATAATGCACAGCAGCGAAATGATAGCCGTCGTCGGAAAATAGACGTACTCCATTGAATCGCCGGTCTCGTGCATCACCTGACCCAGCTTTAAACTGATGGGCTCTAACTTGTCTATGATCCGGTCGTACTCCGGGCCAGACAAACTCGCGAGTAAATAATTTTTTTCAGCAGCGCTAGGGCGCTTCCGTGGCGGCGGCATGGATCCTCCCCATCTTTATAACAAATTTATAGTTGACTATCAAACTATCGACGAAAACACAAGTATAACACAGGTTTTTATTTTATATGTGTGGAAACACACAAAGAGAAAAATTTGTAAAGGACTAATCTTGTGGTGCCGTAATAATTCGTGGCGGTGTACAAGAAGAGAGGCAGTCTTCTCCGCGTCCTCTGCGAAAACCTCTGCGTACTCTGCGTTTACCGGACTGTTAACGCAGAGACCGCGTGAGGAAGACGCAGAGGACACGGAGAAGCCTTTAACGGAGACTGCGGGGCCGGAACCGGGCGGAACACATATGGCAAGGAATTTTAGCCGCAGATTAACGCAGATAACGCAGATATGAAGAATTTATTTTCTTATCCGCGTCATTGGCGGCCAAATTTTGGAAAACCGTCCGACTTGTTGCGAAAACCAAGCATCAAATAAGGTAAAGTATATACAGAGCAAAATGACCAAAGGATCTGTAAAATTTACTGCCCGTGAAATAGCGATGGCCAAAGAAATGGCTAAATACGAAGATAAGTGGATAGCTATATCTAAACGAGGGCGCGACGAGATAATCGTCGCTAGTGGCGATCGCATTACCGACGCTAAAGAAGAAGCCGACAAAAAAGGAATTAAAAATCCTACTTTTAGAAAGGTGCCGTCGACAAAGAAAGTTTTTATCGCCTAGAATTTACCAGGCCATCCGCTTTTGATCGTTTGCTCTTGATTTCAAAAGAATTTTGGTAAGCTCTAAAAGTTACCTCATAATTTTCAAAAAATCCCGAATGTCCCAGCAGGGGCATTTCGTTTTGTTCGACAAAGCCGGCTTCAAAAGATAGCCACGTATCAAAACCGGAGAGTTTTAACATAATTGAGCTTTTGAAGCCTGTAATTGCTATATTTCCGATCCCTATATAGTCCTGCGTCTCCGCTTTAGCTAGATCAATCTCCAACAACTTGGCAATATCCAGACTAAATAAACTCTCACTCGCACCTGAATCTACCAAGCAATCGATATTTATCGTCTTTCGTCCTTTTTTATGGTCACATTAACGAGCGGAAATGTCAGAGAATCCCCGGTAGTCGAGCTGGGGTTTTCGTAAGTTCTATATCTATACCTCATTACTTTCGCCGTTAGGGCTTAGTCCTTTTGATAACACGCGCGAACCACGGTTTTTATATTGCCGCGGACGTGAAAATCACCCTCGATCTCGACCTTTAACGGGTCGCAGGCCGCGACAAAATCCTGGAGAATTACATTGACGACGTGTTCGTGAAAGATCTTAACTTCGCGAAATGAGTTGATATAGAGTTTCAGGCTTTTCAGCTCGATGCAGAGGTTGTTCGGGACATATTTGAGCCGGATAATGCCGAAATCGGGGAAATCGGAAAACGGACAGATGGCGGTAAACTCCGGCATTTCAAATTCGACCCAGATCTCGCTGCCGGGGAATTCGTACGGAAAAGCGTCCAGTTTGTAGAGGCCCATCTCGGCCCGTGGCGTCGGGGATAAGTTTGTTGAGTTTATTGAGTTCATTGAGTTCATTGAGTTCATTGAGTCATTGAGTTTGCTGAGATTGTTGGGTTCATTGAGAGTTGCGCAGGTGTTGGGCTAAAGCCATAAGCATACGGGAAATCTCGTCAAACAGATTGTACACTTCGTCGAAATCAACCTGACCAATATATCCCAGATCAAGGGCGACGTAGAGATGAGATTGAACTTCGGCTGCGGAGCCATGAGCCTGATTCAAAAACGCTGCGAAATCGTTGTTTGTCCTTCGGCCGTTCCCTTCGGCTATATTAGCCATTACTGAAACCGAGGCACGCCTAATCTGATTGCAAAGCCCGTAGTCTTTGGCGAATTCACAGTTTTTCGAAACCTGATAAACTCTCTTTGTTGCCAGCCGGGCCTTTTGCCACGCTTGTATTTCTTCGAATCGTTTGAAAGTAGCCATTACTCAAAAAACTCAACGAACTCAACGAACTATCTTACATATCTGTGTTTTCGTGATCCTAATTTTCGCACGGCAGCGAGATCGTTGACGCCGCCGTCGTACAGTTTGTCCAGCAGGTTTACAAAAATGTGGGCGGTCGCGTACGCGTCGGCGCTGGCGCGGTGGTGATTTGTCAGGTCGATCGAGTAATGGGCGGCAACCGTTTTGAGCTTATGATTGACGATATCGGGCAGCAATTTTCGCGACAGCAGTACGGTGCAGAGGCATGGATTTGCAACGCGATAGTCGGGAAAGACCCGTGCAACCTCGGAATTCAGGAAACGCATGTCAAATCCCGAATTGTGGGCCACCAGGATCGAATCGCCGATAAAACTCAGGAAATCATGAGCGACGTCGGCAAATTTCGGAGCCTCCGCGACCATATCGTCGGTAATGCCGGTTAGCTGAGTTATGAACCACGGGATCGGCATTTCGGGGTTGACCAGTGTCTCAAATTTTTCGGCAACCTGTCCGTTCTTAACCCGATATGCACCAATTTCGGTAATGCGGCACGGCGGAGCCTTGGCCCCGGTCGTCTCCAGATCAAAGACCACAAACTCA
This sequence comes from Chloracidobacterium sp., assembly GCA_025362075.1. Classification (GTDB taxonomy): domain Bacteria; phylum Acidobacteriota; class Blastocatellia; order Pyrinomonadales; family Pyrinomonadaceae; genus OLB17. The sequence goes on from JANYIL010000107.1 coordinate 3,236, forward strand.
GTCGCCGCCAGTTCGCGGCCCTCAAAATCACCATCCGCAAGCTCAACTGTGTCAATATTTAAGGTGAGCCGCGGGTCGCGTTCGATGAGATCGGCGACGAGTGAACGGGCCAGCCGCGGGTCGGGCTTTCGGATCTTCATCACGAAATCGACGACGCTCACAGCCGACGCCTTGCCGCCAAACGAACGCAGCAATGCGACGGTTTCGTTTATTAGCAATGACTCGGAAATTAAGTTAGGATACGGTGTCACAGGAGAAGTTTAGCAGAGTTTGTTGAGTTTTTTGAGTTCGTTGAGCGCGATGCCGACTTTTAAGAGATTTGAGGAGATACAGGCTTGGCAAAAGCCAGAGCTGCGACCAAACTCATCTACCAACTAAAGAAAAATGGCGAGTTTTCGAAGTGCTACGGACTTTGCAATCAGATTCGAAGGGCCTCAGTTTCCGTAATGGCAAATATTGCCGAAGGAAACGGCCGACGAACGAACAATGACTTTGCTCATTCCTGGTGCAGGCGCACGGGTCTGCGGCCGAAGTACAATCACATCTTTACGTCGCTCTTGATCTTGCATAATCTTAGCAAGGAGGACTTTAACGAAGCATATGGACTGTTTGATGAAGTTTCCCGAATGTTAATGGCGCTCGCTCAACATCTCCGAAATTCTCAATGAACTCAATAGACTCAACGAACTCAATAAACTCAATCCTTACCCGCGTTAGAGACTGTGGTGCCCTGCTCGAAGGGCATTTTATTTTGTCGAGCGGGCTTCACAGCCCGAAATATCTGCAATGTGCCCTCGCTCTGCAAATGCCGGAGGATGCGGCGGAATTTGGCGGGGCGATCGCCGAGCGGCTGACGGGACAGCAATTTGATACGGTTGCGTCACCGGCGATCGGCGGGCTCGTTATTGGGTTCGCGACGGCTCAGGCCCTCGGCGTTCGGTTTATCTGGACCGAGCGGCAAGAGGGCGTGATGACCGTGCGGCGTGGTTTTACCTTAACAGAAGGCGAGCGTGTTTTGGTGGTCGAAGATGTAATTACGACGGGCGGTTCCACACGTGAGTGTATCGCCGCGTTGGAATCGCACGGGGCAACGGTTGTTGCGGCGGCATCGATCATCGACCGTTCTAATGGCACCGCTGATGTCGGAGTGCCTCGTATCGAGCTTGTCCGGCTCGATGTGCCGAGCTATACGCCGGACGATTGCCCGCTGTGCGCCATCGGAATTGCGGCCACAAAACCAGGCAGCCGCATCGTCGATAGAAAGAAAATTCCGGAATAAGTTATAAATGATAACTGATAGCTGATAGGTTCTGAGTATTTATCAGTTCTCATCTATCAGTTATAAGGGCAATAATATACTTGACACACCAGAACCTGATATGATGTTCCCGACAGGCTGGCTAAGATTTCTGAACTAGAATTTTGGCAAATTTCTTTTTACCTTTGATGTAAGGATAATATTCTTTGTTTTGTACAAGTTTGAATCCCTTTTCTAGGAGCCCATTTAGAATAGGACGAGCGGACACGGCGAAAGGCATCTTGTAATCGTTCGGTATATACCCTTCACTTACCACTAATGTTTTCGCATCGTCGAGAAATTGATATTTCGCCGGTGTCATATCTCCGACTTCGCACACAAATAAATATTTGTATTTGTTGTCCTTCGACTTGCCGGTCATATTGTTATAGTCCTTCAATCGCCGTTCAAAACTATTAGTCTTGCCAATTTTGCACTTGGATGATTCCAATGAAGATTGAACGATATAGATATATTGTTTTGTTGCGGTTTTTGCCATAAACTTATCGTATGGAAACTGAATCACGTCCGAAGAAAAAGACATCTGGCAAAACATCTGAAGAATTCAATCGTTTTCGGGAACTGGCTCAGAAGCTAGTGGCGGCTCCGAAGAAGGCGGCTCAGGATCAGCAACCGCAGCCAAAGAAGAAGCAGTCGTAAACAATGGCCCTGCGGGTGAAACATACGAAGGATCTGTTACCGAAAGCAGGTGTCCAACTTTTTCAAAGTCTCGATCCCACCTTTGGAGTTCATTAACACCCGTGATAATCGCTGATGCGACGTGAATCGAATCGCCTGCTTTCATATTGTAGTCGCGTTGTATGGCTACAGCCCTTTTTGCTATTTCCTGATCTATCCGTATTAAAGTTAGAAATTTCCAACCAAAGAACATACCTTCAATCTTGCTAATCTGAGAAGCGGTAAGTTTCGGCAAGACCTCATCCGATTGATACCGTCTCCATAACATTTCTAGTTGATTACGAGCTTCTGGATGATCTTTTTCGACCGATGTTAGAGCTTTTTCTGCCCAACTCGGCATTGGAGCCATTCCTGGCTTTTTGGGACGCACAACTTCAACAACGGCCCAAACAGATGTATATATGCGCACATTGCCCAGTTCTCCGTTTTTTAGGATGTCCTTGCATATATCGGCCCGTCCAGCTTCACCGTTCAAGACTGAAAGAAAACAAGATGAATCCCAATAAAGTTTCAAAAGGTCACTCATTCGATAGCCTCTTCATATACTCCGCAAGCGATTGTCCTTCGGTAATGTCCGGGACTAAGCCGATCATTTCGTCAATCGTTGGAACCACTATTGCGGGCTCTACATTTAAATCCTCAATTTTGATAGAAATCGGGGACCTAGCCGCATTCATTTGAATAATTCCCGATACAATAACTGGCTCGCCTAGTAAGGATTTCACACGGTCTAATTCGCTCCCATCAAACACACACTTAACGGGTTTGTTATTTTCCTTATTCCAAATCCGAAACTCGTGCCCCCGGTGAACTGAAATTGTGTCAAGACTTCCATAAATTGACCCGTATTCAGAGTATCTAACGCTTGTCAGTTCTCTAACATTTTTGAATGTTTCAACGGAAAGCAGTGCCGAATCTCTTATAGGGCCATTGCCATTAAGATATAGCTCCATTGGCCCAACTCGTCGCGTTCGATTTGATAACCGCTGGATTTTGCCTAATGCGTGATCCGACAAATATTCAGTGCGTTCGCCTTTTGTGGAAAGTAAGCGAGCATTTTCTATAAATTGTTTTTCGACGTATAAAGACACATCTTCTCGCCCCTTTTTAAGTCTTGGAGCAACTCCGATTAGTGGCGGGCTATTCTTTTGTAGTGACACAACTTCCCACACCATATTGCCT
>JANYIL010000131.1 GCA_025362075.1 Chloracidobacterium sp.
CGGATGAGAGGCTCGGCTCTCGAAATTTCTAGAATACCGCATTCCGCACTCCGCACTCCGCATTTAGATCATTCCGCACATCGCACTCAAAAAGGGTTTTCCTTGCTGGAATTGATGATCGCGATGTTTATCATGATCATCCTGCTCTCGATCGCCGTACCGACATATGAGCGGAGCGTGCGGCAGGCGCGGGAAACCGTCTTGCACGAAAATCTGTGGCAGATCCGCCGGGCGATAGACCAGTACACAGCCGATAAAGGAAAGTTGCCGGGAACGGTCGACGACCTTGTCACCGAAAAATATCTGCGTGAAAAACCGATCGACCCGATCACCGATAAGACCGAGTGGCAGGAGATACAGGGCGAAGACCCAAACTCACCCGATTCCTCACAGGGCCTGAAAGACGTCAAGAGCTCGGCCGAGGGCCAGGACAGCGATGGTAAGGCCTTTAGCGAATATTAAGTTGCGTAGAGATTTCTTCGAGTTCATTACTGCTAGCTTTGTGCCGAATGAATTGCCACTAGCTTTAGCTAGTGGATTTAGGAGTCCAAAGGATTCGGGCTTTAGCCCAATGTTCGGCTAAAGCCGCTGTTGTTTATTACCTTTGTCCACTAGCTAAAGCTAGTGGCAATTCAACAATAACTGGTAAAGATTATGTTTTCTTCGATCACCCAGCCCAAGTTTCCAAATGCCGCTCTCGGTATCGCAAAAACGGGCCTTTCAGCCGTATCGTTACAGGGAAACGGGCGGCACCAATACAGCATCAAAAGGGCCGCGACCATCGACATGATGTCGGGTGTCGTCGAGCCCAATTTTCTCGACTCCAACATTTTGGCCCCGCACGAATTTGCCGCATCCCTGCGCGAGGTCGTCGAGGTTGCGGGGCTTTTGAACCAGAAACGATGGTCGATCGCCCTCCCGAGCAATACTGCCCGCACCGCGATACTCTCGCTCGAAAGCGTGCCGGCCTCAAAAAAAGAGGCCGACGAGATCCTCGACTGGAAAGCCGAGCAGAGCTTTGGCGCACCGGCCCGCGAGCTTCGCATTGCGATGGAAAAGATCTCGCCCGACAAGGATGGCAGGGCCCGATATTTTGCGACCGCCGTTAAGCTGACCGTGATCGATGAATACGAATCGCATTTTGAGGCGATGGGCTGGAAGGCCGGCCTGATATTACCACGGGCCGTTGGCGAGGCAAACTGGCTGATGGAGACGCCGACCGACAGCGATTCGCTCCTCATAAGTGCCAATAATGATGGATTTACGGCTTTGCTGCTTCGCGGAAAGGAACCGGCTGTCGTGCGTTCGGTGACGTGCTCGACCGACGAGGTCGAGGACGAGGTTTATCGGCTGGTGATGTTTTACAACGACCGGTTTGGCGGGCCCGCGGGCAACGACCTGCTCGAACGGCTGATGGTTGTTGGATCAAATTTTGCTCCTGCCCGCATCGAGGATATCGCCTCCGAGGCCCTCGGTCGAAACCTGCGCGTCATGACGCCAGAGGAGATCGGCATCGACATCCCAGGCGGTGGCCTTAATTTTAACGAGATCGCCGCCCCGGCTGGCCTCGCCGCTCTTGGGGTTTAAAGAAGGAACCACTAAAAAACACGAAAACACACTAAAAAGGAGAAACTATTTAGTGAATTTTCGTGTTTTTTTCGCGGTTACTCTTCTTTCTCGGTTTCGACGCTTGCGTCCGTGAAACAATTTCGATAAAACTACCGTAGTAATCTGACAAGATGGCTACTATGACGATGTCATTTGAGAGCGTGCAAAAACTGACCGATGGTGAGTTGATCGTTGGTGCGCTTGGCGGACGCTCGGATGGGTTCGAAGAGCTTGTCCGCCGCTACCAGCGTCCCATCACGAGCTATGTTTTCCGGATGCTTGGCGATTACGAATCGTCGCTCGACGTCACTCAGGAAGTCTTTATCAAAGTTTACAATTCGCTCAGCAAATACAGCTCGGAATACAAATTTTCGACGTGGCTGTACCGCATCGCGCACAATGCCGCCATAGATCACATGCGTCGAAATACCGTTTGCCCGCAAAGCCTCGAGGCCGAGAACGTCGACGGAAGCTATCAGATCCAGATCGAGAGTCAGCGTCCCTCGCCTGAAAAGGACCACGAAATGAGCGAATGGCGAACCGAGATCGAATCGGTTGTCAGGTGTTTGCCGCCCGCCTACCGCGATCTGATCTTGCTGCGGCATTCGCGTGACCTGAGCTATGACGAGATCGCCGAGGTTACGGGATTGCCGCTCGGGACGGTCAAAAACCGGCTCTTTAGGGCGCGTGAGATGATGCGCGAGATATTTGTCGAGCGGGGATTTACGGGGGGTCTAATATGAGCTATCAAATGCAGCCGATGCCGGTAACGTCGCTCCAAACCCAGGAAGAGCGACAGATGGGGATGTTTTTACATCTGTCGCTACTCGCGAGCGTCGTCGTCCCGGCGGCGGGCATTATTCTTCCGATAGTCCTGTGGCAAACGCAAAAGGAAAAGATGCCGGCCCTCGACCCTCACGGCAAGATGGTCGCTAACTGGATGATCTCGCACCTGATCTACGTCGTCGTGAGCATCGTGCTGATGTTTGTTATTGTTGGAATTTTTACGCTCCTGGCGGCGGTGGTTTTGGGGATAGTTTTTCCGATAATCGGCGGGATCAAGGCAAATAACGGCGAGCTGTGGCAATACCCGTTGACGATTAAATTTATTAAATAATTCGTGATGATATCAGAGTCCAATCTCAACATGTGCCCGGCCGACGAGATCTCCGCGTATATCGACGGGGAACTCGACACTGCGCGCGAGTTTGAGATGGATATGCATTTTGCGCATTGCGACGCATGTCGGACGGCGCTGAACGACCAGAAGTCGTTCCTGCGGCACCTCGACGCCAGCCTGGGCGTCGAACGCGAGATGGAGTTGCCGCCGAATTTCGCCAAATCGATAGTCGCCAACGCCGAGAGCACGGTCAGTGGATTGAGACGGCCGCGAGAGCGTTTCAACGCCCTGTTTATCTGTTCGGGGCTGCTGTTGTTTGTGCTTTTTGCTATGGGGGCCGAGGCCGGTAAATTGTTCCAGGGACTTTCCATGATAGTCGACCAGGCGGCTGCCGTCGGATCGTTCTTTGGCCATTTGATCTACTCGGTTTTTGTCGGCGTCGCGATAATCTTGCGGACACTCGCCGGACATTTTCAATTTGGCTTCCCGGCGATACTTGTGACAGCTATGGTAATCGCGCTTTTTTCGTTGTTTGTCTCGCGAAAGCTGTTGAGGACGCGTCGAGCTTAGTTGTTTTTCCCAGCTAACGTGAAATACTTATCTGAAACACCTATTGTCGGTCCCGCGTTTCCACCAATTCCCCTAAAACTAATTCTTTTTTTTATTGTTTTACAGCTTTTCTGCGTTTGTCTTTACGCTCATCCGGAGATATCTACATCTGACGACCAAACGACCGTGATTGTAAATGACGCCCCTGAACAAGAGATCTATGTTATCGGCAAATCGGTGATCGTAAAAAAAGCGGCGAAAGGTGTGCTTGCCGTCGGCGGTGATGTTACGGTCGAGGGCCGCATCGAAGGCGACGTGGCGACGATCGGCGGTAATGTAATTCAAAAAGAAGGTTCGTACATCGGCGGTGACATCATTGTTTTTGGCGGAGCGTACAAGCCCGAAAGTGAAAATCCGCTTCGTGAAGCCGGAAAGAAGACCGTGATGTTCGGTGTACTGGAAGAACAACTGAGGGATATCGGACAAAATCCTTCACAGATATTCTCTCCAAGCTTTTCGTTGAGCTTTTTGGCTCAGCGTCTCTTCGTAGCACTTTTGTGGTTTATTATTTCCATTGTCATGACAACTATCGCTCCCGGTGCAATAGGTCGGGCAGTAGCCAGAATTAAATTGTCGCCGTTAAAAGTGTGTGCTTTGGGGAGCATTGTTTTTCTTCTGACTAGCGGCGTTATAGTTGGCGGAGCTTTGTACCCAACTTTTCTCGGTGTTACCTTAGCCTTGACGGGCGTACTGATCCTCCTTCTTGGTTATATCTTTGGCCGAGTATCACTCCAGGTGAGCATAGGAAAAATATTCCAAAAGCACCTCCTTTCCGAAAACAACCGCTCCGAAACGCTCGCTACGCTGATCGGCGTTATGTTCTGGACGCTGCTCTTGTCCCTTCCATATATCTGGCTGATTGCGCTGTTTACGGTCTTTACATTTGGCATCGGTCTTATCCTTACCGCCCGCTCCCCTGTCCGTTGGCAAAACCCGTAACCGCGAATGCTTGCACATTTTTACATTTCTTTACAATAAGCACCGAACCTTACTGATAGAATTAACGTCATAAAGTTGGAATGTGCGCAACTTTGGACGTCTCAAGGCGTATTATTTCCAGGGAAATCTTTTTAAAATGCGAAAAAATATTGTTACAACTCTATTGATATTTTTATGTTCGGGAGCCTTTGGCTACGTTTTTGGCCAAGTAAACGATGGCGGCGTCAAACCGACTTATGTGATCGGTGACGCGGTCGCGATTGCGGACAAAAAGATCACCGTTGGTGCAAAGACCGGCCCGGTACAAATTACTATCACCGACAAGACGGCGTTCAAGCGAGCGTCGGCCGAAAATCTTAGCCTGACGACCGCCGTCGCGGGAACGATGACCGATATTTCTGTCGGCGATAAGCTCACCGTCAGTGCCTTTCCCGGTGCGGACGGCAAATCTATGTCCGCCCGCACGGTCTATTACGTGACCAAGGCCGACATTGCGGCAAAGAACGCAAAAGAAACGGCCGAGTGGCAGACGCGCGGGATTACCGGCAAGGTAACGACCGTCAACGAGCAGACCAATCAGATAAATGTCGAGGTCCGAACCCTTACGGGCAGCACAAAGCTAGTGCTGACGCCAAAACCGGAAGCAAAATATCTGCGGTACGCACCAGACTCCGAGCGGTTCAGCGAGGCCAAGGCGAGCAAATTTTCCGAAGTGAAGGCGGGCGATATGATCCGCGCCCTCGGTGACAAGAGCTCGGACGGCACGGCGTTTACTGCGGAAAAGGTTCTTACCGGAGCGTTTCAAACGGTGGCCGGTACCGTCAAGTCGATCGACGTCGAAAAAAACGAGGTCGTCATCAAAAATCTTCAAAATAACAAGGATGTAACTATTGTCGTTACCGATACGTCACTATTAAAGAAATATCCGGCCGAGATGGCCGAGCGTATGGCCGGATTTCAGGCCGGTGGCGGTGGTGCCAGGCCGTTTGGCCAAGGTGCCGGGGCACGGCCGGTTGGACAAGGCGGAGCGCAGCCGCCGACAGCCCCCGGAGGTGCACAAGGTGCGCCGGGTGGCCGCACCGGATTTGGCGGCGCCAGGCCGGGCGGCGGCGGCAACATTGACGAAATGCTCGACCGTTTCCCGACGATCAAAACCGCTGACCTCAAGGTTGGCGACATGATCGCCGTTTCGAGTACGAAAAACACCAATGTCGAAAAGATCCGTGCTATCAAGCTGCTCGCCGGTGTCGAGCCATTCCTAAGAATGGCGCAGGCCGGCAACGGCCGAGGCGGGCAGGGCGGCGGCGGCGGGGAAGGGTTTTCGATTCCCGGTCTCGACGGGATCGGATTCCCGTAAATTTTAATTTCCCGGGCGGGACATAATGATTTATCCCGCCCTTAATTTTTTTATTGATTAGGCCTTTTAACCATGAAACTCTTAAAAACACTATTTTTAACTGGATTAATTTCAATCATTTATGCCGGAGCGGCGTTTGCTCAGGGAAATGGCAGTATTACAGGAAGCGTGACTGACGCGGCGGGAGCAGTTATCCCGGGTGCGACCGTAACAGCGGTTGACGCGGCGGGCAAGACGAAACAGGTCGTTGCCAATGCACGCGGCGAATACACGATCACAGGACTGGCTGCCGGCACGTACACGCTCAAGGCTATTGCAAAGGACTTTGGCCTGTATCAGAACGCCGAGGTTGTCGTGACCGGCGGTGCCAAGACCGAGCAGCTCATAACGCTCATCATCAGCGAGATCAAGGAAACGGTCGATATCGACAACTCCAAGATGGTCTCGACCGATGCCGACAACAATAAGGACGCCACCGTACTTTCGGGCAAGGACCTCGATGCTTTGCCGGACGATCCCGACGAGCTCCAGGCCGCCCTCCAGGCCCTGGTCGGAGCCTCGGCCGGCCCCAACGGCGGCCAGATCTACATCGACGGTTTCACCGGCGGACAACTGCCGTCAAAAGACCAGATCCGCGAGATCCGCATTAACCAGAATCCGTTTTCGGCCGAATTCGACCGTCCCGGCAACGGCCGAATCGAGATCCTGACCAAGCCCGGTTCGGATAAATTTCGCGGCAGTGCGAACGGAGCCTTCAACGACGAGAGCCTGAACTCGCGCAACCCGTTTGCCCTGAACCGTGCGTCGAGTCAGCAGCGGCGTTTTGGTGGTAACTTTTCTGGCCCGATTACGAAAGGTAAATCGTCCTTCACCATCGAAGCTAACCTAAATTCGACGGACAATAATGCCCTGATCAATGCTCAGATCCTGGATTCGTCGTTCGCGATCACGAACCTCCGAAAGGATGTCGCACAGCCGACCAGACGCTTCAGCATCAATCCGCGGCTAGATTTTGCGATAAATAGCAAGAATACGGCGGTGGCCCGCTACACTTTCTCGTCGTCGACCAATAAGAATCAGGGTATCGGCGACACATCGCTGTTATCGAGAGCATCGGCTAACACTTCGCATGAGCATGAGGTACGCATCACGGAGACGATGATCATCAATCCGAAGACCGTTAACGAGACACGCTTCGAGTTCAGCAAATCCAGACGCGATACGACCGGTGACAATTCGGTTCCCGGGATCAACGTCGTGTCGGCCTTTATCGGCGGCGGAGCTCAGGTTGGACGTAGCTTTAACGACAACAAGACCATCGAAATAAATAATTTTACCAGCACTTCGTTTGGCAAACGGCTACAGCATTCATTTAAGTTCGGCGGCAGATTTCGTCATGTTAGTATTCTTGACAGGTCGGAGAGTGGCTACGCGGGAACATTTTCTTTCACGGGAATTTTCCTTCCTGCCGGAACGACGGATGTCTGCGATATCGATAGCGATAATGTCGTAACGTCGATCGAGCAATACCGTTGTAAGGTCCAGGGAATCGGCGGTAACCGCTATAATCCGACTCAATTTTCAATAACGACAGGAAATCCGCAGCTCGGCATTGCTCAAACGGATGGAGCATTATTTGTCTCGGATGACTGGAAGGTGCGGCCTGATTTTCAGCTCGGCCTCGGGTTGCGTTACGAGAATCAAACCAATATCCACAGCGCGTTTAATTTTGCACCGCGACTCAGTTTGGCCTTTTCACCGGGTGCCGGCGGAGCCAAGGGGCCGCATTTTGTAGTCCGGGCCGGAGCGGGTATTTTTTACGACCGGTTTGGCGAGAACAACTCGCTTGCCGCCCTACGCAATAACGGTCTCAATCAGTTTAACCTACAGGTCAATGCGAACGATCTGGATCCGGCACGTCGGGCGATCGCCCTTTCTCTGCTGGCTCAGCCGGTGTTTACCTTAGCTGGAGTTACAAACGTGCCGACAGGCGCTCAGGTTCAGGCTGTCCTACCATCATCGAGTACGATTCGACAGGTTTCCCCCATCCTGCAGGCACCATATACGATCCAGTCGGTTTTCTCTTTCGAAAAGACTCTTTCGCCAAAACTGACACTGAGTACGAACTTTCAGCTTGCTCGTACCTTGCATGCGATCAGGACGAGGAACGTAAATGCTCCTATCTGTCCGAATTTTTATGCGAGCACAACGATTTGTAACGGTGCTCCGCGTCCTCTGCCGGCATTCACGAATATCAACGCCTACGAATCGAGCGGTGTGCTTAACAGGATGACGGGCGGTATTTTCTTAAATGCTCGTCTGACGACGAAGGTATCGTTCTTTGCCAACTATAGCATCGTGTCCATTAAATCTAACGCGGACACCCCGGTCTATGCATACGACCTTTCCGGAGAATATGCTCCGATAGGCGGAGTGCCGAGACATAATTTCAGCCTTTTCGGCTCATTTACTCTGCCGTGGGGAATATCGATTAGCCCTCAAATTGGTTACCGGACCGGTACAAGATTTAACATAACGTCGGGTGCAGATAATAATGGCGACCTCAATTTCGTTGAAAGGCCGACTTTCGCCCTGCTTGCTAACGCCTGTGTCAAGAATAATATTACCGCGTCATTCTGCAACGTAACCGGATTTGACCCGGCGGCGATCATTCCGAAGAATTTTGGCGTTGGGCCCTCGGCATTTACGTCGAGCGTTCGAATCAACCGGACATTCTCGTTTGGCAAAGAGGCGGCCACGCGTGCGGACGGTGGTGGCAATCGCGGGGGTGGAGCAGGCGGTGCCGGCGGCGGTAATCGCGGCGGCGGCGGCGGTCCGCAGATGGTCATGATGGGCGGCGGCGGCGGCGGCGACCGTGGTGGCATGATGGGTGGTTTTGGCGGCGGTGGCGGTCGTAGGCCCTACAACCTAAATCTTAGCATGCAGGTGACTAACCCGCTTAATAAGGTAAATCTGAACAATCCGGTCGGTAATATTACCTCGTTCCGGTTTGGTCAATCGACAGCAACGTCCGGTAGTTTTGGCGGCTTTGGCGGATTTGGTGGTGGCGGCACCACGGCTAACCGAAGGATCGAGCTCCAGGCACGTTTTAGCTGGTAGACACCCTTTAGTTAAATAATTGAACCGAAAGAGAGATGCGAACGTATTAGTTTTCGTCTCTCTTTTGTTATTATTGTCACCTTAGAGGTTTTACTATGAATAGATCGTTTTATGTGGTCCTTGTTATTGGATTGTTTGCTCTCAGCGCGGTTGCCCAGACCGGCCCGGCACCGAAGCAGCCTGTGGCTGACAAGCCGGTAGCGGCGGGGATAGCTCCGAATGCGTCGCTCGACATTGCAAAGGCAACGCTCGCAGCGCATGGCGGCGACAAGCTGAAAAATCTGAAATCACTGGTGACAAAGGGGTCAGCCGATCTTACATTTGCCGGACAGGCCATTCCCGGGGCGTTTTCGATAGCGGTCAGCGGGGACAAGTATCATTTCGAGATCGTCACCGCTGTCCAGTCGCTAAAGCAGGTCTTCGACGGCCGCAATACGTATTCGTCGCTCCCGGGATTCTCGTTGCCGCCGATCACGAGCCTCGGGTTTCCGCTCCTGACGCGGATCGGGGATGCAGGGTATGTGGTATCCGCGATTCCCGACGATAAGAAGAAACGAAAAAGCTTTCGCATAACCACGCCCGAAGGGTTTTATACCGACTTTTTCATTGATGATAAGACGAGTCAGATCAAATCTTACGAATCGAAATACGAGTCCGGCAACGGCCCCGTTACGACAGCCGTCGACATTGACGAATTTCAAACAGTCGAAGGCATCGTCGTGCCAAAGAAATACTCGCAGCGCTTCGACCTCGGCCAGCTCACAGCTTACGCCAATTTCCGGACAAAAGAGATTCTCGTAAATTCACCAATGACAGACGACGCGTTTGCCCTTCCTAAATAGACGTTCTATTGCTCCCATCGCGTAGCGATACGTTGAATGTAGTCGTGGGTTTGAACCCACGGTAAAATATTCAAAGCAGGTTCGTCGCGTCTGCGACGATTGACCGGACCGGCGGCTATTGTTCAATTGTCGCTGACGCCACAACATTTCGAGAACGACGAAAGCCGTGGGTTGAAACCCACGGCTACAATCAAAGCACCGCTAACGCGGTGAGTGCAATTACGGACAAACTAGATTTTGTTACCTTGCAAAGCGGCTCGATTTCCACCAATCGAGGGTCTTTCTCAAACCTTCTTCCAATCCAACCAACTCAGAATAGCCGAGGCATTCGACGGCACGGCGGTTGTCGGCCTGGGAATCGCGGACGTCGCCGCTGCGGGGCGGTTTGTAGTCTGGGGCGACGTCTGGTTTGCCGGTGATGGTTTTTAGGACGTCGAGCAGGGCATTGAGGGTGATGCGGTCGCCATTGGCGACGTTCATGGTTTCGCCGATGCCATGGGTGGCCTGGGCGGCCTTGATATTGGCGTCGACGACGTTTGCGATGTAGGTAAAGTCACGCGAATGCTCGCCGTCGCCGAATATCACGGGCTGCTGGCCGGTCATCAGGGCATCGATAAAACGCGAGATCACGCCGGAATACATCGACGCAGGATTTTGGCGCGGGCCGAAAACGTTAAAGTAACGAAGCGAAAAAGTTTCGAGGCCGTAGACGCTGTGAAAGGCACGTAGATAATGCTCACCCGTGAGCTTGGCGACAGCGTAGGGAGATAGCGGGTCGGGCCGCATTGTTTCGACCTTGGGCAGCGTCGGCTGATTGCCGTAAGCGGAGCTTGACGCGGCGTAGACAATGCGTTTAACGCCGGCGTCTTTGGCCTTGATCAAAAGATTGAGCGTGCCGTTGACGCAGGCATGGTGAGTTTCCGCAGGGTTATCGACCGAACGCGGTACGCTCGGTAGAGCTGCCTCGTGAAATGCGACCTCGCATCCCTCGATGGCTTTCTTCAACGCAGCATCATCGTTGATATCGCCATTAATTTTATAAAAACCATTAGCCGCATTGGCCTGTAAAAAAATATTATTGTACTCATGAATCGCTAATGGCGATTTCCGCGCCTTTCCGCGTTCTGTTTTCTATGTTCTATTCTTAAACTCCTCCACTCCTAATTTAACCGCCACTCTAAAGTACAGATCATTATCCAATTTAGAAGGTGAAAATTCTTCCCCTGCATGGATCTTCCCCGCTCTTAAAAATCCGGCTTGGGTCATGTCGATGGCATGGATGAAAAAACGGCAGCG
>JANYIL010000146.1 GCA_025362075.1 Chloracidobacterium sp.
GCGCACAATCCGCCGGCACCCGAGTTTTTGGATCTGGCCGACCGGATGGGTTTTCTGGTGATGGATGAGTTGTTTGACCAGTGGACGCTCGGCAAAAATCCGTACGACTATCATCTTTATTTTAATGAGTGGTCTAAATCCGACGTGCGCGACACGGTCCGTCGCGACCGCAATCATCCTAGTGTCATAATTTACAGTGCCGGAAACGAGATTCGCGACAATCACGCAGATCAGGAAAAAGCGAAACAGACGCTGCAAGGATTAGTAGATGCGTTCCACGAAAATGATCCAACGCGGCCCGTCACACAGGCGCTGTTTCGTCCGAATATCGAAGGTGCTAACGATTATAACAACGGTCTCGCCGAAATATTGGATGTGGTCGGACAGAATTATCGTGAGAAAGAGATCCTCGCCGCCCACAAACAAAAGCCGACGCGAAAGATCGTCGGCACCGAGAACACTCACGACCTCGTCCAATGGCTTGCTTTGCGTGACAATCCCGAATATTCGGGGCAGTTTATCTGGGTCGGAGTCGACTATCTTGGAGAATCGGCGGCGTGGCCAAATTATGCCTACGGTAAGGGTTTGCTCGACCGCACCGCCACGCCGCGTCCCGTCGGCTATCAGCGGCAAAGCTGGTGGAGCGACAAGCCGATGGTCTACATCGCCCGCCGTGTCGCGCCGGCGACGGCCTCGCCGACCGACCCCGGATATGAGGTCGCCGAGCAGAAACGGACGCAGACGCTATTTGGCGACTGGACGCCAAAGAATCTAACTCCGCACGACGAAAACGCCGAGATCTACAGCAACTGCGACGAGGTTGAGCTATTTCTGAACGGCAGATCGCTTGGAACTAAGAAAAAGCCCGTTGACGACAGCCCGCGAAATTGGAAAGTGAATTTTGAAAGCGGAACGATCAAGGCCGTTGGTAAAAACGGCGGCAAGATCGTCGCCGATTTCGAACTAAAAACCGCCGGAAAACCCGCGAAGATCGTTCTCTCAGCCGACAAGACGAATATTGCAAACGATTGGAACGACGTGGTTTTTGTCACCGCGACCGTAGTCGATGACAAAGGCGTGGTTGTTCCGAGCGCCAACAATTTGATCGAATTTACGGCGACCGGGGCCGGTTCGATCGTTGCGGTCGACAGCGCGGACAATGCCGATCACGATCCGTTTCAGGCGACGAAAAGAAAGGCGTTTCAGGGTACGTGTGAGGCATTGATCAAGGCAAACAAGGCCTCGGGCCAGATCATGGTTTCGGCCACGTCCGCCGGGCTAACCAATAATAAAGTTGCGATCCGCGTGGGTCATTGAACAGGGCCGCCGACCGAATGCAGAGGCCCGTGCGTGAGCAAGGGCCTCTGCATTAAAAGAGGGAATTTATGAAACAATTGCGGTACCTTTTTGTATTTGGACTGCTGTTTTTATTGTGGGGAACAGCGGATGCCCAGATCGGCCGACGGTTTCCGTCCGAGCGAAAGGTGGTCAAAGATCCGGTCACGGGAACGATGCTTACGTTTCTGACGAGCACGCCGGCCGGTGATTCTAAGATCTACCAGACGCACAATCAATGGACGTCGGATGGCCAGTGGGTGATCTTTCGGTCAAGCCGCGTTCGCGGCGAGGCGATGGCCGTGAATGAGAAGACAGGTGACATTGTTCAGGTGACCGAGGGCAGTTATACGGGCATGTTGAATGTTGCCCGAAATTCGATGAAGCTCTTCTTTCTACGCGACCCAAATCCGCAGCCGCAACGTCCGCCCGGATCGCCTCCTACTCCCGTTCCCGGAGCGACTCCGCGTCCGGCCCCGGCACCGAGGCCGATGCAGATCGTCGAGGTTGATCTGGCGAGGCTATTTGCCGACAGTGCTGCCGGGAAAATGAAATCGGCGGATGCATATCAACGCGTTTGCGGAACGACGCCCGCCGAGATTGACGCGGGCGGCGATATGGCTCTCGACGGCGATGAGAATTGGGCGTATTTTCGCGTTGGACGCACCGAAGCCGCACGGCACATGGCGGCGGACGCTAAGATGGAAAAGAATTATGGCCCACGCAATATGGGAGCCGGCCCGGCGGGTATCGCGGCGATGAATGTCCACACAGGTGCGATCAAATATGTCGTTTCGGTCCCGTTTCAGATCGGGCATATTCAGACAAATCCCTGGGTTCCCGGCGAAATCGTATTTTGCTGGGAAACGGGCGGCAAGGCACCGCAGCGAACGTGGACCGTGATGTCCGACGGCAGCGGTTTGCGGCCGCTGTACCCGGAGTCCGAGTATGAGTGGGTGACGCATGAGGCGGTCATTTCAAAAGACGAAGTCGCCCTCGCGATCATGGGCCATCGCAAAGTTCCAGGCGGCACAAAAGATGTCGGGGCAGGAACTGCCGTCAGCGGCGCAAATCCCGGACAAGAGGCTCAATGGGGTCCGTCCGGAACCCGTGAAAAACCGACAGGCCTCGCGATCGTCAATCTTCGAACGCGTGAAATGACCATTACGGGCCAGACGCCAAGCGGCAGTGGCCTGTGGCATGTCAGCGGTTCGCCCGACGGACGCTGGGCGGTCGGCGACGATTTCTCACGCAGCATCTACCTCATCGACCGCCACACGCGGGAGATGATAATGCTCTCGACCGGTCACAAAGACACGGCCCAGGACCACCCGCACCCGACCATGAGCCCCGACGGCACCAAGATCGAGATCGAATCCGCCATGCTCTCCGCCGACGGCCGTTCGATGAATATTTGCATTATCCCGGTCCCAGAGGAGTGGTTGAAACGGAAGTATTGAGTTACAAGTAGATCGGGATTTTTACGGCCTGGAGCAGATCATCGCTTAGTGCGTCCTCGGTCGGTTCAAGGCGAAGCGAGTTAGCATAAAGTTGACCGTCATCTCCTTCGCGGAACAATATGGTTAGCTTCTTAAGACAAACACTGTTGACGGTTCCCGAGCTAAGAAAATTTTAGTGTCATGCGGTTGCGTTGATCCAGTTAAACGGTTAAATGATAGGATATAAAGTAATTCAAAAGCTGTCGATATGAAAAGTTTATTAGCCGGTATTCTCGTCGTTTTAGGTTTCTCCGTGGTTTGGGCAGACGTTCGCCTGCCGGATGTCATCGGCAGCTCGATGGTTTTGCAGCAAAAACAGAAGGTTCCCGTTTGGGGGATGGCTGACCCCGGCGAGGCAGTGACGGTCACATTTGCCGGCCAGAAGAAAACTGTCGTTGCCGGAGGGGACGGCAAATGGCGCGTCGAACTGACAAACCTCACGGCGAGCTTTACGGCCCGGACGATGATCATCGCGGGCAAGAACCGGATCGAGCTGAGCGACATTCTCGTCGGCGAAGTGTGGCTCGTCGCGGGCCAGTCTAACATGCAGCGGCTGCTTCGCGAGACGGCGAATGGCGAGGCCGTACAGGCGGCTGCAAATCACCCGAACATCCGTCTTTTCAACGCCAGCCGCGAGGTTGCGTTTAAAAAAAAGCAGGGAAAGCTGGGCGGATGGGCGTCCTGCACCACCGCGTCGGTCGCCGAATTTTCGGCCGCCGGATATTACTTCGGCGTTGAGATGGAGCGCGAATTAAAGGTTCCTATCGGCCTTCTAAATTCGTCCTACGGCGGATCGCAAGCCGAGGCGTGGACGCCCGTCGAATACCTGAATGCCAATCCCGATCTAAAGGCCACGGTCGAGCGGACCAGGATATGGGACGCCGAACGTGCCCAAGTTCGGATCGACTATGACGCCGCCATTAAGAAATGGCGCGAGGATCAGGACAAGGCAAAGGCCGCCGGTGCGAGGCCGTCGCCGTCGCCTGGCGTGCCGGACGCGTTGCGTGATTACCGTATCGCGTCGTCGATCTATGACGGTATGATCGCGCCGCTGATGCCTTTCGCGATCAAAGGCGCGATTTGGTACCAGGGCGAATCGAACGAGGCACGGGCCGAGCAATACAATATTTTGCTGCCCGTTATGATCCGGTCGTGGCGTGAGCGTTGGGGGCAGGGCAATTTTCCGTTGGGGATAATTCAATTGCCAAATTACCGCGGCGTTAAAGCCGAGCCTGAGGAGGCGCCGTGGAGCTTTATCCGCGAAGCAGAACGCCGAACCGCACTTGCCGACAAAAACGCGGGGTTGATAGTCACCATTGACATTGGCGAGGCAAACGACATTCATCCAAAAAATAAGCTCGATGTTGGGAAACGTATGGCCATTTGGGCATTGAAAAATGTGTATGGGCGAAAGCGGATGGATTCGCCGGTTCTCGAGAAATCGGAGATCGCCGGTGGGAAGATCATTTTAACGTTCGCCGAGGTCGGCAGCGGTTTGAAGATCAAGGACGGCGACAGGCTCGACGAATTTGCGATAGCCGGTGCGGACAAAAAATGGATATGGGCCGATGCAAAGATCATAGGTAAGAATAAGATCGAGGTTTGGTCGCCTAAGATCAACGAGCCAAAGGCGGTGCGTTACGCGTTTAACAGCAACCCGAAACACCCGAACCTTACAAACGACTCGGGCCTGCCCGCGTCGCCCTTTCGAACAGACGACTGGCCTGACCCAACAGCGGGGAAACGTTAAGTCAGAACCACCTGCGGTAGCGGGTGGTTAAACGTTATTCAAAAATCACTGAGGGACAAAGAATCAATCTTCAACCAACCGCTACCGCAGGTGGTTCCGACTCGAACATGTTTGATCTGAACGAACATTCGCACCGCAGATTTAATCCGCTTACGGGCGAATGGATCATTGTCTCGCCGCACCGGACAAAACGGCCGTGGCTCGGGCAGACGGAGACGGCGAACCGGGATGTTTTGGAGCGTTACGATCCGGAGTGTTACCTTTGCCCGTCGAATAAACGCGTCGGCGAACATGTCAATCCGGCGTACACGGGCGTTTATGTTTTTGATAACGATTTTGCCGCGTTGCAGCCGGATGTGCCTGTGGGAGCAGTGAATGTCGGAAACATGCTCGTCGCGGAGCGTGAACGCGGGGTTTCGCGGGTCGTTTGTTTTTCGCCGGACCATAGTTTGGCGCTTGCCCGGATGAATGTGGCGGACATCAAAAGCGTCGTCGACGAATGGGCGGATCAGTACGTTGACCTCGGCTCGAAGGCGTTTATCAACCACGTCCAGATCTTCGAAAATCGCGGTGAGATGATGGGGGCCAGCAATCCCCATCCGCATTGCCAGATCTGGGCGAGCGAGAGCATCCCTAACGAACCGGCCAAGGAACTGCATTGCCAGCGCGGCTATTTTGCCGAAAAGAACTCGTGTTTGCTGTGCGAATACCTGGCAATAGAAATAAAGAGCGGCGAACGGATCGTTTGCGAAAACCAACATTTCGCGGCTGTTGTGCCGTTTTGGGCGGTGTACCCCTTCGAAGTGATGATATTGGGGACTCGGCATCGCGGTTCGATAGACGAGCTAAGCGATGCCGAACGAAATGCCCTGGCCGACATTCTAAAGCGGCTGACGACGCGGTACGACAATCTGTTTCTTACCGCCTTTCCCTATTCGATGGGGTTTCATCAGCGGCCGACGGATGGCGGCTCACACGATTACGCCCATTTTCACGCCCATTTTTATCCGCCGCTGCTGCGTTCGGCAACGGTTCGAAAATTCGTTGTCGGCTTTGAAATACTCGGCAGCCCGCAGCGTGACATCACGCCCGAATCGGCTGCGGCAACGCTTCGCGGCCTGAGCGAGGTTCATCAATTTTAGAATATTTTCTCTGTATTCTCTGCGTCTTTCTCCGCGATCTCTGCGTTGAGAAAAGGTCGTCAACGCAGAGATCGCGGAGAAAGACGCAGAGAGCGCCGAGACGAAGAATGAACCTTTCTAGAATTAAAAATGAGTTCACTGCAAGATATGAAACGGATCCCCGCGTTTTCCGCGCGCCGGGCCGGATAAATCTGATCGGCGAACATACGGATTACAACGAGGGTTTCGTGCTGCCGGCGGCGATCGATTTTGCGACGTATGTTGCCGGAGCGACACGCGATGACCGCCTTATACGTGTTTCGTCGCTCAATCTTGACCATGAGCTTGCGTTTGATCTGGACGATGAGTCGATCCAGGCGGATACGTGGGCAAAGTACGTTCAGGGAGTTGCGCTGATCCTCGAACGCAAAGGCTTTCGGCTGCGCGGTGCCGATCTGCTGATCGACAGCGATGTGCCGTTTGGTGCCGGGTTGAGTTCATCCGCGGCTCTCGAAATATCGACGGCATTTGCCCTTGCCTCACTCTCCGGACATAAGGTCGACGGGATGGAGATGGCAAAGATCGGGCAGGCGGCGGAGCACGAATTCGCCGGCGTTCGCAGCGGCATCATGGATCAATTTGTGTCGGTTCATGGCCAGACGGGTCACGCCCTGCTGCTTGATTGCCGCTCATTCGAATGGTCGCCGGTGTCTGTATCGCACGCAAACTTTATCATTTGCAATACAAAGGCAAAGCATAACCTGGCCGAGAGCGAATACAACAAGCGCCGCGCCGAGTGTGAGGATGCCGCAGACTTTTTCGGACGGACATCGCTGCGGGACGTGACATTTGATGAATTCGAAGCACGATCGGCTGAGATGCCGGAGATCCCTCGAATGCGGGCGAGGCATGTTATCACGGAAAACAGCCGTGTGCTGGAGGCCGTTAAATCTCTTCGTTCGGGTGATCTGACGTCGCTCGGCAGCTTGATGAATGAATCGCACGAGAGCCTGCGGAGCGACTTCGAGGTCAGCTGCAGGGAACTCGACCTAATGGCCGAACTCGCCCGGCAGCAAAAGGGTGTGCTCGGGGCCAGGATGATGGGTGGTGGGTTTGGTGGGTGTACGATAAATCTATTGGACGATGGCGATCATCGGCAATTTGTCGAAAAAATGACCGAAAACTATCATCGTGCGACCGGCATTGTTCCTGATATTTACGAATGCGAGATTAGCGGCGGCGTCTGCGAGGTGATGAGCGTAAATGATTAGTGCGACAGAAAATAATTGGTATGACCAACCTTCTCACAAAAGGTTGCTTATTCCTAAATAAATTGATATTCTTCTGTCTTTACAATGGTTAAGCGATTTTCCCTTAGACGAAGTGTCGATAATTTATGGACTTTGCGATTGTGATTATCCGCGAAATCAGAAGACCGTCTGAAATTCAGTGTAAGTTTTTATAATCATAAAGTCATGAGTAATCAAGCAACATCAGAATCAAAATATAAATTTGTAAAATACCTTTGGAAAGACGAGGAGGTTGATGCCCTCAAAGGCGTGGATCGTCTCGTTTATCGTTCTAATCGTCTCGGTGACGACCTCACGCTGACCAATACGGGTGGCGGCAATACATCGTCGAAACTGCCGGAAAAAGATCCGCTTACGGGGGAAGAGGTCGAGGTGCTTTGGCTGAAAGGCTCGGGCGGCGATCTTCGGACGGCAAAGCGCGATGGCTTTGCTTCGCTTTATCTTGAAAAGGTCCGTTCAATGCGCTCACATTATGAGAATGCTCCGGTGAACGGTGCGAAATCGCCGGTCGAGGACAGCATGTATCCGATGTATTCGCACTGCACGTTCAATTTGAACCCGCGTGCATGCTCCATCGATACGCCGCTGCATACGCTGGTCCCGTTTAAGCACGTCGATCACCTGCACCCGAATGCGGTCATAGCGATCGCGGCGTGTGTTAATCAGGAGCGGTTGACGAAAGAAGTTTACGGCGAAGAGCTTATCTACATTCCCTGGCAGCGTCCGGGATTCGACATCGGCCTCAAGATCGAGCAGCTTATCAAGGACAATCCGCAGGCAAAGGGCATTTTGCTCGGCCATCACGGAATGTCGTCGTGGGACAATAACGACAAGACCTGCTACGAAACCGCCCTCGAGATCATCGACCGTGCTGCCCAGTACATCGAGGAGCGTGATAAGGGTGAGGCAACGTTTGGCGGAGCGAAATATAAGGCCCTAGAGGACGAAACACGTCAGAAGCTACAGACTGAGGTCATTCCCTTCATCCGCGGACAAGTTTCGGTTTACCGCCGATTTGTCGGAACGGTTCAGGACGATTGGAAGATGCTCCGCTTCGTTAACAGTGTCGACGGCCCGCGTCTGGCGGCACTCGGCACGTCGTGTCCGGATCACTTCCTGCGGACCAAGATCAAGCCTCTTTTCGTAAAGTGGAATCCTGAAACAGGCGATATCGAAAGTCTGAAAACGGCTATCTCGGAAGGCCTCGTTCAGTATCGCAAAGATTACGCCGAATATTACGAACGCTGCAAACATCCTGATTCACCCGCGATGCGCGACCCGAATCCGACAGTTTGCCTGATCCCGGGACTCGGAATGATCGCCTGGGGCAAAAACAAGAGCGAATCGCGTGTCACCGGCGAATTTTATAATTGCGCCATCGAGGTCATGCGTGGTGCCGAGGCCATGGACGAGTACGAGGCGATGGACCAGCAGGAGGCGTTCGACATCGAATACTGGCTGCTCGAAGAAGCAAAGCTCCAGCGTATGCCGCCGGAAAAAGAGCTTGACCGTCAGATCCACGTCATTATCGGAGCCGGTGCTGGTATCGGTCGCGAAACGGCCCACCGTATAGTCAAAGAAGGTGCTCATGTCGTTTGCGTCGATAAAGACGCGGCTTCGGCACAAGAGACGGCTGACGAGATCATCGCTAAATACGGAACGGGAATTGGTGTTTCGGGCACCGGAATTTCAAATTGCGGCGTTGCTATCGGTCTCGGCTGCGACATGACGGACCGCGAATCGGTCGCTAAGATGTTCGACAAGGTGATGCTTGCCTACGGCGGCATCGACGCGGTGATCGTCACGGCAGGCGTTTTCGTTCCGCCCGACAAGACGGGTTATATCGAAGACAAAATGTGGGATTTCACGTTTGGCATCAACGTCAAAGGAGCTTACATTGTCGCCGACGAAGCTCATAAAGTATTCAAAAAACAAGGCCTTACAGGCAATGTGATCTTGACCACGAGCGCAAATGCGGTTGTAGCGAAAAAGGGAAGCCTTGCGTACGACACCAGCAAGGCGGCGGCAAACCACCTGGTCCGCGAACTCGCGATCGAGTATGCACCGCTGCTTCGGGTCAACGCTGTGGCTCCGGCAACGGTCGTTAAGGGCAGCACGATGTTCCCGCGTGACCGCGTGATCGCGTCGCTTGCGAAGTACAGCATTCCTTTCGAAGATTCGGAAGAGACGGACGCATTGACCGAGAAATTGTCTAATTTCTATGCGAAACGTTCGCTCACACAGACACCGATCGAACCGGCCGATCAGGCCGAGGCGATCTTCGTGCTGCTGTCAAAACGTCTGAGCAAAACGACCGGCCACGTTATTCCGGTTGACGGCGGCTTGGCGGATGGTTTCATGAGATAAGACGTTTGGAGTTCCACCTTTAGGTGGCAAATGGCTCAGGTAAGAGCCACCTAAAGGTGGAACTCCAAACGAGTTTCTGGGGGAAAATATGCCGGTAAAATTTGAAATTGAACAAGATTTTATCGCCGAACAAAATAAGGCGAAAAGCGAATGGTTGGCCGAGGATTTTGAGTATCTCGGGCGAAAGCTGCTTCGTCAGAATATCGACATCGAAACTCATGTAGAAAGAGCGAGTGGTCTAAAGATCGCGGTCCCCTCATGGGGGGTCGGCACCGGCGGAACGCGGTTTGCCAGATTTCCGGGCCCGGGCGAGCCTCGCGGCATCTACGAAAAGCTGGAAGACTGTTCGACGATCAACCGGCTCGCCCGCTCGACGCCGGCCGTGTCGCTGCATATACCCTGGGACAAGCCTGATGACCCGGCGAATTTACTCGCGACGGCGACAGAATATGGCCTGTCGTTCGACGCGATGAACTCCAATACGTTTCAGGATCAGCCGGGACAAAAGGAATCGTATAAATTTGGGAGTCTAACGCACGCTAACGCCGCGGTTCGCAAACAGGCGATCGAGCATAATATCGAGTGTATAGAGATCGGGCAGAAGATTGGATCAAAGGCCTTGACGGTCTGGGTCGGCGATGGCAGCAATTTTGCAGGCCAGTCTAATTTTCGCAAGGCCCTCGAGCGGTATCTCGAATCCATGCGTGAGATCTACGCGGCTATCCCGGCGGATTGGCAGCTTTTTATCGAGCATAAATTATTCGAACCGGCGTTTTATTCGTCCGTTGTAAGCGACTGGGGCACAAATTATTATTGTGCCAGGGAATTGGGCGATAGGGCGGCCTGTCTCGTCGATCTCGGCCATCACGCCCCTAATGTGAATATCGAGCAGATCGTTTCCCGATTGATCCAGTTTCAAAAACTCGGCGGCTTTCATTTTAACGACAGCAAATACGGCGACGACGATCTGGATTCGGGTTCGGTCAGGCCGTTTCAGTTGTTTTTGATCTTTAATGAGCTGGTCGACGCCGAGCTAAGCGGCGTGCCACGTTTTGACCCCTGCTACATGCTTGACCAGTCGCATAACGTAACCGACCCGATCGAATCGCTAATGACGAGCTCGGTTGAGGTTTTGCGGGCATATATTCAGGCGTCGCTGGTCGACAGGGCAAAATTGGCAGAAGCGCAGGAAAATGGTGACCCCATCGCAGCATTGCGAACTCTCAAAGAAGCGTTTACGACCGATGTCGCACCGATTTTGGCGGCGGCTCGACAGCGCAGCGGCGGTGCTATCGATCCGGTCGGCGTATATCGTGCGAGCGGATACCGGCAGCAAAAAGCAAAAGAGCGACCAGCCCAGATGGGCATTTCCGCCGGCATTGTATAGAAACACTGGTATTGGTTAATTTGATTTTCTTTGCGCTCTTTGTGTCCGCTACTTCGTGTTCTTTGTGATAAAAAAGCCGTATATCACAAAGGCCACTAAGAAGAAGACACAAAGAACACAAAACTAAGAAAGTCCCATAACAGACTCAAAATTGACCCGTTGCAAAATTTTTCTTTAGTTTTCGTTGTCGCTAGCCTCGATGACCGATGGAAAGTTCACTTTATATCGCCGTTGATCTGGGTGCGGGCAGCGGACGGGTTTTTTTGGCGGGAGTCGATCCTGCCGAGCTGCTCCTTGAAGAAATTCATAGATTCCAGTATCCGCCTGACGTCGAAAGCCGCCATTTGCGGTGGAATTTCCCGCAGATCTTCGGCGAGATCAAGGCCGGATTGATTAAGGCGGCAGTGCGGGCAAACGAACTTGGACGGCCGGTTTACAGCATCGGCATCGATAGCTGGGCGGTTGATTACGGCTTGCTCGACGCCGACGGCAATCTGATCGCAAACCCCGTTTGCTACCGCGACGACCGCACCATCGGTGCGATGGACAGTGTTGTGGCCAGGGTTTCGCGTTCTACGATCTTTGAAAAAACCGGGATTCAGTTTCAAAATTTCAACACGCTGTTTCAGCTCTATTCCGAAGATGGAAATTTGAAGAAAGCGGCTAAACTGCTGCTCTTGCCCGATCTGATCAATTACTTTCTAACCGGCAGAGCCGCTGCCGAGCGTACCAATGCGACGACGACGCAGATGGTAAACGCGGCGACAGGCAATTGGGATTATGAACTGCTCGAAAAGCTCGGCTTGCCCGCCCATATCTTGCCCGAGATCGTTCCGACGGGTTGCGATCTTGGCTCACTGAAACCGGACATTGCCACCGAGCTCGGACTGCCCGATGTCCGCGTCATTGCACCCGCGACGCATGACACGGCAAGTGCGATCGCCGGGGCACCGCTGTCAGCCGATCATGCTTATATCTCGTCCGGCACGTGGTCATTGATCGGTGTCGAGCGTGACGACATGCTTACAGATCGAGAAACCGCGCGTCAGAATTTTACGAATACGGGCGGCGCCTTCGGCAGTATCTGTTTCCTGAAAAACGTCATGGGCCTGTGGGTCTTTGAATCCTGCCGCCGCGAATGGAAGGCACAGGGCGCCGATATCGGGTATGATGCGATCATCAGCGAGGTGTGGGCAAAACCGGAGTTTTCAGCATTTATTTTCCCTGATGACCCTCGATTTTTAAATCCGCCGAGTATGCTCGGTGCAATCGAACAGCAGATGGCAGAGACGGGGAATGCGTTTAATGGCGACCCGGCCTCGGTTGCGAAGGTCATTTTTGATTCGCTTGCGTTTCGCTACGCATCGGTTTTACGAACTGTCGAGTCGCTGACAGGCCGAAAACTTAAAGGCGTCGAAGTACTCGGCGGCGGCGGGCGAAACAGGTATTTGAATCAAATGACGGCAAATGCCAGCGGATTGCCATCACGGTCAGGGTTGACCGAGGCGACGGTCGTCGGAAATGTATTGGTGCAGGCAATTGCGGCGGGACGGTTTTTATCGCTTGACGACGGGCGACGGTATGTTGCGGAAAACTTTGAGTTTGAAGAGTTTGCTCCGCAGGGTTCGTCAAAAATAGAAGAAGCCGCTGAGCGGTACGCGGAGCTAGAAGCAAGATTCGCCGAAACTAGTTACTGTTGACATTTGATTTTAATCAATTGCCACTAGCTTTAGCTAGTGGTTGGCAATTAAGAAAAAACAGGCTTTAGCCAAATTTTGAAAATTAACATTCATCCTTGATGCTTAACTACCATAGACCCTTAATTATTTTTAGTTTGGCTAAAGCCGTGAGCAATGATTATCAAACACCCACTAGCTAAAGCTAGTGGCAATTTATCAAATGTCGGCACAACCTCGTAGTGAACACAAACCTTTGTGAAAGTCTCGGTTTTTATTACATGTCTTGTCGATCAGCTTTGCCCCAATGTCGGCGTGAGCATGGTCGCGGTCCTGCGACGGGTGGGGTGCGAGGTCGTTTTTGACGAACGCCAGACGTGCTGCGGACAGCCGGCTTTCAATACCGGCTATCGAAACGAGGCGCAGAAATTTGCGAAGCGGTTTATAAAGATATTTGAAGAATCCGCTGCCGAAGCGATCGTCAGCCCGTCGGGCTCGTGCGTTGCGATGGTCAAGCATTTTCATGAACTGTTCCCCACGGACGAAAAATGGCGAGAGCGAGCGGGTAAAATTGCGGCCAGAACGCATGAGTTTGGCAGCTTTTTGGTAAATGTTTTGAAGGTTGAAGATGTCGGAGCAAGCAGTACCGGAAGGATCACGTGGCATGACGCCTGTCACGGCCTGCGCGACTTAAACATCCGCGATGAGCCTCGTCGGCTATTGAAAAACGTTAAAGGTGTCGAATTTGTCGAGATGTCGAACGCGGATGTTTGCTGTGGTTTCGGCGGAACATTTTCAGTCAAATTTCCTGAGATTTCGGCCGGTATTTTGGACAACAAGATCGAATCAATCGAAAAGGCCGACGTATGTGCCGTCGTTTCGGGCGACGCAAGCTGCCTGATGCAGATCGGCGGGCGGCTGTCGCGGCTTGATTCAAAAGTAAAGCCGATGCACTTGGCGGAAATTCTTGCGTGTCAGAACCATCTGCGGTAGCGAGTGGTTGAAGAACGGCACCTAAGATTTCGCTGGGCATTCTGAATTGTTTGTTAAACCACCCGCTACCGCAGGTGGTTCTGACTTGGATTATGCACCTGACCTCAGAGACATTTGATCAAAACGCTCGCGATGCTTTGCGCGATCCGGTGCTGCATGGGGCATTACGCAATCTCGCTGACAACTTTGTCGAGCGGCGGCGGGCGGCGATTGCGTCGGTTGACGACTGGGAAGGTTTGCGTGAAAAAGCGCGGGTCATAAAAGAACAAACGCTGTGTCATCTGGACCGGTATCTGCTGCAATTTGTCGAAAACGCCGAGAAGGCCGGGGTGAAATTTCACTGGGCCCGCGACGGGAAGGAAGCCTGCGGGATCGTGCTAAACCTGCTCAAGAAACGCGGAGCGAAGCACGTCGTCAAATCGAAAAGCATGGCGACCGAGGAGATCCATCTGAACGCCGCCCTCGAAGCCGAGGGAATCGAGCCCGTCGAGACCGATCTTGGCGAATGGATCATCCAGCTCGCGGGCGAGACGCCGTCGCATATCGTCGTGCCGGCGATTCACAAGACCAAGGCTCAGATCGCCGATCTTTTCGTTGACAAGGTCGGCATCGAGAAAACCGATGATGTCGATGTGCTGACCCGGACAGCCCGAAACATACTGCGCCAGCGTTTTGCCGAAGCGGAGGTTGGCATCAGCGGCGTAAATTTTGGCGTGGCGGAAACCGGTACGATCGTGATCCTTGAAAATGAAGGAAACATTCGCCTGACAACCGGATTGCCGAAAACCCATATCGCGGTGATGGGGATCGAAAAGATCATCCCGAAATTTGCCGATCTCGATGTGTTTCTAAAGCTGCTTCCGCGTTCGGGCACCGGCCAACGGTTGACGGCGTATCAATCGATCATTACTGGCGTAAAACGCAATGTGACGGACGAGGGGCCAGACGAGATCCATATCGTCCTGATGGACAACGGGCGTTCGCGGATGCTCGCCCATCCGGTGACGCGGCAGAGCCTCGCGTGCATTCGATGCGGAGCGTGTCTTAATGCTTGTCCGGTCTATCAGCAGGTCGGCGGCCATGCTTACGGCTCGGTCTATCCGGGGCCGATCGGTGCGGTCATTACGCCGCAGCTGATCGGTATTTCGAAGGCTAAACAGCTTCCGTACGCGTCGAGCCTGTGCGGCGCATGTCGCGAGGTTTGTCCGGTAAAGATCGATATTCCCGAGCTTCTACTGCACCTCAGGGCAGAAATCACCGATGGCACGGCCGGTGGAGCGGAGAGCAATCCGCAGCGAAAACGTAAATTTACCGAGAGCCTTGCGTTTCGTATGTATGGTTTCGCGTGGTCGGGGCCGGTCTCCTATGGTCTCGGAATAAAGGCGGCCCGCCTGATGCAGAAACTCGTCGTTCGTGACGGCCGTATCGGAAAGGTGAGCGGTTTTGTGGCAAAGCTCCTGCCCCCGCTAGGTGCGTGGACCGCGTGGCGCGATGCTCCGGCGGTCGCGGAGCGGTCGTTTAGGGAACAGTGGCGTGATGGATTGGGGAACAATAGTCAGTGGTCAGTGGTCAGTGGTCAGTAGTCAGTAGTCAGTAGTCAGTAAAAGACGCAGATTTCATGACGGAAGTTAATGGACAGACTGTAAAACAGGACGAAGCTCGGAAAGCGATTCTTTCGTCGATTCGCGCTCACCTTGCGACGAGCGCTCCGTTTGATGCCGATTGGCGGGAGCATCACGGATATGCGAGCGAGGGTGTTGCGGTGTGGGAGCCTATCCGGATGGCGATGTCTTCGGCGGCGCTGGCCCATGTTTTTTGTGCGAATCTGGAATCGGTTGGCGGACACTGCACGGTTGTCGCCGATGAAACTGAGGCCGCGAAGCAGGTGGGGAAAATCATCGATCAATTGGACCCCCGGCGGATCGCAATCTCAAATTCGGAATTGATCGGCCGGCTTGTCGAGCGAAACGCGGCGGTTGAGATCGTCGAAAACGCCCATGCCGAATATTTGTTCGACTGCGACCTTGGCGTCACGAGCGCGCAATGGGCGATCGCCGAGACGGGGACGCTGGTGCTGGAATCGGATAGGGAAAGCCATCGGCTGACCTCCCTCGTGCCGCCGGTTCATTTGTGTGTGCTCAGGGCGGCGGATATTCGCCAGACGCTCGGCGAGATACTCGAGTTGGCGAGCCGCGATCTGAGCCGGACGGTCACTTTTATTACCGGAGCATCGCGGACCTCGGATATTGAGCTGACGCTCGCAATCGGCGTCCACGGCCCGGGCGAATTGCATGTTATTGTCATTGCGGACTGATATCTATGGCCGAAACCGCGCTGCTTAGCGCCTTTAATATCTCAAAATCGTACGCCGGAGTTCACGCTCTGAGCTCGGCGACGTTTGATCTCCGCAGTGGTGAGGTCCATGCTCTTGTCGGCGAGAACGGCGCGGGCAAATCAACGCTTATCAAGATTTTTACGGGTGCGGTGTTGAACGACGGTGGTGAAATATCCCTTAACGGCGAGAGGATCACCGAGAATTCGCCGGCCCTGTCAAAAGCTCGCGGAATAGCGGCCATCTACCAGCAGCCCGCGTTGTTTCCCGAGTTGACCGTTGCGGAGAATATCGCGCTCGGACAGGAGCTCAACGGGACGCTTAGCAAAGTTAATTGGAAGGAAAGACGCCGGATCGCGAAAGAACTACTCGACCGCGTCGGGGCAAAGATCGACACCGAGACGACGGCCGGTGAGCTGTCGATGCCGCAGCAGCAGCTTGTCGAGATCGCCCGCGCTCTGGGGTCGAATGCTAAGGTTCTAATTTTCGATGAGCCGACGGCGTCGCTCTCTGAGGAAGATACGCAAAACCTCTTTCGCGTCATCCGCGAACTCCGCGTCCAGGGCGTCGGGATGGTATATATTTCGCATCGGCTTGAAGAGCTGCCCGCGATCGCCGACCGCGTCACCGTTCTCAGAGACGGCCTGACCATCGAGACCCGGGAGATGGCCGATGTGAGCAGCGAGCAATTGATACGTTTGATGGTCGGCCGTGATCTTTCGGCTGTTTTTCCAAAACGCACGGTCGAGCTGGGAGAACCGATCTTTGAGCTCAAGAATTTCGGATCGCGTAGTGCGGGTATTCGCAACATAAATCTCTCGGTCCGGGCCGGCGAAATCGTCGGTGTTGCGGGGTTGATCGGCGCGGGACGGACGGAGCTTGCAAAAACGATATTTGGACTCGAGGAACCGGACGAGGGCGAGATACTGCTCCGAGGCAAGCCGATCAAGATCGGGCATCCGTCCGAGGCGATCGATTACGGCATTGCATATTTGCCCGAGGACCGCCGCAAGCACGGCGTTGTGCTGGATTTTCCGATCAGCTCAAATATTACGCTGGCATCGCTCAAGAAGCTTTCGAGCCGGTTCGGGCTGAATTTTGGCAAGGAACGAGAGATCGCGGCCGAGTACACGCGGCGGCTGGGGGTGAAAACACCGGCGATTTACAACGCAGTTTCGACACTTTCGGGTGGCAATCAGCAAAAGGTAGCGCTGAGCCGATGGTTGATGACACAGCCGTCGGTTTTGATATTGGACGAGCCGACGCAGGGGATTGACGTCGGTGCGAAAGCCGAGATACACGAGTTGATGGTCGAGCTTGCCGGACAGGGAGTAGCGATCCTGATGATCTCGTCCGAGCTGCCTGAAGTTTTGGGAATGAGCGACCGTGTCGCGGTGATGCACGGCGGGACGATCGTCAAAATATTTGATCGCGCGGACGCAACACAGGACGGGATATTGGCTGTAGCTTTGGGGCATTAAGGTTGGTTAACATTTGCTGAAACTGGGCCTTTTGTCGCTGAAAGCGACGAATGAAATAGCGTCGGGTGAAACCCGACGACGATAAGCCCAATAAATTCTGTCCCTGAAAGGGACAAATGGGCACAATGATTGACATTCGTCCCTTTCAGGGACGGTGCAGTTTCCTGTTTTGACTCGTCGGGATGCTCCCGACGCTATTACATCTGTCGCTTTCAGCGACTTTATAGAAATGTCAACAGCACCTAGAGCATGATAAAGGTCGACAGGTACAAACGAGAAATCTCTGCAGCTGCGGCTTTTTTGGCGATCCTGATCGTTGTCGGGATCGTCGCGCCGTCGTTTTTTAACGGCGGAAATCTTCGTGATCTCATAATAAATAACGCCCCGACGCTGCTGGTGGCGTTGGGGATGACGCTTGTCATTCTGGTCGGGCAGATCGATATCTCGGTTGGCTCGCAATTCGCGGTTTGCAGCATTGCTGCGGGGTTTTTGGCAAAAACGGGTATGCCGATGCCGATGCTATTTGTCTGTGTTTTGCTGACCGGAGCCACAATGGGGGCGTTGAATGGCGTGCTCATAGGCTGGCTCCGGCTGCCGTCGATCATCGTGACCTTGGCGATGCTGGTCATGTGGCGGGACGCTCTGCGGTGGGTTACCGAGGGTGCGTGGGTGCAGAATCTGCCGACCAATTTCCAATGGTTTGGGCTCGGCCAAAGCTCTGGAGAATTGCTGATCGTGGCGATCACGACGGTTCTGTTTTTAGGATTTGCGTGGTCGATGCGAAACATGGTGCTCGGGCGAAAGGTTTATGCCGTCGGCTCTGACCCTGAGGCTGCACGGCTCGCGGGTATCAATTCGCCAAATGTTGTTCTGGGCGTTTTTGTCATGATGGGAGCGCTCGTCGGCATCGCGGCTTTACTCAATTCGGTCCGGTTTTCCGAGATACCAGGAAATTCGGGCATCGGGCTCGAGTTAAAAGCTATTGCCGCCGTCGTTGTCGGCGGTACGGCTATTACCGGCGGACGCGGACGGCTCGTCGGCACGCTTATCGGCGTCGCTCTGCTGGGCACTATCGGCACGGCGCTAACATTTGTCGGGATCAATCCTTTCTGGGAAAAGGCGATCCAGGGTGCGATCATTTTGGCGGCTTTGGTTTCGGATGTGGCACTTGGCCGACTGGAAAAAAATGGAAAATTCAACCTCGCAG
>JANYIL010000162.1 GCA_025362075.1 Chloracidobacterium sp.
AAGCCGTCCGGGGCCGTCGCATACCATTTTTCATAGGTGCTCGGCGGAAACAGCCTGTAAAATGTTGCATTTAGCTCGATGCAGTTGAACTGCGTCGAGTAATATCCAAGCTCATCCTTTGTGCCTTTCGGGTAAAAATTCTTGAGGTCTGTCTTATTCCATTTGGCACAGCCTACCCAGATCTTCAGGGCTTTGGCTTTCGATCTCGCAAGCACGGCCTTGCTGTCCGCATGGTCGGCCGGGATCGTGAAATCGATCTCTTCAGGGTTGGGAACTTGTCCAAATTTCATATATTTTCGAGTGTGCTTTTCAGGCTGTTCAGCCGCTCGGCCCAATATTCTTTCATCGCAGCGGCCATTTCCGCGTCAGGTATTTTCAAATGCTGCACAACCATCTCCGACTTGTCGCCGCCCTTGGGATAAAAATCGACGCTCAATCTGGTCGCTCCGTCGCTCCACAGCACGCGAACCGATTTATTCTCAGTCGATTTTGTGATCGTGATATTGTCCGGCAGCCACTTTGCCCGCAGCCCGTCATCGAGCCACGCTGCGTACAGCATTTCCACTGAAACGGCCAACGTCTTACTAACGCTGATCTCAAACCCGTCCGCCTTTTCACCCCGCTGCCTCAATCCGCGATCCCATTGATAGGTGGTCGTCAGCAAACCCTGATTCCATTCACCCAGAGGCTTTAGGCCTTCGATACTCGCGATCAGGGCATAGATCCCATGTGCGTCCAACTCCTTCCCGCCGTTTTGGTCTAGTACGGTGAACCATTCCTGTATCGTCTTGCCCGTTTTTGGCACAACGACCTTGTCGGTAATTACACTTCGCTCTTTTGCTGCTTCGGCCGGCATAATCTCGTTCAACCTCCTATTAAACGACTTTCCCTCGCTGTTTTGCTAAAATCGTAACATAGATGGAGTACGAAATCGTCATCGAAGAGGGTGGAGCAAGTTACGGTGCCTGTGTCCCGGATTTACCGGGATGTGTCGCCGTCTGAGAAACGCCGGAGGAAGTAATGGTAATTATCAAAGAGGCAATTGCTTTGCATCTAGAGCTGGAAGAGAGATCATGACACTGCGAATCGTTTTTACTATATTGGCCGTATTAAGCCTTTCCGCGTTTGGGAACTCTCAGACAAACCAATTTCCCCACGAACTCAAAGGGTATAAGTTTTTTGCAAAGGGCAAGTTGAAGAAGATTGTTTTCGGGAAAACGAAGAAAAAGGATATAGAGAAGCTTTTCGGCAGTTCTTGTGAAAAGGGCTGCGACTATGATAATCGTTTTACGATCAAATTCGATTACTTGGACTGCGATGATTGCATGACCACTGAATATATCCGAGATCGTGCGATGTGTCCGCTCGCCGAGTTCATGGGAACAATTGAGAAGATAACACTTCAGCCCAAATCTCTGATCCGTTTTGAGTCGGTTCAGACAGCTTTATTCAAAAAGCATACGGGCGGCTCGGTCATGTTTAAGAACGGTTCGGAGGGAGTTTCATATGAATCGTTTAGTGATGAGTTCGGATTAAAGTATTCGATCAAACAGGGCACATCTTCCCTCACGCTCTCGACTCCCGGTCCTGAAATGATGAATGGCCCTTTGTACTCCATTGAATACGGAATCAACGTCGCTCTCGAAACGAAGATCTTCGCGGCTCCTTACAAAGAGTGCATGAAGAAGTAATTACTCATTGATATGCAGTTTTCATTCGACCCAAAATTGATCGACATTGCCTTCAAAGTAGAAGACGGCGAACGTCTGACCTTTGACGAAGGTGTCGCCCTTTACAACACAGCCGACCTAAACGCGCTCGGCAAACTGGCCGACACCGTTCGCCGCAAAAAGCACGGGCTGACGACGTATTATAACGTCAACCGCCATTTTAACCACACGAACATCTGCGTCGCGGACTGTAAATTCTGCGGATTTTACAAACGTGCGCGTCAGGAAGGTGCGTACACGCATTCCGTGCAGGAAGGTATAGACATTGCCCGCGACGCCGTTGCCGAAGGCGCGACCGAGTTGCATATCGTCGGCGGGCTCAACAGCAAACTTCCCTTTTCTTATTACACCGATCTTTTCTCGTCGCTCAAACGCGAATTTCCAAAGCTACATCTTAAGGCGCTGACGATGGTCGAGCTGGATTTTATGGCACGGTTTTACAAGATGTCGGACGAGGACGTGATCGAAAAACTGCATGCGGCCGGGATGGATTCGTGTCCCGGCGGCGGTGCGGAGATCTTTGCCGAGCCGACTCGTTCGCGGATCTGCGACCACAAATGCGACGGCCCGCGTTGGCTTGAACTCGCCGGCAAGGTCCACAAAGCCGGTCTCAAAACAAACGCGACAATGCTCTATGGCCATATCGAATCGACCGAGGATCGCATCGACCACTTCATCCGACTTCGCGAACAGCAGGACAAGACCGGCGGCTTCCAGTGCTTTATCCCGCTCGCGTTTTTCCCGACCGGCACTGCTCTGTCATCGTGCCCCGGCCCCGACGCCGTCGATAACCTAAAGACCATCGCCGTCTCGCGGCTGATGCTCGACAATTTTGACCACATCAAAGCCTACTGGGTCATGCTCGGCAAAGCCACCGCCCAGACCGCCCTCCACTTCGGCGCCAACGACCTCGACGGCACCATCACCGACGGCGGCGAGCTCACCCACTCCTACTCGGTCGAATCCGGCGGCGAAGTAAAAATGACCAAACAAGAGATCATCGAAATGATCGAGCGTGCGGGATTCGAGGCCGTGGAAAGGGATACGGTGTATAATCGGGTAGCAACTGTCTAGGGAGGTAAAGCAATGAAACCATTAGCGAGAATCACATTTGATCCAAATGTTATGGGTGGCAAACCGTGTACGTGTGACCGTCGGCACAATTGTCGGACTTTTAGCGACGGGCCATTCGTTCGCCGATATCCTGAAAGCCTATCCATATCTTGAGGAAGGTGATCTGAGCGAGGCCTTGTCCTATGCCGCTTGGCGTGTTGAGGAGATCGAACTTCCGCTTGCCGCAGCATGAAAGTTAAAGACGTCATCAAAATGATTGAGAAAGATGGCTGGATTTTGGTTAGAATACGAGGAAGCCATCGGCATTTTCACCATCCGGCTAAACCCGGTACTGTAACAATAGCCGGAAAAGAAAGCATTGATATGCCCAATAGGAACGCTTAACAGCGTTCTTAAACAAGCGGGTCTGAAGAAATAGGAGTAATTATGCGATACATGGTCGTTATAGAAAAGGGCGAGACAAGTTGGGGAGCCTACGTACCGGATCTTCCCGGATGTGTTGCCGTTGGCGAAACCGAGCAAGAGGTGAAACAGCTTATTCAGGAAGCTATAGAATTTCATCTGGAAGACCTTACCGAGACAGGCACACAAATTCCGCCAGCTATGTCGAGGAGTGATTATGTAGAGGTTCTGGCCGCATAAATCAGTTACCGCCCTCCACTTTGGCTTGGGCGACCTCGACGGCACCATCACCGACGGCGGCGAGCTCACCCACAGCTACTCCGTCGAATCTAACAACGAAGTAAAAATGACCAAGCAGGAGATCGTCGAAATGATCGAGCGTGCGGGTTTTGAAGCTGTCGAGAGAGATACGGTGTATAATCGAGTCGAAAAAGCAGGAGCATAAAGCAGTATGAATATCGCTACGACAGACACAGTGATCCCAATCCCGTTTATGACGGACACCCGCTCGGTGCGCCTTCATTTTGATTTTGAAGATCAGAAGAGAAAAATGACTCCGGATGAGTTCTGGAGGTTTTGCTCCGTGAATCGAAAATTAAGGGCGGAACTGACAAAGGATGGTGACGTTATTATTATGGCTCCAACAGGATTTGAATCGAGCGAGAAAAATATAGAAATTGGATCTCAACTATTAAATTGGGCCAAGAAAAACGGAAATGGAAAAGTTACCGATTCTAATGGAGCATACGTTCTGCCAAATGGAGCAACCTACGCCCCGGATGCCGCTTGGGTCAGGAAAGATCGGTTGAAAGATTTCACTCCAGCCCAAATGAAGAAATTCCTGCCGCTCGCTCCTGACTTTGTTATCGAGTTGCGTTCCGAATCAGACAGCTTGAACGATGCAAAAGCCAAGATGATCGAATGGATCGAAAACGGAGTTCAACTCGGATGGTTCATCGATCCTCAAAATAAGCAGATTCATGTTTACCGCTCTGACCGCGACGTGACGATACTCGATGATCCCGCCTCCGTGTCCGGAGCAGACATTCTTCCGGGTTTCGAACTCGATCTGGCTGAAGTCTGGTAGCATGCCATCACCGACGGCGGCGAGCTCACCCGCTCTTACTCGGTCGAATCGAACAACGAAGTAAAAATGACCAAACAAGAGATCATCGAAATGATCGAGCGAGCAGGCTTCGAAGCCGTGGAGAGGGATACCGTGTATAACCGCGTGGCGGCAGTGTAAGACTTTCCATCACTTCCGCCGCCTTTCAAATCTGGGTTTAGAATTGGAGAAATCTATGTTACGAATCGTTTTGGGCGTTATTGGCGGATTTTTTGCGTGGGTCATCGTGTGGTTCGCAACTGAGAAGGGGCTTTCGGCTATTTGGCCGGCGTTCGGCGTTCATCAACGGGCGTTCGAAGAAGCTATTAAAAATGGAGGTCAGTTTACGGCGGACGCGACCATGCTTCTCACGCATATTGTCGTCGGTTCGATAATCTCGGTGATGGCCGGAGCCTTGGCCGCACTGATCGCCGGTGAAAACTCACGCGCACCGCTGGTCGTCGGCATTCTGCTGTTACTCATGGGTGTCATGAAGGCAGTTATGTCCTGGCAGTATGTTCCCCTCTGGTATCACGTTATCCTTACAGCGATCCTGCTTCCAATGGCGATCGTGGGCGGTAGGCTAATAAGCAACATTTAGAAACAAAATCACAAGAAAACTAATTGCGGTTTATCGCGTAGCGATAACTGATTTTAGCCGTGGGTTTGAACCCACGGATCGAATCATTAACAAAATCTCGTCGCGTAGCGACGAATGAATATCTTGAAGCGAATTCAATCGTCGCTACGCGACGACGATCATTTGTTCCGGCGTTCCGTGGGTTGAAACCCACGGCTAAATTCAACTGATCGCTATGCGATCTAATACAAATGAACGGACGAAAAGGCAGGAGCTATCTATGCTGCGAATCGAATAAAAACAAAACAATTCAACAGTGAATTCTGAAAAACTAGTTCCAAATGTCTTTTATGTCAATATTACTGATGGCTTGAAATTGTTTGTCGAACCGTCTGGGTTTTACTGTTGGACATGATGAAAAAGAAGCCCGCCAACCATTTTCTGTATTGGAAAAAGATGGCCTTCGGATAAATCTTTTTCAAAATGCGGAATTGGCCAAAGAGCATAACCCTGAATTTAGGTTAGTGACTAAAAATATCGAAGAGGTTTACGACAAGGTTTCCAGATCTCATCCCGAATTTCTTCATCCAAACCTTAAGGAAATCACGCTTCGCCCATGGGTTGCTAAAGAATTCGCATTAAAGGACGGACAACTTGGCGTTATTATTCAAGAGTGGTGAACGAACTGTAGCAGGATTTAGGAGGAGGATTAATGGGAGTACTGAGCGATTTTTTTATTGCCGATGAAGGATCTTTTCTGAAATATGACGGAGGCCCGGACTTTCCAGCAGATGATCGATGTCAATTCCAATCGATCACTCCGTTGGAAGCGGCTGGCATGCTCTCCGTATTGCGTGGTGGTGGCGACAGGTTCGAAATGATAGGCGAATTCGCTTTCCTGACACCGGAGGATGCTGAAGAATGGAAGATTAGCGTCCCCGTCGATATGGTTGATTCGCTGGCACGTCTCAATGAAACGAGGTTGACTGAGGTCGCCGCCGCATGCAGCGAAATCACGAGTGAAGAACTTGGCTGGTCAAATGGTGACTTTCAAATCGTTTTGTCGCATTTAAGCGCCCTTGCCCGACGCTCCGTCGAAACAAATAGATCGATGTATCTATGGGTCTCCCTGTGAGATCTATTCCTCACAAAACTCAATCCCGACAATTCACATATTTCACATTTTCGCGAAACCGTTTGGTTGCACTTGACATACGCAACCGTTTGGTTGCATACTCTTGTTCGAAGTCATGAAACGAGATATTTTCCAGGCCATAGCGGACCCGACGAGGCGGGCGATCATTGCTCTGATAGCGATACAGGCGATGACGCCGAACGCTATTGCCGAGCATTTTGACACCAGCCGGCAGGCGGTTTCTAAACATCTGCGCATTTTGGCGGAGTGTGAAGTTATCAAACAGGAACAAAAAGGGCGGGAGATCTATTACCTGCTCGAACTAGACAAAATGAAAGAGATCGATGAATGGCTAGAGCAATATAGAAAGATCTGGGAGACGCGGTTTGAACAGCTCGAAGAAGTGCTGGCAGTGATGAAAAATGAGAAAGCAAAAGATTGATCTTGGCGTTCTTTGCGGAACCTTTGCGGGCTTTGCGTCTTGGCGTGAGAAAAGCTGTTTCACGCAAAGCCGCTAAGAACGTAGAGGAAGAAAAGAAGAACCCAATAAGGAATGAATATGGAATTTATAGTTAATAAAGAGACGAAGACGGTCTTGATCACCAAAGAATTTGCGGCTGAGCTGTCATTGGTGTGGGACGCGTATACCAAGCCGGAACTGTTGGATCAATGGTGGGCGCCGAAACCTTTCGCGTCGCGGGCAAAGGTGCTTGATTTCGAGGTTGGCGGTCGCAGATTCTACGCAATGGTCAGCCCTGAAGGTCTGGAGCGTTGGGTCGTGCAGAAATATACTTCCATCACGCCGAAGACCAATTTCAAGATGTTCAATGCCTTCTCGGACGCAGACGAAAACCTCGAACTTCCCGGCTCCGATTGGGACTTGAGTTTCAGCGAACACGACGGAACGACAACAGTCAGCATCTCTATTTACAACGAGTCGCTCGAACGCTTAGAAAGAATGGTCGAAGGCGGCTTTGTCGAAGGAACAAAGATGCAGCTGAAAAATCTGGAAGAACTGTTGAAGGATCTGTCGGTAAACCAGGGTGCCGCGTAGCGGCAGGTTGAATTTAGCCGTGGACGTTTGTCCACAGTAAGATGTAAAAACCGATCACGTCGCGTAGCGACGATTGAATCAAACGTGGCGAATCATTCAATTGTCGCTGACGCGACAACATATATCCTTCGATTTCCCGTGGACAAACGTCCACGGCTAAATTCAAATAACCGCTACGCGGTCGAACCAAAATGGCAAATACCTATTCAAATCTCTTCTACCACATCGTGTTCAGCACCAAAGGCCGGAAGGACCTCATCAGCCCGGAGATCGAAGAGCGTGTCTGGGCATACATTGGCGGTATCGCGAGAAAACACGACATTATTGCCGTTCAGGTGGGCGGCATCGAAAATCATATTCACATTTTGATATTGGCAAAGCCGAAGTTCGCCCCAAGCCAGATCGTTCAATGGCTTAAAGGCGAATCTTCAAGATGGATACACGAGACCTTTACGGAGATGCGCCTCTTCGAGTGGCAGGACGGTTATGGCATATTCAGCGTAAGCAAACAGAACGTGGAGCGTGTCGTCGAGTACATTAAGAATCAACGAGAACATCATGCGACGCAGACGTTCGAAGACGAATACATTTCGATGTTGAAATTGAGCGGTATTGATTACGATGAACGTTATGTTTTCGATTGATCAGATCGCGTAGCGATGTTTTGAATTTAGCCGTGGACGTTTGTCCACGGTTTGGTAATAAGAATTTCCTCGTCGCGTAGCGACGATTGAATCTGACACGAACATTATTCAATTGTCGCTGACGCGACAAGATACTATTGCTCGATATTCCGTGGACAAACGTCCACGGCTAAAATCGTCTGATCGCTACGCGACCCAAGAATCTCATGATCGTACAGGAACAAATCAAAGAGTATATTGCGAGCCAACCAGAGCCCAAACGCAGCGACTTGCAGGTGATGCACGACCGCATATTGCAGATCAATCCGCCATGTAAATTATGGTTCCTCGACGGTAAGAACGACCAAGCTAAGATCGTTTCCAATCCGAATATCGGGTACGGGTCTCGCCCTCATAAGTACGCCGATGGGACCATCAGCGAGTTCTATCAGATAGGCCTGAGCGCAAACAAAACCGGGATCTCTGTTTACATCCTTGGTTTAGAAGATAAGACATACTTACCCAAAACCTATGGAAAAGAATTAGGCAAGGCGAGCGTGACCGGGTATTGCATTAGGTTCAAAACTCTAAAAGATATAAACATTGAAATACTTGAAGCGGCAATTCGATATGGGCTTGAGGGTCAGAAGGAAAACGGTCATCTGATGGAATAAGTTTGCCGTCCAGCTCTGCGTCTGAATTCTTTCAATCAATGATAAAATGAATTTGAGGTAACGACGATGACCGTAAAAGAAGCAGTATTGGAAAAATTAGATGCAATGCCGACCTTTCGGCAGCAGGAGGTTCTCGATTTCGCTGAGTTCCTTGAGACAAAGCACTTGACGCGTAAACCGCGCCGCTCACTGAAAGGCAGCCTTGCGCATTTGAATATCAAATGGACGGATGAGGATATGCGTCAGGCTCGCAACGAAATGTGGCGCGGCTATACCAAAGATACTGAGGACGATATAGACGATGAAGGATATCGTAATTGACACCAACATTGTCATTTGGTATTTCGGCGACTATTCACGGCTGTCGCCGCTTGCTGAGAAGACGATAGACGATGTGGTGGAATCGGGAACGGTTTTCGTGGCTTCGATCACCATCGTCGAACTAACGTATTTGCTGGAAAAGAACCGAATTCCGATTGAAGTGATGGATAAGCTCCGAGAAGCCCTTGACGACGAATCGACTTCCTTCCGTCTGGCGGAACTCACTCGCCGAGTTGCGGAAGACATTCAGAGGATTGACCGTTCCATAGTCGGCGATATGCCCGACCGGATCATCACGGCCACCGCATTACATCTCGGCTTGCCGTTATTAACAAGCGATGGCGATATCCAGAAGCTGACGAATGTGGAGACGATATGGTAAATAGACCGACCGCGGCGGACGACGCTGCTATCGCCGATCTCGAATCCGAACTCAAGATGAAACGCGACGTGCGCGACGACAAATACGGCGCCCTAAACGAAAAACGCTAGAAAGTCGGCCAAGGCGTCGCCGGTTCTCCAGACTACGGCGACGACAGCCCGCTCTACGGCGCAATGGGCTTTGTCCGCAAGTCCGAGAAAAAGTCTGGTTTGACAAGGAAGAAGAAGCAGTGAGAACGATTCACGCAAAATACATCAGAATAATCAGCCTTCTGCTCATGATGATGAGCGGTTGTTTTGCCGATACTTCATACGGCCAGCCTGCTGACTACCCAAAGATGACAAATCAAGGGTTTGACGATATGGCTGGCACGTATTTCTTCTACCAAACGCGATCAATGTTGGTGGAGGCATACTCCACTAGATTTCCGTCTCTCGCGAATGAACTCCAACGGTCGCAAATTGCTTTCGATAGTAAATTCGCAGATTCGATAACGAATATTGATTCGATCTTGACGGTTGAGAATCGACCATGGCGAAACACTAAGACGACGAAACTTAACGAGATCACGCGTATTGTCGATTTGGCTGCTGAACGAGCAACACAAGACGACGCAAAGAAGCTGGCTGTCGAGATAACTAAGAAAGCAACGGGCATCATTCCATCGCCGTATTTAGAGACCTTGTTGATTTACAAATCTGACTTCATCCGTATTCCGTCGGAGGAAATCCTCGCAGGTTACAAACGATCTCTCAAAACTGGAAGTTCAGCCCTTGTAAATATAGAGTTGTTCTATCCGTCCAGTTGGAAGGCATCTGAGGGCCGTCGGGCCACGACGTTAGCTTCGATGACGAGTGAAAACGGGAGAGGCTTAGAGAACATCTTGGTGGCAGTTAAGGAATTGCCCTATGCGGAGTCCAAGCAATTCACACCAACCGAGAAAGCTCAAATCCTTTCGAAGGAATCCCTGAAAAAGTATCTTGGATCTGGAGCCGTTATCGTAACTGCTTCACCGATTAAGTTAGACGGGCTTGATGGCGCATCGATTAGTTTTGAGTTAGAGCAATTGCAGTTAGATATGCGATTGAAGATGAAATCCGTCGTATATGTCGTGCTCTTCAAAAACAAACTAATTTTCATTCAATGTCTTGTTGGTTCGTCACCCGGAGAGGAAAGCAAATTGTCGGCTCGATACGCGAAATTTGAACCGCTATTCAGACTAGTCGCTAACAGTCTAACCGTTATTCGTTAGCAGGAGCATGAAGGATATTGAGGAAGAAAAAGCCGCGAGCGAACTCGATTCGCAACTAACTGACCCAGACGAGGACAGGATCAAGTCAGAACTATCGAAGCTGCCTTCCACCATTCTAATTTGTGGTGTAGTGGCCATCTGTCTTTTTCTAATCTTACCAACTGATAAAAGTCGCTTTGGCGGATATTCCTTCTTCTCAATTCCTGTTGTAATTGGCCGTTCAATCGGTTCGCTCATCCTGCCTACGATAATTTGCCTGTTCTTTAAGAAGAAGTCACGTGCTTTCGTAGTTTCGTGGGTAATCTTCCTGGCATTGAGCGTCACGGGAATGCTTTACGAATATAGTCAACGCTACTAAGACAAAAATGAGAAAAATAATTGCAGCAGAATTCATGACGATCGATGGTGTCATACGACGCGAGGAAGCGGACGGCGACGGGTTTAAGTATGGCGGGTGGTTTTTTCCCTATGCGGACGAGGTGACGGGGGCCGTGGCGGGCGAGCGGCTGGCCAAGCCGATGGATCTGCTGTTGGGGCGAAAGACCTTCACCGCATGGGAAATGTATTGGCCGACGCATTCGCGCCTTCTGGCCGGCGTTCAGCAATGGCTTTGTCTCCGAAGGAGACCGACAATATAGCGTAGGGTAAGGCCGAAGGCCGTAACCCTACGAACAGATGCCCAACACGATCCGTCCCGGAAAGGGACGAACAACTACGACGCGAATTGTTCGTCACCTTCGGCGACGGCATTCGTTTTTGTAATGCGATCGTAGGGTTTCACCCTACGCTTTAATGTCTGTCACCGTTGGTGACGCGAACGAAATGCCGGATCGGTTTGTCTTCGGGAAGCGCAGATCTGCTTCAGACGCTTTTCAAAAATGATCTCGTCGATGAGATGGAGCTCATGATAATCCCGATCACGCTCGGCACCGGAAAACGCCTGTTCCAGGACGGCACGATCCCCGCTTCCTTTAAGGTGACCAGCAGCCAGATCTCCCCAAAGGGCAACATCGTCATAACCTACAAACGAGACGGCGACGTAAAAACCGGCGCACCGCAGATCGAAGAGGACTGAAGAATCAGAAGATTCACCATAGAGGCACAAATGATGCTTACATGACCAAATTATGTACTATTGTCCAAAGTACGGTATAATGTTGACAAAATAGTAATGATTATAAATCATCACCATTTTGAGAAAAACAATGCCGAAGATATCAGATATTCAGGAAACCCCTAATCCAAACGCCGTCAAATTTATTTTGAAGGAACCGGTGTCGCATGGCACGTCGCATTCGTTTAAGACAATCGAGGCCGGGCTCGACGATAAGCTGGCCAAGTCGTTATTCGATATAGGCGAGGTCGTGTCTGTGTTTTACATGGACAAGATGATAACCGTCGAAAAGACGGATGACGCCGAGTGGGACGAGCTTTTGCCCAGTTTAGCCGTGCCCATCCG
Organism: Chloracidobacterium sp.; assembly: GCA_025362075.1. Lineage (GTDB taxonomy): Bacteria > Acidobacteriota > Blastocatellia > Pyrinomonadales > Pyrinomonadaceae > OLB17. The sequence continues at coordinate 11,792 of JANYIL010000162.1, forward strand.
GTCGGCGGAGGCGGTTAAGACGACCAACGGAAACGGTAATGGGGCGGCTGCAAAAGTCGGCGGAGCAATCGCTGCCGCGGCCAGCGACGACCCGAAGATCGCTCAGATCAACGCTTTGCTTGACGAACGAATACGGCCATATCTCGCCAGTGACGGCGGATGGCTTGAGGTTTTAGAGCTGCAGGACACGACACTGATGATCCGCTATGAAGGGGCCTGCGGCAGTTGCCCTAGTTCGCTCACCGGAACGCTGATGGCGATAGAAAACATGATCAAGGAAGAGATCGACCCCGCGATTTCGGTCGTCGCTATCTAACGCCGCCGGCCGTTTGTTCAACAAACTTTATTTGTTGACATGTAGGAATTTCTTGACATTTTGCAATACAATTGTAGATAATTCAAACTGATGGCGACCCGCGCAAATAGTCGCCCAGCCACCAGGGCCCGTTGCTGCCCGGATTCGCCAACCACAAACTTTCAATAATACATTGTCTTTTTTTTCTTGATGGAGGAGAAACCCAAGTGAATAGTGAAGAACTCGAACTTAGCCTGAGAACTGAATTCGAGAATTATCTTAAGACCGTCGTCACCGAAATGAAGCAGGAACTTGCCGATTTTCAGAGCACGATCGATGCCGAATTTGAAAAACATAAATCGCAGATAAACGAGGCTTTTCAAGGGTTTACAACGCGATTCGAATCCGCACCGCCTGTCGATAAGGGCTTTAGCGAGTTGGTCACCGAGCATCTGCGCCTTGCCCGTGACGAGGGGGCGAGATTGTCGGCCACCGCTTATGCGGAAGCCGAGAAAATGAACGAGGAACAGGCCCCTGTCGCGGCGAATTACTCCGAGCTTCGGGACGCTATCAGCGACATCAGCAGTAAGGATTCGCAGTCGTCAATTCTCAAATCGCTTGTTGAACACGCTTCCAAATTTGCCCCTCGCGGTGCATTCTTTATCATCAAGAACGAACATTTTGCCGGCTGGAAGGTTTTCGGTGAGGAATCGGAAAGCGCCGATGGCGCGATCCGCGATATACATTTCCCGACATCGGCTGACTCGATCCTCGGAAAGGCGGCTTCATCGGCCGCGACGGCCGAGGCGTCTTATGGTACACACTCGGACGATTCCGAATTCTTAACCCCGCTGCAATTTGGTCAGCCGGACCGCATGTACGCGATACCGCTCGTCGCACGCGGACGCGGCGTCGCGGTGATGTACACAGACTATGGCACTGCGGGCGTTTCCGTCAATCTCGAAGCTCTCGAAACGATTGTCCGTGTGGCCGCCTTGACGGTTGAGCTGCACGCAGCCTCGCAATCAGCAAAAGCCGAGGATCGTCAGGTCGCTGCGGCTGATTTCGAAAACGCGCAGCCCGACCCCGCGCAGGCCGGAGAGGAATCGAAGACCGGACACAGCTTTACCGAAACTGAAGGTGAGACGGCTGAAACACCGGCGATAGAGGAGACGGCGTCGGAATTTGCGTTCAGCGACAGCGTTTCTTATTCCGGCGGCTTTCCGGTCGAAACCCCGGTTACGGAGCCCGCCGTCGACGAACACTCGTTCGCTATGACCGAGTCCGTCGAGGAAACCGCCGAGGCAGCACCGGCGTTTGTCGAAGAAATACAGTATTTTGGCGTCGAGGAACCCGTTCATACGGCGGATGAAATTGCCGCCGAACCTGCGTTTGAGGTTGAGGAGACTGCGTCTTTTGAAGAGGATCACGGACATGTCGAACATGACCATGTCACTGATCACGCGACCGAGGAGCATGAGACTCTTGCCGAGGAGCAAGAACCAGTTGTTGCCAAGGAACCGGCGGTCGAGCGAATTCCGGAATTCGAATCCCGCGGCGCGTCTATTTTTGGGGCTCCGGAACCTGTCGTTGCCGAGAAGTCACCGTTTGAGAGAACCGTCGAGCCGTTTGAACCCGCAGCCGCAATCGGCAGCGGCGGTGTAGCCCACGCCGTCGAATCAACCATTGAGGTCGCCCCCGTATCTGTACCCCAGGCCCGCCTTAGCGATCGCCCGGTCGATCTGCCGATCGAGGTCCCCGAGGAAGAACGCCGTCTACACAACGACGCCCGCCGCTTTGCCCGTTTGCTCGTTTCCGAGATCAAACTCTACAACGAGAAAAAGGTTATCGAGGGCCGTCAGTCAAACGACCTTTACGACCGCCTCCGCGAGGCGATCGACCGCTCGCGTGAGATGTATAACAAACGTGTCCAGCCGCCTGTGGCCGCACGGTTTGACTACTTTCATTATGAGTTGCTCAATGCGCTCGCCGAGGGCAGTGCCGATCGTTTCGGCGCCAACTATCCGGGTGCGACGATTTAGGTAAACGCAGACAATTAAAAAAAGCCGCCTGCGACCTTAGGTAGCAAGCGGCTTTTTGCCGTTCTTTCTGTCCGTTTCTCTAAGGAACCGTTAGGTTGCTTGATTCGAGGCTTGCGACTCGCCATTGTAGGCTACAAGCCGAAAACCGCCGGAAGCTAATATTAACGGGACATGCTCCAGACGCGCCGCTGAGATTTTCGAATTTTCGGGAAGAACTGCGTGTGGTATTTTACATTTTTCAAGATGATCCGAACCGAAGCCCATAAGCTGTCGAAACGACCGCTGGAAAACGGGGAGGCTTGCCGCTCCAGTCACTAAGCGATGATCTTCAAAAACTTACGTTTTCCGACTTGAAACAGTACCCCGTCCGCCCCGAACGTGATGTCCGCGTTCGCGGCTGTCGCCTTTTCGTTATTTACTTTAACTCCGCCCTGCTCAACCAGCCTGCGGGCTTCGCCCTTTGACGCGGCGAGGCCGGTGTCGGCGAGCAATTGGGCGAGCGGGTATGTTCCGGCGGCTATCTGTTTTTCTTCGATCTCGTCAGGGATCTGCTTTTGCACGAACCGTTTAACGAAGTCTTCCTCCGCGGCAGTTGCGGCATCAGCCGAGTGAAAATCGGTTATGATGAGCTTGGCGAGATTTACCTTTAGGTTTCGAGGATTCTCACCCGCAGCCATTTGGGATCTCAAATTTGAAATTTCAGATACTGTGAGGTCGGTCAGCAGCTCATAATATTTCCACATCAGCTCATCCGAGATCGACATGACCTTGCCAAACATCTCATTCGGCGGCTCTTCGATGCCGATGTAGTTGCCCAAGCTTTTCGACATTTTCTGGACGCCGTCGAGGCCCTCGAGCAGCGGCGTGGTGATGATCACCTGAGGCTCCTGGTCGAATTCGCGTTGGAGATTGCGACCCATCAAAAGGTTAAATTTCTGATCAGTTCCGCCAAGCTCAACGTCTGCGTTTAATGCTACCGAGTCATATCCCTGCACAAGCGGATATAGCAGCTCATGCAGCGAGATCGGCTTTTCGTCGGCCATTCGCTTGGTAAAATCATCGCGTTCGAGGATCTGTTTGACGGTGGTTTTTGCACACAGCTTGACGAAATCTGCGGCGGTGAATTTATCCATCCATTCGCCGTTAAAACGCAGCTCGGTTTTCTCAGGATCGAGCAGCTTAAACATCTGCCGCTTGTACGTCTCGGCGTTGGCGTCTATCTCCTCACGCGACAGCGGCGGCCGCGTCACATTTTTACCCGAAGGATCGCCGATCGTGCCGGTAAAATCGCCGATCAGAAAAATCACGGTATGCCCCAGGTCCTGAAATGCCTTTAATTTGCGGATCACGACCGTGTGGCCGAGATGAATATCCGGAGCCGTCGGATCAAGGCCAAGCTTGACGCGTAGCGGCTTGCCGGTCTTGGCCGACCGCTCAAGCTTCTTGCGCAGATCATCTTCTCGGATCAGGTCAACCGCGCCTTTTTTGAGGTATTCAAGTTGTTCGTCGATGCTCATTTTGTCTCAAAATAAAATAAGGATTCGGACAGTTTCGTTCGCTTCCAATAAGTTGATTTGATCCACGTGTTTTCGAAGCAAATACTCGATGTCTGCGTTCGAGATTCCCCTTACGTATCCAGATTATTTTTGGAAGGGAGTTCTTGATATACAGCATTTCACTGTAATCGGCGTCCTTTGTTACGACAGCGAAGCCCTCGCTAAAGGCAATTCTACAAATCTCGTTATCATCCGCCTGATCGAGATCACGGTGGAACACTTGATTCGAATCTGGGAATATATCCGCAAGATTCCGAACGAGTTTCGGCGAGACATTTTGGTCAAACAATAGCTTCATGTTGCCACAAGCAATTGCTGTTTCTCGCGATCCGCCGCATAAGCAAAACAGGCGAGCAGGTCTTCCTCGGTCAGGTACGGAAAATCATCCAGGATCTCTTCCTTTGTCATTCCCGAAGCAAAATAATCGAGTACATCATACACGGTTATCCGCATTCCTCGAATGCATGGTTTTCCTCCGCGTTTTCCCGGTTCGATGGTAATGATGTCTTTGTAGCTCATTTAGCCAAAATAACAGTTCTATGCTTAAAAATACAGACTGAGCAAAAAAAATCCGAATCTTGTCCGAAATATTTTAACTAATTAAACTTGCCGCTTTCGCATATTTTGCTTTAACGAATATCATCTAACAAACGAGAATTTTATGGGGAACGATCTAAAAAATCTACATTTGGCGTTTATCGGCTGCGGCGTAATGGGCGAATCGATGGCCGCCGGGCTGCTGCGAAAGGAGCTTATCGATCCGAAAAATATAGCCGCGAGCCATCCGCGTGAGAATCGACGTGCGGAGCTTGCGGAAAAGCTCGGTATCGCCGTCTTCGAAAGCAACGCCGATGCTGCAAAAGCGGCTGTCGGGCACGCGAATTCAGCGGTTGTTCTTTGCGTCAAACCGCAGCGGCTGACAAGCGTGCTCAACGATCTCCAAAGCGTGCTTCACCCAGACCAACTCGTTATTTCTATTGTTGCCGGAGCCACGATCGAAAAACTCGCCGCCGATCTCGGCACCGCCAAGGTGGTACGTGCAATGCCGAATACGGCTTCGCAGATCGGGGCCGGAATTACCGCGTGGACATGCACTGTCGCGGTCGATGATAAGGAAAGAGGTCATGTTCAAGCGATCCTTACCGCTCTCGGCAAGGAACTCTTCGTCGAGACCGAAAATATGATCGATATGGCAACATCGCTCTCGGCGACCGGCCCGACCTACATCTTTATGGTAATGGAAGCGTTGACCGATGCCGGCGTGCATCTCGGATTTTCCCGCGATATGGCCAAAGAACTCGTTCAGGAAACGATGCTCGGCTCAGTAAAATTTGCCATCGAGTCGCACAAACACCCCGCCGAACTCCGCAACATGGTCACATCCCCCGGCGGCACCTCGGCCGAAGCAATCTATCAAATGGAAAAAGGCTCGCTGCGAACTGTACTGTCGAAAGCAGTTTATGCAGCGTATAAAAGGGCCGGGGAATTGGGTAAGAAATAGAAAGCGATTAGAGAGGTTCTCGCGTAAGTCATCTCGCGCTTGTGTCAAGTGTGTTCGAGGCGACGTACTTCGCCCGCGGTTGTGACGTTCGGCCAGAAGTTCGAGTGCGTCGGCCAATACGTCTCCCATGCGGCGGAGGTCTTCCGCCCTAACAGCAGATCCATCGGCTTGGCCAGCCGCTCCTGCACCACGGCCCCCGTCACCTCACCCGCATAGGGAAAAAACCACCCGCCATACTTAAACCCGTCGCTGTCCGCTTCCTCGTTCTGAATGACACCATCGATTCGTCATGAATTCACTTGCAATTATTTTTCTCATTTTTTTTCTCCTCGGATAACATTCTGCAACCAAACGGTTGTGTATGCCAAGTGCAACCAAATGGTTTCGTGAAGTCCCGCTCAGATTTGCGAGAATTGCGGCCGATTCGATCAGTTTGTTGTGTTAAAATTTGATCGATGAAACCTAAAGTTTACATTGAGACCACGATCCCGAGTTATCTGACATCGCGGACTAGCCGGGACTTGATTACTGCCGGACATCAGCAGGTAACGCACGATTGGTGGGAAAGGGATCGAGCGAATTACGATCTGTATGTCTCGCAGTTCGTGCTTGACGAATGTAGCGGAGGCAATCCAGCAATGGCCGGGAAGCGATTGGAGCTTTTACGTGATCTAATTGTTCTTGAGATTCCGGACGGTGCGACGCAGCTTGCTAAACGGCTGATCCACGATGGCCCGCTCCCCGCTAAAGCTGAAACTGATGCTCTGCACATATCAATTGCAGCCGCAAACGCGATGGATTATTTGGTAACATGGAACATGAAGCACATCGCTAACGCGGCGATGAAACGAGAGATCGATCAGAGGTGTCGTGAAGCGGGGTTCGAGCCGCCCGTAATTTGCACACCGGAGGAATTGCTGGGAGAAGATCATTATGTGGAAAGATGAGATAGTCGAAGAAGTGCGACGAATCCGCGAAGAAAACGCGGCGAAGTTTAACCATGACATTGATGCCATCGTTGCCGATGCTCGCGCACGCCAACGGGCATCGGGTCGAAAGTCCGCTTCATTTCCGCCTCGGAAACCTGAATTCCGTTCGCTTCGAAAACCTGTCGCTGAAAAAGTATAACCGACGTGAACGACGCTTGGGACGAGGGTGCTCCGGGTGTAAAGTTCAACGGTATTGCCCAGACTGATTTTCTTGCGGACATCGAAGCCGCAGCGGCGGACGACGCGGCGATAGCCGATCTCGAATCCGAACTCAAGATGAAACGCGATGTGCGCGACTACAAATACGTCGCTCTCAACGAAAAACGCTCAAAGGTCGGCCTCGGCGTCGCGGGTAGCCCCGACTACGGCAACGGCAGCCCGCTCTACGGAGCAATGGGCTTCGTCCGCAAATCCGAGAAGAAGTCTGGCCTAACAAGAAAGAAGAAGCCGGGATATTGTCATTCTGGTTGTTTGTTTTTCACCGAATAGAGGGTTGCGGTGCGGGAGACGTAGCCCTTGCATACTGAAACCTTTCCGAAGAAGAAAATGCCTTGAGGTAATATGAAAAATTTATTTATTTTCGCAAGTGTGATGATTGTTCTTTTTATGGCCGCACCTAACGAGGTTGACGCGCAGAAAAGGACTGCCGTCAAAACCTTAGTAGGTACAATTTCGGGTTTTGAATGTGGTGATAATTGTTATCTGACTATCACCGACAAGAATGGAAAAGAACACGTGGTTTTATGTATGGCACGTCCTCTCTGTACCAAGTGGAACGCCGCCACTGAGATGCCAGATAGCTACAAAGAAAAGCGAGTTACATTTACTGTCGGCAAAGGAAAGCAATATAACGACGCCGGACAGGTAATGGGCACAATGGATTCGTTTACGACACTTCGGTTTCTCGCCGAGCCTCAGTCGATCCCATTGGCTGTGCACGCCCAAAAGCGCCCGGAGCTCCCGGCCAAACTGGATGCCTACGAAGGCAAGGATCCGGATCACTTTATGAAGCTTCCCGGCGTTCGGGCTCGGCTTCGAACCTTGCTTGGCATGTATTACAACGATTTCACCGAGCGAATACATCAGGGAGAATTTAAGAGGAACGGCCAATTCCTGAGTGTCGAGGGTCAGATGCCTCATTATGGGTTCATGGAAGTCGCTATCCTCATCATCGACATGGAGAACAGGACGTTGCATTGCGGTCTGTTTTCGGACGGAACCGTCGGTTTCGCTAAACAGCCGAAGAAAAAGAAGAGCGGGCTGCTCAAGTTTAGCGAAACACCGGCAAAAATGCCCGATGTTTTGACAAATTGGTCGAACTAACGCGGGCCTACAGGAATATGGCTCGCGAGCCGATGTTCAGGAAGCTATGGCCGGCTACATGGACCTCGTTTTCTATTTGAAGTACTCCGGGTTTCGTCGCCGTTGTGAGCCTCGATCTATAGCGTATTGCCGCTTCAAGTACGTCAATGTTTATATCTTTTAGGGTTTTGAACCTGATGCAATACCCGGTCACGCTTGCCTTGCCGAGGTCTTTTGCATAGGTCACGCTCAAGTATTTCTTGTCTTCGATACCGAGGATGTAGACAGAGATCCCGGTTTTGTTTGCGCTCAGGCCGATCTGGTAGAACTCGCGGATCGTCCCATCGGCGTATTTGTGGTCGCGGGACCCGTACCCGATATCCGGATTAGAAACGACCTTACCTTCGCTGTTTTTACCATCCAGAAACCATAATTTGCATCCCGGCATTACTTGACTTCACTTCAAATATTTCTCAAACCAATCCAGGTTTGCCTGCATGGCGGCGATCTGCATTTTTGGCTCGGTTGGGCCGCGGGGTTCTCTAGGAACCGATCATTTTTTAACGGCAATCTCAAGTGATTGGCGAATAAACTTCTGATAGGGTATTTTCTTTTGCAGAGCGGTACGCTTTATCTTATCGAGAAGGCCCGCAGACATTCTCAGATTAACTACCTTCTCTTTAGGCTCAAACTCGAACGACACAGCGGCAAGATTCTCCGCGGTCAAATACGCGCTCATATCGGTATCGAGTAGCCGCTCGACATCGTCGTCACTCTTTAGTTTTGGCAACAGCCTTTTCATACTTCTCAACCTCTCGTTTGTGCATAAAGCGAGCCGTAATCGGGCGAATCAAAAACCCCTTCTTACCGGGTCGAAATGTAAACCCGATAAAGACCCCTCGCCCATCGGACGTTTTCCCAACAGCGATTAACCGATTTTCGTGTTCAGAGTGCTGCCGGTCAGCAAGAATATGCAGCGGGCGGGAAAATACATTTTCAATGTCCACTATGGCGACTCCATGTTTTTCACACTTGCCTGCATTGCCCGCATCCCAGTCAAAACCCTCGACATTTTTGATCATATCAAATTGTAATGCGTTTGTCCATACAAATGTATTACTTCAAATACTTATCAAACCAATCCAGATTTGCCTGCATGGCGGCGATCTGCATTTTTGGTTCGGTTGGGCCGTGCGGCTGTCTTGGAAGCGCGATCATGCGGGTCGGGACGCCTTGTTGTTTGAGGGCGTTGTAAAATTCGTAGCCCTGCGAGATGGGCACGCGCTGGTCGGCGTCGCCCTGTTCGATGAGCGTCGGCGTTGTGACGCCTTTGATGTTGAACATCGCTGAGTGCTTTGCATAGACTTCGGGTATCTCCCACGCCTGACCGCCAAAATAGTCAGGCACAAACGCCGGAATATCTGCCGTGCCGTTAAAGCTCATCAGATTTGTCACAGGCGCTCCTGCTGACGCCGCTTTAAAGCGTTTGGTCTGCGTGACGATCCAGCTTGTCATATAGCCGCCGTAGCTCCAGCCCATAACCCCCATGCGATTTGGATCGGCGACGCCCATTTCGATCACCTTATCGACACCGGTCATCAGATCCTGATAGTCCATGCCGCCCCAGTCTTTCATATTCGCACGGCGAAATTCCGTACCGTAACCGCTCGACCCGCGCGGATTTGCCCGCAAAATAGCGTATCCGCGGGAAGCGAAAGTCGCGATCGGATAGACGCCCCGACCTCCGATGTAGCTCTTATTAAAGTTTCCCGCCGGGCCGCCGTGGACGTTTAGAATAAGCGGCACCTTTGTTCCGGCCTTGTAATCATTCGGATATGTCAACAACCCCTCGATCTCGCGGCTGTCCCTGCTCTTCCATTTAATCACGTCGGTCCTGCCGACCGGCATCCTGACGAAGTCTTCATTCGCGTGCGAGATCTGAACCGGCGAGACCGTTCCCGTCTTGATCACAAAAGCCTCGGGCGGAGTGTTCGCAGTTTGCATAACAAAACCGAAAACCGTTGAATTTTGGTTAAGGTTTAGGCCCGTGAGTACGGCGCCCGTTGTCGGAGCTTCGCTGATGGTGCCAGCAGCCACATTTATCTCATAGAGTGCGGTGCCGGTGCCCTTTGCTTCGTAAAAATATATTCGACTGCCGTTGGCGGACCACCCTACAACGCTCGGCTGGCTATCGTATGACGCCGGGAAAACCCTCGGTTCGCCGCCACTGGCTGGATAAGCCCGTATCGTATATGACTGGGCCCAGTGGGACGAATCCGAAGCAATACCAGATATCCATTTTCCGTCCGGGGAATATTGCAGCGCGGATTCCGCCGCCGTGGTGGACGCAATTGG
>JANYIL010000213.1 GCA_025362075.1 Chloracidobacterium sp.
TCTGGGAAAAGGCGATCCAGGGTGCGATCATTTTGGCGGCTTTGGTTTCGGATGTGGCACTTGGCCGACTGGAAAAAAATGGAAAATTCAACCTCGCAGACACAAACGCCGATTGAAACAGAACAAGCGTGGCGGGCGCGTCTGTTCCCGAACAATGAATGGATTCTGCTGATCGTCCTGATCGGCGAATGCCTCATATTCAGCGTTACGGGCAGTAATTTTCTGACGTCGGGAAACGTTTTTGAGATTACGCGCCTCGCGGTCGAGATCGGCTTGCTCGCGCTCGTGATGACGCCGATCATAATTACCGGTGGCATTGACCTGTCGGTCGGTTCGATGATGGGATTGTCGGCGGTCGTGATGGGCAGCCTGTGGCGGGACGGTGGGATCTCTATGCCGGTCGCGATAGCGATCACGCTGCTTGTTGGTTTTTTAGGCGGGTCGCTCAACGCGGCGATGATCACCAAGCTCAAGGCCCCGCCGCTGATCGTGACGCTTGGAACTTTTTCGCTGTTTCGGGGTATTGCCGAGGGGCTGACGCGTGGTATCGAAAACTATTCGGGGTTTTCGCCGTCATATCTATTTCTCGGCCAGGGCTACGTTTTTGGCGTGATCCCGACGCAACTATTTATTTTGCTGCCTGCGATTGCGGTGGTCTGGTGGTGGTTGCACCGTACTGGTTTTGGGCGAAGTTATTACGCTATCGGGTTTTCGCAGGAAGGGGCGCGTTACGCGGGCATCAAGGTCCGCCGCCGCCTTAATTTTGTATATTGCCTGTCCGGCGTTGCGGCGAGCCTTGCAGCCGTCATCTATGTTGCCCATCTGGGCCAGGCGAAATCCGACGCCGGGACGGGCTATGAGTTGACGGCCATCGCAGCCGTGGTGCTCGGCGGGGCATCGATATTTGGCGGACGCGGCACGGTGCTGGGCACGGTGCTGGGGCTGTTCGCTATTGTCATTTTGCAAAACGGCCTGAGATTGAGCGGCCAACCGAGCGAACTCGCGGGCGTGCTGACCGGCGTCTTGCTGGTCATGACGATCATGCTCGACCGGCTGTCACGCAGCAACGAAGCGAGGCCGCACACAAATGTAGGTTTAGAGGAGGAATTTGAAGTGAAAAATTCACAGATCGGAATATTGAGCGCCGTGATTCTCGGTGCGGCATTGATAATCGCCGGCAGCAACTGGATGCTGATCCGCTCGATCAAGGACGACAAAGGCCCGGCCGGGGCGACTCAGAATCAGCCGGCCGCGTCAGCCAACGGTAAAAAGAGCGTCATCGCGATGATGCCGAAAGCTAAAGGTGACCCGTACTTTATTAGCTGCAAGAAAGGCGCCGAGGAAGCTGCTAAAGAAGTGGGAGCGGAACTTCTCTGGGACGGCCCGACCGATCTCGATCCGGCCAAGCAGAATGAGGTCGTCGAGGCATGGATCACACGCGGTGTCGATGTGATCGCCGTCAGCGTTGAGAACAAAGAGGGCATCTCGACCGTTTTGCGCAAGGCAAAGGCCAAGGGCATTAAGGTCATTACATGGGACGCCGACGCCGAAAAGGACGCCCGCGATTTCCTGATCAACCAGGCGACGCCGCAGGGAATCGGCGAAACGCTGACCGACGAAGCGGCCCGCATCATGGGCGGCAAAGGCGAATTTGCCATCGTCACCGCATCGTTGAGTGCCGCCAATCAAAACGAGTGGATCAAATATATTAAGCAGCGTCTCGCCGAAAAATATCCAGACATCAAACTCGTCGCGACGCAGCCGAGCGATGGCGACCGGGACCGGGCCTTTCAGGAAACGCAGAACATATTAAAGGTCCATCCGGATGTGAAACTGATAATGGGCATCGCGGCTCCGGCTGTTCCGGGCATTGCCGAGGCCGTCAAACAGTCGAACCGCAAGGACGTTAAGGTGACGGGTCTGTCGCTGCCAAATATGTGCAAGCCATACGTCAAGGAAGGCATCATCGACAGCATTGTTTTGTGGAATACGGGCGACCTCGGCTACCTGACGGTCTTTACGGCGAATGCGTTGAGCAACGGTACGTTCAAGAGCGGCGATACCAAGATAGCGGCCGGGCGGCTGAAAGATATACAGGTTGTCGGCGACGAGGTGCGTCTCGGAAAACCGTTTATCTTTAATAAGGACAATATCGACCAATTCGATTTTTGATTTTTACACGGATTTAATTTACGGTCTAAACATATGCGAATAAAAGACATCGCACGCGAAGCCGGGGTTTCGACGGCGACAGTTTCTCACGTCATCAACAAGACTAAATACGTCGCCGACCACACGCGCGAGCGGGTCCAAAAGGCGATCAAAAAATTTAACTATCACCCGAATGCGCACGCGCAGAGCCTTGCCCTCGGGAAAAGCAAGATCATCGGCTTGCTGGTGTCGGACATCGCCAATCCGTTCTTTCCCGAGATCATCAAGAGTATTGAGGCAGCGGTGATCGCCGGCGGCTATAACCTCTTTCTGCTGAATACGAATTACGAAACGGAACGGACCATCGAATATGTCCATCGTTTGATCCAGATGCAGGTCGCGGGCATTATCCTGATGATCGCCGAGTTTGACGAAGAATTGATCGAGGAAGCAAAACGGAAAAAGACCAGCTTTGTATTTCAGGATCTCGGGGTTGTCGGTGAAAAGGTCAGTAACATCGTTTTGGATTACGCGGCCGGTATCGACGAGGCCGTGCAGCATCTGGTCTCGCTGGGGCACACCGACATAATCCACATTGCCGGTGCTCACGACATACATTCGGCGGGCGTTCGCCGCCAGGCTTTTACCGATTCGATGAAACGCCATCTGCCGAAAGCCATCTCGCCGAAGATATATGAGGGCGATTTTCGTTTTGATGGCGGACGGCTCGCGGCCAGCCGTGTGTTGGCCGAGAAGACTCTGCCGACGGCGGTCATCGTTGCAAACGACCTGATGGCCCTCGGGGCGATACAGGAATTTAAGGCGGCGGGGCTGCACATACCGCGGGATATTTCGATCGTTGGGTTCGACGATATTTCCTTTGCGAGCCTGTCGGAACCGGCACTGACGACCATTTGCTCACCGCGTGTCGAGATCGGCCGCCGAGCCTACGAGGCGCTAGTGCTTACCATTGATAAACCTCATCAGATGGGCATCGAGATCCGTGTGCCAACATATTTGATTAAGCGCGAGTCAACCGCGCCGCCGAGGGCGTCGAAAGATCCGAGGCCGGACCGTTAGGGCAAGGTTTTTGAACAGTATCTAAGATGAAGAATTCAATTAAACTACGTGCGATTTTACTATTGGGCTTTGTATTGATCGCCGGATCGTTCGGCTACGGACAGTCCTATTTCGATAACTGGCCGACCGGCACCTCGCCTAAAGAGGTCGGGAAGCGGCTCGGCGATAATTTTGTCAAACGCGGATTCGAATACGAGACCGGAAAGCGGCCATTTGTCATCTATACGGAGGTCTGCGCCGGATATGGGGCGCTGAATGTTGCCAAAGAGATCGGAGACAAAGATTTGACCTCGGGGCTTGTAAAAAAATTCGAGCGTTTTCTGACGCCGGGGGCAAAATTCATCAACCCGGCCGAGCACGTCGATTATCACGTTATCGGGATCGTTCCGTTGGAGATTTTCATTCAGACGAAAGACAAACGGTATCTCGATTTTGGGCGGGGATTTGCCGACCGTCAGTGGGAAAAAACGACGTCCGACGGCATCACCGCCGAGGCCCGGTACTGGATCGACGATATGTATATGATTACGGCCGTTCAGGTACAGGCGTATCGGGCGACCGGAGACAAAAAATATCTGGAACGGGCGGCCAGAACAGAGGTCGCCTATCTCGACAAGCTGCAGCAGCCTAACGGCCTGTTTTTTCACGCACCCGACTCGCAATTCTACTGGGGCCGCGGCAACGGCTGGGAAGCCGCCGGGATGTCCGAGCTGCTCTCGTCCCTGCCGAAAAATCACCCGCTCCGGCCGCGCATTATGAAAGGATATCTGACGATGATGGCGTCGCTTCTCAAATATCAGGGCGATGACGGCCTGTGGAAACAGCTGCTTGATAAGTCGGAATCGTGGGCCGAAACATCGGGCACGGGGATGTTCACATTCGCGATGGTCACGGGGGTTAAGAAAGGCTGGCTGGCGAAGAAAACTTACGGCCCCGCTGCCCGCAAAGCGTGGCTCGGTCTCGTAAAACATATCGACGCGGACGCAAATGTGATGGATGTCTGCGAAGGCACGAACAAAGGGCCATCAGTCGAATACTACATGGAAAGAAAACGGCTGACCGGCGACCTGCACGGACAAGCGGCAGCGCTATGGAGCGCGATGGCATTGTTGCGGTAATCGAGATCTATTTTGCAGAAGCCCGCGCGTGAGCAAGGG
>JANYIL010000254.1 GCA_025362075.1 Chloracidobacterium sp.
CCCGAATCCCCTGTAGAAGCGACTCGGATTCCGCTCCTTCATCTTTACCGACGCTGTAAAGGATGCTCATGGTCGAAACGAAAACCTCACGGGCAGCAAACGCAGAGATTAATCCGATCCCAATACGCCAGTCATAACCCAACGGCCTTATCGTGGGCTCAATTGCGCGCCCAAATCGCCCGGCAATGCTGTTTCGTAAGATTCCGCTTCGAATCTGAGTATCGGCGAGGACGCTGGCTTCTTCGGGGGTACAATTGCAGGTTTGTTCGATCTGCGTGAGTTGTTGGTCGATCTCTTGTTGTGATGGACGCGGAAAATTCATCATCGCCCATAGAATAACCGACAAAGTGAGAATGACAGTGCCCGCTCGTTTAACAAAAAGGCCCGCCCTTGTCCACATATTCTGTAGAACAGTTCGTAAATTTGGGAGGCGATAAGGCGGCAGTTCCATCAGAAACGGTGGCGGCGGAGCCTTCAAAACTGTTCGTTTGAGAATAAAAGCGACAATGATCGCTACGATCACGCCTAGACCGTACATCGACAGCATGAGTAATGCTCCAACGGACACGAATCCAAAAACGTACTGTCCGCCGAAAAATGCACCGATCATGAGCGTATAAACCGGCAGCCGCGCTGAGCAGCTCATAAACGGCGCGATCATTATTGTCGCAAACCGGTCGCGGCGGCTCTCGATAGTTCGCGTCGCCATAATGCCGGGAATCGCGCAGGCGAAACTGCTGATAAGCGGCAAAAACGCCTTGCCATGCAGACCAACACGGCTCATCAGTTTATCAAGCAAAAACGCGGCCCGTGCCATATAGCCCGAATCTTCGAGCAGTGAAATAAACAGAAAAAGTAGCAGGATTTGCGGGAGAAAAACGACCACTCCGCCTACGCCGGCGATAATTCCATCCGTCAGCAGGTCCGTTAAAATTCCCGGCGGCATCTCAGTCCGGACAAAATCACCAAGCGCCCCGAAACCGCTTACAAGCAGATCCATCGGCAACCTCGCCCATGAAAATATTGTCTGAAATACGACAAGCAATATCGCGATGAGGATGATAAGGCCGAAAAAGCGATGTGTCAGGACACGGTCGATCTTTTCGGAGAGGCGATGTTTTTGGTGATCGCTGTGCCAGACTGATTCCTGGACGGCGTCGGATATAAAATTGTAGCGGGCGAAAATTTTACCGTGCGGGCCTGCCTCGTCATCGGTTTCGTGATAAACGTACGGCACTTGCGGTGTCGTGTGCAAAACCGCAAGGACCTTCTCCGCTAACTCCTCGCTTCCCCGTCCCGTTTTTGCATTGACGGCAACGACCGGCGTTTTTAGCAGAGATGACAGCATTTCAACGTCAATCTCATGTTCCTGCTTTTCAAAAACGTCGATCATCGTTAATGCCACGACGACCGGAATACCAAATTCAAAAAGCTGTGTGACGAGATAGAGGTTGCGTTCGAGATTAGTCGAATCGACGACCGCTACGATGGCGTCGGGCTTTGACACGCCGGCCTGCTCACCCGTGATTATGTCGCGGGCGATCTGCTCGTCCAATGACGTTGCTTCGAGACTGTAAAGGCCGGGCAGGTCGATGAGGTCGGCGGTCTTGCCGTTCAACGCCCAAGGCCCCTCTTTGCGTTCAACCGTAACTCCCGGGTAATTTGCGACTTTTTGTTTGAGGCCGGTTAGAGAATTAAAGAGCGTCGTCTTGCCAGCATTTGGGTTGCCAGCAAGGGCTATCGTAATCTGCGAATTATGTCCGTTGTTGCTCATTCATTGGCGCAGGCCGCCTAAACACTGACCTCGATGGCGTTGGCCTCGTTTCTTCGCATCGCAAGGCTATAGCCGCGTACGCGGATCTCGATCGGGTCGCCGAACGGCGCCATCTTGACCACCTGCACCGCCACGCCGGGAATAACCCCCATTTCCAGCAGCCGCCGCATAACGCTGCTCTCACCGTTAACGGCGACAACACGAGCGTCCTGGCCCACCGGGAGTTCCGTTAACACCATATTGTTTATCGCGGCAATCATACCGATCAACTCCTCAAACAAGTCTATCCTAATTGAAATCAGATTTCAATTTCATTTGTAAGATGATAGAACGAGCAAGATCGTCCAAAAAAGATTTGAGTTATTTTGGAAGGTCCGAGTTGGCTGCCGGCGGAATGATAAGATCGGCCTGGTAGGCACCAAACGTGAAGCGGACCGGCACCCGGGTGCTGTCGGCAAGCCATACCTTGGGCCGCAGCGCGTCGAGATTGGGATCACCCGTGTTGATCACGATCTTTTGGGCCGAGACCTTTTCGCCGTTGATAATGAGGTCTTCAACCTTGTCGGGACGCAGGACGAAAATCAGGGAACGGTTTTCCCAAAAGACCGATACGCGCGTGTCATTGACCGGGTTGCTGAGGTCTTTGCTAGTCTTGAGATTAAAAGAACGCATCGCGTACGCAAGCGATAGGAGCGTATGAGTCCCGACGGGGGCGTCAAAAGGGTCTTTAGCCCCGAACGAGACATTGCCCGTTCTCTGATCAAAAGTTGCCGTCTGATTTAGCCCCGCGACGTTACCCGGAAATTTACTCTCGTACGAGTAGGGAGCCAGTGTATCGGGGCTGACCTGGGCTTTTATTCCGTCGCCGAGATGAAAGATTGTGTTCGCTGGTTCGATCCCAGTGATGGTCGCGGTCAGCAACAAACTGTCATTTCGCTGGACGAGTTTGCGTTCCACTGCCGAGAGTGTGATCGTAGCGACGGGTTTGCCACCGGTTGAGATCGTATAATTGAGTGTTTCACCCAGGTCAAATCCCAGTTCCGGCAACAAAGGTTTGTTTTCATCATAGGGCGTCGCCGAAGGCGATGGCCGCGGCGTCGGTTTTGGCGTTGGCGTCGTGGAAGGCTTGGGCGGCTCTACCGTAGTGCCGTTCGTTACGGGTGTTGTTGGAGCATCGACCTGAACCGAGATAAGCGACGCGCGATATTCGCCTCTCGCCGTTCTGATACGGATCAGCACCGGAATACGGTCTTCGTTATTTGTAAAATTGATTTTTATTTCTTTGACGCCTTTGGCCGTAAAAAAATCGCTTTGGACCGTTGAAACGGTTGTGTCGAAATCGCCGGCATCGGTCGTTATCTTCTCGTTACTTTTGGCTGCGGCCTGAAATGTGGCCGTATAGACACGGTTGCCCTCGACAAACGGATAGCTTCCAGTGCCGCCCGCTTCCCTGGCCTTGTAGAGTATGGTCAACAGATCAAAGTTTGACGCCGGCTCTTTAATATAATTATTGACCGTTTCCCTTGGCAGAGGACCGTCGTCAGCGGTTCGGCGGACAAAAACCGGCAATCCTGTATCGGGGGAAGCGTAGACGGTCCGATGTTCGTCGATCAGGAAAAACGATGCACTGACCAGGCCGCGGGTTTTCGCTTTTGAGTGGATCTCGACAACGTCCTTGCCCCCGATTTTGCCACGCGACGCTACATACAATTCCGCATAGCCGCCGTCGGCGATCTTACCGAACGAAATTGTATAGGCAAGTTTCTCTCCGATCCGAAAGAGGGACGGCGCTGTTGTCGCGGACTGAGCTTCGGCTCGCGGGATGAGACAAACAACAGCGGCGCCTATGGCCATTGCAAAGACCGCAGTCATCACGTACCGGTAGTTAGATTTGATTTCACTTTTGGGCATTAGTTGTCGCGAATGAGGCGTTCGACGGCTTCGAGCCTGTCTTTGGCCTGGGTTATCGGCCGGCCGATAACTACATAGTCAGAACCTAGGGCGCACGCGTCCCTTAGGGTTGTTACACGTTTTTGATCGTCGCCGGTTGCAAAAGTCGTTCGAATTCCAGGCGTTACGAGAATAAAATCTTTTCGGTTGACCGCATTTTTTACCGCCGTGACCTCTAATGGTGACGCCACAACGCCATCCAACCCGCTCTCAACGGCCAGCATGGCGAGGCGAACGACCTGACTCGCGACATCGCCGCCGACCCCGGTCTCGGCCATGGTCTCGTCGTTAGAACTGGTCAACACCGTAACGCCAATGATCAGAGGCCTCGCAATTCCGGCCGCCGCAGAGGCTTCGGCTGCCTCGCTTGCCGCCCTTCGCATCATCTCGCTGCCGCCCGCCGCGTGGATGTTGAACATCCAAACACCAAGCTTGGCAGCCTCGACAGACGCCTTCGCGACCGTATTCGGGATATCATAAAATTTCAGGTCGAGAAACACTTTCTTTCCCGCCTCGGTAAGTTCCCGGACGATCGACGGCCCGGCGGATGTAAAAAGCTGCAATCCGACCTTGAACGCACCGACACGGCCAGCCAACTCAGTCGATATGCTCCGCGCATCCGCCGCTGAGTCGACGTCGAGCGCAACTATAATTCGGTCTCGGATGTTGGGCACCGGCGAAACGGCTTCGGATGTCTTGGTCATTATTAATCGAGATCCAGGGGATTTCTATACGGGGTGTCCGAATCGGCATCGGCGCGTTTCAGTGCCTCTTTAAATTTCTCTTCGAGCAGGCGTTCGCGGTCCTTCATCGACGACATTTCCTGTGCAAATATCTGCTCGCGGGTCTCTTTTTGCTTGCTCAATTCGCCTTGTAGTTCTTCGAACGAGCCGAGCACTTTCTTTTTCTCAGCGTGAGCCAACAGCGCACCCGTCTGAGCGTCTATCGTCAATGACGCCTGGCAGCAGGGACAAGTTACACTGTACTTTTCCATAAGCAAGATAATTATACAAAATAACTGCCTTTTTCGGTAAATCGCCGAATATCCGCCGGCTATTTCGAGGTATTTCGGCTTGCAAGTCGTCGTATTACCGCTACCGGCGTTGTGCCAAGATCCTTTATGCCATCGGCCCTGGTTTCGACGTTTTGGCCATTTTTTAGAAATATTTTGAGCGTGGTATCTTTCGGCCCTTTCCACGTCATTTCAACTTTGTCGATCTGCGGGTCGTTCCGGAACATCCGCGTCTCTACCACCGCACCCTGGCCGTTCATGGTGGTGGACATGACGGAATTTTCCGGGGCCGCCTTAAATTGGGGTTTTGGCAGCGGCACGTTCGAGGGCGGTGCGTTGAGGGCCTTTTCCCGAAGTTTTTGCATTATCTCCGCCTTCGTCGGCGTTCGATTTGCGGCTTGCGGGTCGGAATTTGCGGGCGTCTCAGCTCGCGACGATGGCGTGTTGACATCGTCAATGGCCGAACGGGCATTCGTTGCCGTGTTTGTTGTCGGGGGCGACGAGCAACCGGCGAGCAACGCCGCGAAAAATACTGCTGAATGGATCTTGTGCATATTGGCTAAAACTAATCGCGTATTTTGGATGCCAAAATGGCCTTGGCGGATTCCCACTCGGACTCGATGACGCTGAAATAAACCGAATGGCGATGGCGGCCCGCCTCGGTGATCATATGATTTCGCAGCGTCCCCTCCTCGCTACAGCCGATACGCCGCATCGCGTTTTTTGATTTTTCGTTGTTCGAGTCAGTTTTTAACTCGACCCGAACGCAGCCCCACACCTCAAATGCATGCGTCATCATCAGCAACTTTGCCTCGCTGTTTATTGCGGTACGCTGCCATTTAGGGTTGATCCACGTGCTGCCTATCTCAGCTTTCTTGTGATCGGTGTCGATATTCATGAACCGTGTCGAACCGACGATCGTCCCGGATTCTCGTTCGATCGTCACAAACGGCACCGCTGTCCCAAGCATCTGGGCCGTCAGAGCCTCGCGGACATAACGCTCCAGATCCGCCTCGGTTTCGACTATGTTATTGGTCCATTTCCAGAGCGATTGGTCCATCCCCACCTCACAAATTGCCGGTAAATGATCAACCCGCAACGGCTCAAGCCGGACAAATTTACCTTCCAGAATTACAGGCTCAACTTTCATTGCTTTTAGATTAACGAAAAGTGGGCCGATCTTTCGACCAGCCCACTCTCAACTCTCCACTACTCTATATGTCGTAATACATCGAGAATTCGAGCGGATGCGGCCGCAGACGCAGCGGCGTGATCTCATTTTCAAGCTTGTAGCTGATCCATCGCTCGATGATCGACTCCGTAAAGACATCGCCCTTGAGCAGGAATTCGTGATCGGCCTCGAGTGCATTGAGCGCCTCGTCCAGGCTGCCCGGCAGAGACGGAACATTTGCCAACTCTTCGGGCGGCAGATCGTAAATGTCCTTATCAAGCGGCTCGCCCGGATCAATGCGATTCTGGATACCATCAAGACCGGCCATCAGCAACGCCGCAAACGTGAGGTACGGGTTGCACGACGGATCGGGCGGACGAAATTCGAGCCGCTTGGCCTTAGGGCTGGACGAGAACATCGGGATTCGCACGGCGGCCGAGCGGTTTCGGGCCGAATACGCCAGATTGACCGGAGCTTCGAAGCCCGGTACGAGACGTTTGTAGCTGTTCGTCGTCGGGGCAGCAAAACCAACAAGTGCTGGAGCGTGTTTCAGCAGGCCACCGATGTAAAATTTCGCCATTTCCGACAGGCCGGCGTATTCGTCACCCGCAAACAGAGGGCTGCCGTCTTTCCACAGCGACTGATGGCAATGCATCCCCGACCCGTTATCGCCATAGATCGGCTTTGGCATAAATGTCGCAGTCTTACCTGCGGCGTGAGCCGTGTTTTTGACCACATACTTGAACAGCATCAAACTGTCAGCCGTATGCAGCAGATTTGAGAACCGGAAATCGATCTCGCACTGGCCGGCGGTCGCTACTTCGTGGTGATGACATTCGACGTTGATGCCGACCTCGCCAAGGATCGTCGAGATCGTGTTGCGAATATCGATCAACGTGTCGAGCGGCGCGACCGGCACGTAGCCCTCTTTTGGACGAATATGATACCCGTTGTTTGGATTGTCCAATGAGCCTTCGCGGCCTGAGTTCCAGTGGCCTTCATCGGAATTTACATAAAACCCGGCTGAGTTTTGGTTGTTGTGATAACGAGCCTCGTCGAATATGAAAAACTCGGCCTCGGGACCGACGTTGATTGTGTCGGCGATGCCGGTAAATTTAAGATAGCTCTCGGCCCGCTGTGCTACCGACCGCGGATCGAGCCAGTAGCCTTCCTTGGTGATCGGGTCGACGGCGTTGGCGATCAGGCAAAGGGTTGTGTCCTCCGTAAAAGGATCGATCCAGAACCGCGAAGGATCGGGCACGAGCAGCATGTCCGATTCGTGGATCGCCGCCCAGCCACGAAGCGACGAAGCGTCGAATCCAAATCCGTCCTCAAAACTGTCCTCTGACAATTGGTCGATCGGAAAAGTAAGGTGGTGCCACGACCCGATAAGATCGGTAAATCGCACCGAAACAAATCTCGCCTCCTGGTCGGCGGCATAGGTCAATACATTTTTTGCGTTCATTGTTTCTCCTGTTTTAGGGTGATAAGTGTCAATATAAGAGCCCGGAAATTCAAAAATGAGATTTTATACCACGAATTTTGTGTCACCAACCCAACTTTTTCAATAGTGCCAATGCTTCCATTTTTCCTACATTTTTGTAAGATTCATCCACGTCTCGGATATCTTACAACGATCTCGTTTCCGGCGGCATCCCTTTGATAATGCGTGTGTTCGAGGTTACAATTTATATATAAAACACTTGGAGTCTGATAACCTTAAATGAACAAACCAAAATTCAAGTTTCTCGTCGCTCTTGCAATGCTCGTCATCGCCCCGGCCGCGATCTATGCCCAGAAGCTGTCTCCAGAAGAACAAAAAATTGTCGCTTACATTGATAGCCACAGCGGCGACGCGATCACCCTATTGGAGAAGGTTACCAATATCGAAAGCCCGACCGAGGATCTGGCCGGCGTCAAGAACGTTGGGATGGTATTTGGGGACGAATTCAAGGCTCTCGGAATGACCGTCAAATGGCTCGATATGCCGGTTGAGATGAAACGCGCCGGACATCTGGTCGCCGAAACAACCGGCTCGTCCGGCAAGCGAATACTCTTGCTCGGTCATGTCGACACGGTCTTGCGAGGCGAGAAATATCGCCGCGAGGGCGACAGAGTTTTCGGCACCGGCACTGGCGACATGAAGGGCGGCGATGTCGTCATAGTCCAGGCACTGCGTGCTCTAAACGCGGCCGGGGTGCTGAAAAAATCGCAAATTATCGTGATGTTGACCGGCGACGAAGAAAGCTCCGGAAAACCAAAGGAAATTAGCCGTGGTCCGATGATCGAGGCCGCAAAACGGAGCACGGCGGCATTGAGTTTTGAGGGGGCCGTTTTGAATACTGCGACAGTCGGGCGCCGCGGCGCAAGCGGCTGGACGTTGGAGGTAGATGCGAAAACCGGCCACTCGGGCCAGATATTCAAAGAATCGATGGGCGATGGCGCCATCTTCGAAGCATCGCGAATAATCAACGAATTTCGCGAAAAACTCGGTCATGAAAAATATCTAACTTTTAATCCATCGCTCTTCCTCGGCGGCACGACCGTCACTACGGCGGGCTCGGACGGATCGGCTTCCGGTAAAACTAACGTCGTTCCGGCAAAGGTCGTGGTTCACGGGGACCTACGCTTTATCAGCGAGGAGCAAAAAGAGGCAGCCAGAAAAACGATGAGCGAGATTGCAACAAAAAATCTGCCCGGCTCGACGGCCAAGATCACGTTCGAGGACGGCATCCCAGCCATGTCGCCGACCGACGGCAACTACTCGTTGTTGAAGCAGCTCGATCAGGTAAGCCGGGACCTCAACGCCGGCCCGGTCGAGGCTCTCGACCCAGGCGAACGCGGTGCTGGCGATGTCGCTTATGTTTCGGGCATTGTTCCCGGCCTCGACGGTCTAGGCATTGGTGGCGGACGAAATGCGCATTCCGCCGGCGAAAGCGCATCGCTCGACAATCTACCGATGCTGACGAAGAGGGCGGCACTTCTAATTTACCGGTTAACGCGGTAATTGCGACAAAACAAATCCTCCTGTATCATCTGATAATTTCACCAACCAGATCGTATTCGTGAGCCTCAGTGATCTTTACATTGTAAATGGCTCCGATCTGTGGATCGAGGTCTTCGGGCATGTCGTTGATGAGAATATAGCCGTCAATGTCCTGGGCCTGGCCAGGTAAGCGGCCCTGGAACAAAAGATCTGATTCCTGGGAAAGGCCTTCGAAAAGGACCTTGTAGGTATTGCCGATCTTCGACTTGTTTAGCTGTTTGCTGATCTTGGCCTGCTCTTTCATCAAGCGGTTTCGGCGTTGTTTGGCAATCTTTGGATCGACTTTATTCGGCAGATCGTAGGCGGTTGTTCCCTCTTCGTCTGAATAAGTAAAAACGCCGAGGTTGTCGAATCTGCAATTCTGGACGAATTTAATCAGTTCCTCAAAATCCTCCTCGGTCTCACCGGGAAAGCCCGTAATAAAGGTCGTCCGAATTGCGATGCCCGGCACGGCGTCGCGTACGCGAGCGATCAGCCGCTCGAGCGATTCACGTGTGCCGCCGCGTTTCATGAGTTTCAGCACATTTCGCGATGCGTGCTGGAGCGGCATGTCGAGATATTTGACCGCCTTTGGAGTTTCGGCGATCGCGGCCAGAAAGGCATCTGAGATGTGCGTCGGGAATGCGTACATCGGACGCACCCACTCAATGCCGTCGATCTCACCGAGAGCACGGATAAGAGCCGCGAGAGCATCAACTTCGCCAAGGTCCTCGCCGTATCGCGACGAATCCTGAGCGATCAAAACCAGCTCTTTAACACCTTGTTTCGCAAGATTTCGCGCCTCTTCGATGATCGACCCAAAGCGCCGTGAGCGAAACGAACCACGCATCGCCGGTATCGAGCAAAACGCGCAGGGCCGGTCGCAGCCCTCGGCGATCTTGATAAACGCGGTGTGCGAAGCCGTCGCCCGCATTCGCGGGGTATATTCGTCGTAAAGATAGGTCGCGGATTTGTTGCCGATCGGCGTGATCGTCAGCTGTTTCGCATCGAATTCAGCATCCGCTGCTTTCAAAATATCGCCAACCTGCGAGGTGCCGATAAACGCATCAACCTCAGGCAGCTCTTTCATCAGGTCGTCGCGGTAACGCTCGACCAGGCAGCCAGCCACGATGACGCGGCTCGCCGCGCCGCCGGATTTCCAACTCGTCGCTTCGAGTATGGCGTCGATCGATTCCTGCTTGGCCGATTCGATAAAGCCGCACGTGTTGACAACGACCGTGTCAGCCTCGGACGCGTCGTTTGTAATTTCGTAGCCCGCCTCGGCAAGCTGGCCCATCATCACCTCGCTGTCAACGAGATTTTTCGGGCACCCGAGACTGACAAATCCTACTTTCTTCATGAGTTCTTAACCACAGATAAACACGGATAAACACAGATAAGAAATCAAAAACCATCTGTGGTTTCTAATTCTTCTAACCAATTCTCTATCTGAGCCGACTCGTCGTCTGTCAACGATCTTTCACCGAAACGCACTCCGTTGTATTTCTCCGTGATACTGACCGCTTCGGACAATCCGACCATATAAGCAAATTCCAGCGGCGTCTCATGCGGGGCCCTGGTAAAACCTTTCCCGGCAAGCAATAGCTGCATCCGGTCGTAAAATTCGACTATCGATGCGCCCCGCGTTGCAAAGAGCCGATCCCAGATGCGGCCCCAAACCTTTAATTTTACTACCTTTCGCCCTAACCAGCCTAACAGCAGGATTCCGATGATTGCTGCGACAATGTATGCGACTGCGTATCCGATCGCCGCCAGGCTCGCCTGAGTACCTTTGTCGCCGCGAATATCTGCCCACCATTCGGCCAGAAAATCTTGGGCACTGCTAAAATACGTCGACAGTCTTGCCTGATAATCGACCACCCCAACTCGTATTGAACGCATCAGTGACCGCTGCTCCTGATTGTCAAAAGCGACGAAATACTCGATCCAAAACGTTTCGATGGCTTCGAGATATTTATTGAATTGCCCGGCGATTCCGGTCGGCAAAGGCGATAAACCACCGGCGGGTGTTGGATCGAACGGCAACCACGCGTTTTCCTTGGCAAAATATACTTCTACCCACGAATGAGCATTGCGTTCGCGAACGATCGTCATATCCGCCGTTTCGTTATATTCGCCACCG
Organism: Chloracidobacterium sp.; assembly: GCA_025362075.1. Classification (GTDB taxonomy): domain Bacteria; phylum Acidobacteriota; class Blastocatellia; order Pyrinomonadales; family Pyrinomonadaceae; genus OLB17. Next base: position 11,076 of record JANYIL010000254.1, read on the forward strand.
TGAAACCCGTTGACGATCCGTGTCGCGATTCCCTGCGAACGCAGCATTATGGCCATCGCGGTCGCGAAATACTCGCAATGGCCCATTTTTACGTTAAACAGGAAATCCGCGAGCGGATCTTCGCCGCCCGATTTTTGATCGAGCGTGTAACCAAAATTATCCTGCAAATATTTTTCGACCGCAGCCGCCTTGTCGTATCGATTCTTTTCTTTTGATGCGATGCTGTATGCAAGATCGAAGATACGCTTGTCGAATCTGTCTGGCAGTTGGAGATACCCTTGCGATTCGGCGCCGTAACCATAGTTGTCTTCGCGGAGCCGCTTAGCATCCGGTAGGCTGCGATCCGATAGCACCTTATAACTTACACGTTCGTAATGCGTTGGAGCCGTAATCGAACCGAGCGTGTCCTTGTAGATTACTGGGAAATTTCCCTGTATGGCCACCGCCTTTGACATCCCAAAAAGCACCGGCGTATCGAGCGGCTCGAGATAAATTGTCTGGATGACGAGATTTTCGCGGGTCGTCGGAAACTCCCATTGGATCAACTCGCGTTCGCCTTTCACAAAGGGCTCTTTCACGCCCGTTTTCGATTTGCTCCAGGATTTCCCGTCAAAGGTGTCGAGTGCCGTACCGCGAAGATAGAGATCGCCCAGATCGCCGGATTTCCCCTCAACCTTGACCCGCATCGCGACCTCGTCGCTTTGCTGAATATCGCCGATCCTTCCCAGTGTTACCGAATCGGAAAACCCCGTCTTGGTGTCGAGTCCGCCCTGTCTGCCGCCAAATCCCGCCCCGCCGACTCGGGGCAGCATAAAGAAGAGCGGAGCGGCGATCATGACGATAAATACGATCAACGTTATCGCCGTCGCCGGGAGCCGTCGGATTGGAAGCCCGTTCGCCGCAGCCGAGGTGTGTGGAGTGCGGCCGTCGGCAATTTTCTGCTCGACAGCCCGCGACGTTTTTCTGATCTCAAATAAAATGATGGCACAGACCATCACCAGCAGATAGATCAGAAAGGTCAGCATGTACAACGCACTAATGCTCAGCGCCGCCGCCAGCAGTACCTCAAAAAATGACATCAGATACAGGAATATCCAGTCGCGATCGCTCTTTCTTTGCAGCAGCTTGACCGCCGTCAGACTCAGGATCATCCGTGAAAGACTGCCCGCGATCGCCGCCTCGTTGCCATAAAGCGTCCCGCTCTGGCTACGCCACACAAAATAGAACACCGGCAGAGCCAGCACGATGAGCGTCGTGCCGAGTTTTTCCGAGATCTGCCATTTTGATCCCTCTATGACCCAAGCGGCGATCACGCCCCCGATAAATATCCCCGTTCCAATGGCGCCAAAGGTCCCCGTTATCCACAGTGACAAAAAGCCGCAAAATACGGCCGCGTAGGATATAAATCGGAAAAATTTTTCGAAGCTCATCACAATTCCAATACTTATAATTATATCGTTTTCGAGGAAGAAGGTTGCACGATTATGAGAAAAAAAATTGGAAACCGCATCGCCGAATAAACCCGTCTGTGAATTTTTGCTTTTTCGTGATCGGGTGTAGAATATTGCCACAAAAGCATTACCCGTAGATTCGATTCGGTAACAAGTTTGAAAATTCGGGAGCTATACATGTCCGTGTCGCGTAGCGACAAAATGATTTTAGCCGTGGGTTTGAACCCACGGAAAGGTTGATAACAACACATCTGCGTCGCCGTAGCGATGCCTGAACGACAAACCCGTCAACCGTCGCTGACGCGACGAAGGCTTTTATTATGCGTCCCGTGGGTTAAAAACCCACGGCTAAATTCAAACCATCGCTACGCGATGATCCGACAATGAAAGAAATGTTTCCGCAACGCAAAATTTCCTGTTCCCAGGACGGAAAAACCACCTATCGCATTACACCGACGAGCGTTGGGTTTTGAAGGAAGTCCGTTGGAATGAGATACAGGCATCAACGGAAATGTTGAGATACGTTGAATTTAGGAGAAAAAATGAAACTATCGCGAATCTCGTTCTTATTTTTATTGGTTTTTCTGTTCGTTCCGTATGTTTCTTTTGCTCAGAGCGCGGCAAACAAAAGTTGGCCGTCTTTTTGGCAACAGTTTAGTTCAGCCGTAAACAGGAAAAGCAAAGTAGCATTGAAAAACCTGATGGCCCCTGAAAAAGATTTCTCGTCAGGAGGCGGTATCGAGGATCGCAACGGTTGGTTAAGACTGGTTGAAAGAGAGCGGTGGTGGGGCAAGTTGCAAAAGGCAGTTCGTTCGGGAACTTCCTTAAGGAACGATGGGCGTACCCGTGCTACAAATGAAGGTGATTTATGGTTTAGATTCATCCGTGGCAGGTGGTTTTTTATAGGACCTGGGGGTGTCTAGGAACTTCGTAATGAACAATAGAATATTTATTGGAGGACGCTGGCGGTTTGCAGGTCCAATGGGCGATTAGTTAAGAAAGAGAAAAAATGAAAAAATCTTTAATTTCAATCTTAGTTCTACTGATTTTTCTTTCTATGTCGTCTGTTTCTTTCGCTCAAACACTTTCAAAAGTCTACGACGGCAGGGTTTTGAACAACGGTAATGGTGGTGGTGGTAAGGTGCCTCCTTCAGATTTTGAGACCGAACTTATTAGGAATAATGCTTTGCCCGAAGCTCGACAGTATTGGGGGAAAAGCGAGTCATGTAATGAAAATTTTGAAGTTGTAGATTCAATAAGCGGTTCTTTCACCAGATCTAATGCCACACAACACGTAATTCTATATAGATTCTGTATCACAGGGCATGACTTTGGAAATAATGGCATCGTTATTATCGAGAGTGGGAAGATCGTCGCGCATATCGTCTATTCGGGGGGCGAGGATTATTCGTTAAATTCTTTGGGCGATATCAATAGCAATGGTGCGTCTGAATTGGTTATTGGCGACGGATCGATGCACCAGGGCTTTAGCGACTCGCAGGCATATGTTATCGAAATTTCAAGCGTGAGTGTGAGGAAATTTGGGTGGACCCATGTTTATGCAGACAATTGTGGCGCAAAAAGTCCGTGC
>JANYIL010000283.1 GCA_025362075.1 Chloracidobacterium sp.
ACACGCTTGATTTGGAAACCTCGTTACCGCCAACGCACCAAACTTTTACCGCCAACGCACCAAATCCTTACCGCCAACGCACCTAGTTTTTACCTCCAACGCACCAAGTTTTCACCACGAACGCACCAAGTGCCGATGGTGCGCGGGTGGTAAATTTTACCGCCAACGCACCGGCCATTTACCGCGCACGCACCATCGAATTTACCACCGAGGCACCGGCTCCGCTGATCTGGCGGGGCCAATCTCTTGCCAAGTCCGGCGTGGTTGCTAGGCTCCGGTCAGAAGTTTTAGAAACGAAAAAATAGGAGATTTAAAATGGCAGATTATGTTGACTTCAAGACGGTTAAGGCCGAGGTTTCGGTTGAAGATGTGGCCGCACGTTACGGGGTCGCCCTGCGGCGTGTTAATGGCTCTCATGAGAGAGGCAAGTGTCCGCTTCCGACGCATCCGCCGGGGGACGATGCCAAGTCGTTTTCGATCAATGTGTCGAAACAGGTTTGGATATGTCACTCGACGGCCTGTGCCAAAGGACGCAGGGGGAAGAAAGGCGGCGATGTGATCGAGCTTGTCGCGGTCATGGAAAACTGTTCACTTCGGGATGCGGGCCTAAAGCTCGCGTCATCGTACGGGCTTGAAATGAACGGAGACACTGAAACCGCCAAAGCGGTCTCACGGGTCGATCCTAAGAATGAGGCTCCCGCAAACCAGCCGGCGGTGATAGGGGATAGAGATGATCGCTATGGCATCTACGATCCGCTTGCCGAATGGATCGAGTTAAGAGCCGCGAATCTTTCGTTTTCACCTTTCGAGAAGTCCGCCTACATCGCAGTTCTCGGACAAATCGAGGAACTGGTAAAAGCCGAAACGAGAGGTGAAACATGAAAGACGACTATGATGAATGCGCCTGTGTGAGTATGGATGACGGGCGGCTTGTCTTTGAGCAACGTGAAACATTGACCGAAGACGAACGGGAACGGGCTGATCTGCACCTAGGCTATTGCCCGGCGTGTCAATCAGATATGGACTTCGACTTTCTGATGAATCGGTTAGGCGAAAATAATAGCCGGTCAGAGATTGTGAACGGCTCGGCGCCTACCAAAAAAATAACAAATCAATCTTCAAAATCCGTTTTCGATCCTACAGCCATATACCAACTGTCGCTTTCGTTTGATGAACCGGACAATCGAACTACGATGCAGAAAAGGGAGAAAAAGGTGGTCATCCGGCTTGGCGATCCTGCCATTCCGGTCAAGGTATGTGAATACGGGACGTATGTTGCAAAGCTAGACCATATATGGCGGGCAGCCCGCAACTACGCCAAGCGAAATGATTACAAGCTACTCGAATTATATGGAGTGATCGGCGTTGCACCGTTTTGTGAAGACAAGGTCGGAGCATGGCTGACCTATCTCAACATTCCGCATCGTCTGCCAGTCGAGGTCTATCAGCTTTATGACAAGGATCTGACTTGGATCGCGGAATGGTCAATTGAGTAAAACTGCTCAAGGAAGTATCAATTCGATGCTTCCTTTTTTTCCAAAAATGGGAGTTAACTAGCAAATCAAGTTGGGCGTTCGTAAAAAACTTCCATTCTGACCCGAGCAAGATGTGAGCTTCTCTAAAAGGCTGCCTAGGCACGGAAAAAGAAACAGCCGCTGTTAGGGCGGCTATTTTTAGTCTGGTCAGTAGGGGAGTCCCGTGACCACTACGTGACCAAAAGTTGGCTAGAAAAGAATATTCGTGAGTAATTGAATCACCATTTGCACGGCTTAAGTTATTGATTTAGTTGATCTAATTCAATCATTCATTCGTATTCCAGTCCTATCTACAACGGATTCATAACCCCGAGGTCGAGTGTTCAAGTCACTCTCCAGCCACCATTTGAATCAATTACATGCCTCAGAATGGGTTTCTGCTGTTTTCCTTGATACTCGATCCTCGCGATCACACTGACACTCTTTCGCCAGTCCTCATGAAGCTCAAATCGCCACAGCTCGATTTCGGGGGATATGGCGCGGGCAAAAAATTCAAAATCTCGATGAAAGCTCCACGCGGGTGCCGCCAGATAAATGAGGGCCGGTTTGTCCAATATTTTATGGCCATCGAATAAATTGGCTGCCGCGAGATCGCCCCGCCGCCGCTGAAGCTCGATCTTTCGCCAGTAATCTGCGGCCTGAAAGACCATCTCGCGGTCGGGTTGCGTCTTTAGCTCGATAATGACAAGCCGACCGTCACGCCGCATGGCGAGCAGGTCAATCTTGTCATTTGACGAGCGAAACTGGTTATAGATCGGCGAGAGGATCAGGTTTGCGTCGAGCGCACGGATATTGCGGCGGAGTATGGATTCGAGCCACGCCTCTGGGGCGGTGCGATAATATTCGTGGCGCTTGTTTGGCGAGCACGCCGAGCGACTGAGCCGTAGATTCTCGACCAGTTGGCCCAGCCCGTCCCACGTTTCCTGATCCAGTATTCGCCGTTCGCGGCCGACACCGAACCACGCCTTCTCAACCCCAAGCATGGTTCGAACGCGGGCAAACGGCAGGCCCATAAATCGCAAGGTCTCGCCTTGTTTTGAATAAATAATGTCGATATCGTCCGGTGCCATCTCGATGATCTTTACTGCGGTCCTGCTCGGTCCCGGCGACTCAGGCAAAACCAGGCGTTTTGATTTTTCGCGCCAGAGATCGCGGATTTTTCGCTTTGGTAATTCGACCAACCGGATGGGCTCATTTTTGCGGTTTATTTCGAATATCGTGATCTTGCTCTTCCAACGGTCAGTGAGCAGGGCATGTAGTTTCTGAGCGTTTTTCGCGTGACGCTTTTCGCAAATAATCCAAATGTCATTGACGGGTTTCTTTTTCCTTGTCCCCAGTTTTTCGAGCCAGAGCATCGCTGATGTAAAGACGGCCTCGGCCACCAGCGAACCCGTGATGTCGGCGATCGCCGCCATCGGAGTCTTGTTGGCGGCGTCAAAATTGATCTGGGCGAGACGGCCGTTGTCGGTGTTGAGAGCGACTCGGCCAAGCTTTGCATCGGGAAAATTTTTGACGATCAGATCGGCGATCTCATTCGCCATTTCGAGCCGTGCCAATTCCAGTTCGGCAGTGAGCAGGGCCGCCGACGCCCGAGAAACGAGTCGCATCGCCTCACGCTTTTTGCCAAAGGGCCCGGCCAGATCGATCGCGATCTCATTGCCGTCAAACACAAATCCATTCAGCCGCCAGGCGTGATACCCGTTGTCATTGAGAAAGCCAAAAAACGTCTTTTGACCATCTTCAGTAATCTCGATCTCATGTTTTTCGAGTGGAAAAGCAGGGCCAAATTCGCGAACCAGCAGCCATTCGGCATGGCTAGCGATCAGCTCACGCAATTCGTCTGAGTTTACCATTTATAGGTTGCGGAAAAGTATCTCATCATCGCCTCGGCCCAGTCGGCATAGCCCTGCTCGGACGGGTGGATTCCATCTGCGAAAAAGCCTTCAAGATGGATGTCCGTAGGTTGCGGGTAATAAAAAACGCGGTCCATCTCTAAGGTAAACTCCTTAATGTTGGCGTCGTGCATTTTCGACAGCTCCCAAAGCATGAATTTGATCGGATGCGGGATCGCGGGTGAATATTTGATCATCGGGCAGTTTGATAAAAAAATGACGGCGTCGGGGTTTTTCTCACGCAGGATGCCAAGCAGCTCGATCATGTCGGCCCGCCATTTTTTCGGGCTGCTGAGTTTCATTACATCGTTGCCGCCTAGGCCAACCAGGATGTAATCGAACCGCTCGTCAGGCACCTGCGGCACGAGCAGCTCGATCGTGCGGCGCGCCGTAACGCCGTTCTTTCCGATCACCTTCCACGCGACGGGCCGGTTGATCTGTTCGCTCAGATACTTGGCAAATTGTCCCGCAAACGCCCGCTCGTGATCGCGGGCACCGAGACCGGCAACGGTCGATTCGCCGATGACAAACAGCTTGGCGGGATCATCGCCCGTTCCGGCGACGCCAAACTTGTCACCCGCGGCATCGGGCAAAACGCCGACCTTCCACCGCGTGATCTGCCCTTGCAAAAACAAAAACGGGGCGACAGGCAGCGCGACAGCCGATGCAGCGAAAAATTTCCGTTGCCACCGCGATAAATTCTTAGAGCCGTTGTTCATCTCAATCGTTATGTTAGAATTTAAAGACTCCGATGTTTTTGTCAAACCCGCGTAAATATTTCCTGCCTATTGGTTTTTGTGCCCTACTCTTTCAAGGCTGCGGTTCGTCGCAAACATCCGTAAATAAAGAAGTTGTATTTACAAACGAAGCCAAGAGCAAGTTTCCGTTCTCGACAAGGGATCCCGAAACATTTCAGGGCGATCTAGTGATGAGCAATGGCAGCTCGGAAGATCATTGGTTTGTTGCACGAAAGGGAGACATGTGGCGATACGACATTTTTCGTGGCGGCGAGCGGTGGGTCTCGCAGCTTAGGTCGGACAAATTGTACTACGTTGATCATCAAAAAAAGGTGTATTGGGAAATGCACGAGAGCGGAAAGCCGGGCGATCTCGGCTACTTTAGCGATCTGACCCGCAACTTTTTTCGCGGCGAGGAGCATCGCGAATTCGATGAGATCGGTCGCGAAAGCGGCCAAATAAAATACAAGGTCCGTGAAACCGACCAATCGGCTGGCGAAATCGTTATCTATATCGACGACGCGAGTGGGGTAATGGTTAAACAGGAATTTACTGCGAAAAAGGAGCAAAATGAGGCGCAGCCGCCGATGTCCTTTGTTTATGAGGTCAGGAATTTAAAAATGGAGGTGGATGACGGTGTCTTTGACATCCCGCCGGGTTACAAAAAAATAGCGGCACCTGAAAATCCGCCGCCCATGAAACGAAATTGATATGAACGATTCGAGTATAAGAACCGAAATTACCGATGAGCAGCATAAATTTGCTGAAAATGCTCTTCACAGTCTGCCGTTTGCAAAGCTGATCGGCATGAAGCTCGTCGACTTCCGACCCGACGAAGCCGCGATCAGCATCGAGATGCGTGACGATTTGCGTCAACCAAGCGGCGTCCTGCACGGCGGCGTGACGGCGACGCTGATAGATACGGCGATGGCATTTGCCGTGCGGACACGGCTCGCGATCGACGAGGCCACCGCGACGATCGACCTGACCGTCCACTATCTGCGGCCGCATATCACAGGCGTTTTTACCTGCACGGCAAAGGTCGTGCGTGCGGGCAAACGCATTTTTACCGTGTCCGCCGAGGTGCACAACGAAGAAGGGAAGCTGATCGCGACGGCGATCTCGACATATACGAGAGTTTAGTGAGTTCGCAGAGTTGCGGAGTACCAGAGTTAAGAAAAAAGCTCTGAACTCCGTAACTCTGGCACCCTGCAACTCTGTAAACTATTCGAATGGAACAATTAAAAAAATTCGCACGCTACATCAAGCCGTACAAGGGGGCGATCCTGGCCGGGATTTTTTTCATTTTGTGCGGGATGGCGTTTGGGCTTTTTGTTCCGTACATGGTCGGGCAGGCGGTCGACGATCTTGGCCGCGGCATCACTTGGCAAAAGGTCACGTATTACCCGCTCGTCATTCTTGGAATCAATTTCATGAGCGGCATCTTTCTGTTTTTGCAACGAAGGCTGCTTATCAATACATCGCGTCATATCGAATTCGACATGCGGCAGGATTTTTATGCCTCGCTGGTCGATCAGCCGCTCGAATATTTTCAATCCAATCGCGTCGGCGACCTCATGGCCCGGGCAACCAACGACCTGGCCGCCATCCGCCAGATCGTCGGGCCGATGATCCTGTACAGTTTTCAGGCGGTCTTTGCCCTGGCTATAAGCTTACCGATAATGCTCAACATTTCGGTCAAGCTCACGCTGCTGCTGCTCATCCCGTTGCCGCTCGTGTCGATCACGGTCAAGATCCTCGGCGAGCAGATACACAAACGCTTTGAAAAGATCCAGGAATTTTTCTCCGACATCACGGCCAGAGCACAGGAAAACCTAACCGGTGTCCGCGTCATCCGTGCCTATGCTCAGGAGGACGCCGAGATCGAGCAGTTTCAGGTTCTCAACCGCGAATATGCCTCCCAAAACCTAAAACTCGTAAAATACGCCGCCGCGATGCGCCCGCTGCTGTTCTTTTTCATCGGGCTGGGGTTCGTGATCATCGTCGCGGTCGGAGTGCCGATGGCCGTGCGGGGCGAGATAACGGCGGGTGATTTCACGGCGTTTATTCTCTACCTCCAGCGGATGATCTGGTACATGATCGCCCTCGGCTACGTCGTCAACCTTTACCAACGCGGCACCGCCAGCCTAAAACGTTTCAACGTCATCCTCGAAGCCTCACCGGAAATCAAAGACGACCCCGCCACGCACGAACAGCCAGCGATCACGGGAAAGCTCGAATTCCGCAACCTGAACTTTACCTACAAGTCAGAACCACCTGCGGTAGCGGGTGGTTTAACACGGTCAAGTGAGACCACCATAGTGACCAATGGTGATGTCCAACCAAAACAGTCGAGCAATGAGCCGGACATCACAAATGGCGACGCTCAACCGCCCGCTACCGCAGGTGGTTCTGACAAGCTAGTCCTCAAAAATATCAATCTCGTCATCGAGCAGGGCAAGACCGTCGCCCTCGTCGGCAAAACCGGCAGCGGTAAATCGACGCTCGTCAGCCTGATCCCCCGTCTGCTCGACGCCCCCGAAGGCAGCGTGCTAGTCGACGGTGTCCCGATCCGCCAGTACCCGCTCGAGCAGCTCCGCCGCTCGATCGGCTTTGTCCCTCA
>JANYIL010000292.1 GCA_025362075.1 Chloracidobacterium sp.
GACGGAAACCCAGTCGCTACCGCTCCCGGTTCTGACATCGCGGCCGTCGCTGGGCCTTCGAGCAGAGCATTTCCGTCGTCGAGACAATAGAGCAGCGTGTCGTCGTAATAATCCCGCCTGCATTCAGGGCATCGTTTCATAAGCTATTCGGGTAATCCCATTCTTTTTATCAAGTCCTTAAACCGCGGGTCGCTGCGAAGCGGTACGAACGGGACTTCCATTTGCAATTCTGTCAACGACGTCCCCCGGTTTTGAAAGTCCTTCTCTAGCCACTCGAAAACCTTGTCGTTAAGCCCAAGCCCCGCATAGACGACGGCGACGTCGCGGCCGTCAGCCTCGCCTTTTGCGAATTTATCTTCGATCTCCCGGACAATGGCAAGAGCTTCGTTCCGGTTGCCAATTGCGCCTTGCACATAGCCCAGCACCTTGAGCGTGACAGCTGACCCGTTTAGAAATTCGGCGGATTTCCGCGCGTTGGCGAGTGCCTCTTCTTTCTGGCCCAAGCGAAGATAACAATGTGCGAGGTTACGGTACGTCGTCCACGCCGCTCCTATCTCAATGCCCCGGCGGCTTTCTTCGATGGCCCCCTGCACATCGCCTTTTTCCAGCAAGTTCTCGGCGGCATTAGTGCTAATAGCGAGTGATAATGGATCGGCCTTCTTAGCCTGCATGATCTGCTCAAACCCCTCATCAAATCTTCCTTCCGTACGCAGCAACCGTGAATACCAATGCCTGGCTGACGGGTAATTTGGGTTTAGCTCGATTGCACGCTTGAGACCCTTTTCACCTTCAGCCCAGTTCCACGATTGAGTGTTTGCCATCCCCAAAGTTGCGTGAACCTCGGCGAGCGATGGGTCAATTTCCAGTGCACGCGTGGCGAAGGCCTTGGCCATTGGAATGGTTTCCTTTTCTTTTCCACGGTTGACGTAGAGGCCAACTAAATAGGAATCCGCCAGCCCGACATACGCCAGTGCAAAATTCGGGTCCTTTTCCGAAGCTGCTTTGAAGTTGTCAATAGCTATTTTCAGAGCATCCGGCGTGCGTTTGTTCCAATAGAAACGGCCTTTCAAATACAGCTGATATGCCTCGTTGTCATTGGTATAGCTTTTCGTCAGGCCTTTTGTATCGTCGCCCGAGAGTTTCAGCTGCAGTTTCTGCGTCACGGTACCGGCGATCTCACGCTGGGTAGCCAACAGATCGGACATCTTGCGGATGTACTGTTCGGCCCAGATCAGCTTTTTCGTACGGGCGTCTGTCAATTCAACGCTTATCGTCAGATCGTCGCCACGCTGCGTCAGCCTTCCCATCATTACCGCATCAACCTCAAGTTCTTTTGCGATCTGGGCAACATCCGTGTCTTTGCCCTTATACCTAAGAACGGAGTTTGTCGGGCTGACCTTTAGGCTAGGGAGTTGCGAAAGACGGTAGATGAGTGATTCGGCAAGGCCGTCAGAAAGATAGTCCGTATCGCTATTACCACTCCGGTTTTCGAAGGGAAGAACCGCGATCGAATTTATCTGCTCGCCACCGGCAGGTTTGAGATATCGATAACCGAAAAATCCGCCAAACACGATGATCGCGAGCAGAAACGGAGCCGCCAACAGGCGCTTATCAAACCCTGTCGATTTCGGAACAATATCGCCGGTACCGGGCGGTAAAACTGCCGTTAGGTCGGTCATGTGGATTTGAGCCCGCGTCGCGGCTTCGCCCGGAGGCGTCGTTTCGTGCAAGATCGCCGTCGCTGGTTCGTGCGGCGAATGCAAGAGGGCTTCGCTCGACGCCGGGCCGAAAAGTAATTCGGCTCCGTCATCGAGACAGAAGCTCATCGAATCGTCGTTGTAATTTCTACCACATTCAGGGCATCGTTTCATAAATTGACTCTATTCAGGAAAACCGGCTCGTCGCATCACTTCCTTAAAGTGCGGGTCGTCACGCAACGGGTCCATGAATGGGTCGACCTTCATCTGTGCCGTATGCTGATCTTTTGTTTCGATCGCCTCGTTGAGCATGGCAAAGGCCTTATCTTTCTCGCCCAACTCCGCAAAAAAAGTTGCGACAAAAAATGGATAAAGTTTTAGCCGCATTCGGTCCCCGGTGATCTTCTTGAGGAATCCCGGCCAGTCACCGCCCGCAAAACTCTCCCGGATAAACTTCGCCGCATCAGGCTCGCCTCTTGAATCCTGGACCTTAGCAAGTTCTTCGACAGCCGAGGCGAAGTCCCGCTTCATACGGTAGACGTAAAAGAGCTGCAAATGCGCATACCAGAAATTTGGATCGAGTTCGATGTTCTTTTTGCTCACTGTTTCACTTTCTTCATATTTCCTGTCAAAGAAATTCTGCTGCGCGTATTGAAAATTAGTAGTCGGCGACAAGGGGTCGATCTCCAATGCCCGTTTTGTTTCAACGCGGCCTTCGTCGAATCTGCCCAACTCGTAAAGATACAAACCGTACCGACGATGACCTTCCATATAATTTGGGTTGAGTTCGGTGGCAAGTTTTTGTTCGCGTAGCCCGCAAGCAAAATCGCGGTCATAGCCAAAACAGACGAATCCTAACACCGAATGCGGCTCGGCCAAGCTCGTATCCAATTCCAGGGCTTTCAGTGCGAGTTCCCGTACTTTGGGGACCAGTTCATTTACCTGTGGGTAACTGTATAGTGCGAGGAACCAGTTAGCCTCGGCAAGGCCTGCGTATGCCAGGGCGTATTTTGGATCATTGGCGACCGCCTGTTGGTAATATTCAATGGCCTTCTGAGCATTCTCTGCTGTGCGTTTACTTCCGTAGAACCGACCTTTCAGATAAAACTGATAGGCTTCATTGTTGTCCGTGTATTTTTTGGTTATCCCCTTTGCATCGTCGCCTGACAGCTTTAATTGCAGCTTTTGGGTTATCGTCGCCGCGATCTCACGCTGAGTCGCCAGCAGGTCGGTCATTTTGCGGTCGTATTGCTCACCCCACAGCAGCGTGTTGTTTCGCACATCGACCAGCTCGATGCTGATCGTCAGGTTGTCGCCGATCTGCGCCAGTCTGCCGGTCATTACCGCATCGACACCTAGTTCGCTTGCGATCTTAGCGACATCTGTATCCTTTCCTTTATAACGAATGACCGCACTCGTCGGACTTACTTTCAGATTCGGAAGCTGTGAAAGTCGATAGATCAACGATTCTGCCAAACCGTCAGAAAGATATTCAGAATTAGGGTCCCCGCTCTTATTTTGAAACGGCAGAACGGCAATTGAATTGATCGATCCCCCGCTCGCAGGTTTGAGATATCGATACCCGAAAAAGCCACCGAGGGCGACGATCGCGAGTAGTAAAGGTAAGGCCAACAGACGCTTATCAAACCCTGTCGATTTCGGAACAATATCGCCCGTGCCGGTCGGCAAGATCGCCATCTGGTCAGTCATGTGTATCTGCGCACGAGTCGGAGCTTCGCCGGGAGCTGCCGTCGAATGCAATATCGCCGTTGCTGGTTCATCCCGAGCATCTAAGACGGCATCCATCGACGCCGGGCCGAAAAGCAATTCGGAACCGTCATCGAGACAGAAGCTCATCGAATCATCGTTGTAATTTCTACCGCATTCAGGGCATCGTTTCATAAAATATTATTCCGGCAGATTCAGGCGTTTGAGCATCTCTTTAAATCGCGGGTCGTCGCGAAGTGGATTCCAATAGGTGTCAGCGTTTAATCGATACAATTCCCAATCCCGAACTTCAAACGATTTATTCAGCTCTGCAAAGGCCTTATCCTTTTCACCGAGCGCCGCGTAAATCGCCGCGATCCGGCAAGTAGGTACATATTGCGTTTTAGCGATCTCGCGGAATTTACTGATCAATTCCTCCGCCTTGTCCGGTCGTCCGGCCTTCGCGTAGGCAATTCCGGCATCGCGAATCGGAAATTGGCTTGTCGGGTCGGTTTGCAGCCATTGTTCGTTTAGCGATATCGCCTCGGCGTACATTCCCTTAAAGATATAGGACTGGCTTAGAATCCAGCGACCTATCGGGTGCCCGGGTTCGAGATCGTATGTTTTCCTGGCTTGCTCCAAAGCCTTGTCGTTCTGCCCCGCAACAAGATAAGCCCACGCCAGAGTTGCTCCCATGTTAATATCGAGCGGCTCCAGGTCCAGTCCACGCTTTATTTCGGCAATGCCTTCATCGATGCGTCCCATCGGCGCGAGGTATATCTGCCCATAACGAAAATGGGCGGAGGAATTGTTTGGATCAAGTTCGATCGCCCGCTTGAATGAGCGCTCGGCCTCTGCCCAATTCCAATCGTAAATGACCAACGAATACGCCAAAAACGTGTGGGCCTCAGCCAAAGTAGCGTCGAGTTCAAGCGCCTGTTGCGCCGCGGCCTTGGCCTGAGGAAAAGCTTCTTTTGGCGAGAGGTAAGGATAGGCCGGCATGCTCCCATATGTTTCGGATATCCTCGCATATGCCAATGCAAATTTAGGATCGAGTTTGATCGCTTGCCGGAAATACTCGATCGCGGCCAACATATCGACCTTGGTTCGCTTCGCAAAGCTGTATCGGCCCCTGAGATAGAGTTGATATGCGTCGTTGCTATCGGTATATTTCTTGGTGATGCCCTTTGCATCGCTGCCCGATAGTTTTAATTCGAGCTTTTGGGCGATGGTGGTGGCGATCTCACGCTGAGTGGCCAGCAGATCTGACATCTTTCGGTCGTACTGTTCGGCCCAGATCAATTTTTTGGAACGAGAGTCGATCAATTGCACGCTTATCGACAGGTCATCACCGCGCTGAACCAATCGGCCCGACATAACTGCATCGACCTCAAGTTCCTTTGCGATCTGGGCAACATCCGTCGCCGAGCCCTTGTATCTCATGACCGAACTGGTCGGGCTGACCTTCAAATTTGGCAGTTGAGAAAGTCGGTAGATCAACGAATCGGCCAGCCCGTCAGACAGATAATCCGTGTCCGCACTACCGCTGCGATTCTCGAACGGAAGTACCGCGATGGAATTTACCTGCTCGGTCCCGGCAGGTTTGAGATATCGATAACCAAAAAATCCGCCGAGGGCGATGATCGCGATAAGAAGCGGGACAGACAGAAGTCTCTTGTCGAAACCACGAGGTTTCGGGATTACATCACCCGCGCCTGTCGGCAGAATCACCGTCTGGTCGGTCATGTGTATCTGAGCTCGAGTCGGCGCCTCACCGGGAGCAGCCGTCGAATGCAGGATCGGTGTCGCTGGTTCGTTAAGCGCATCGAATGGGGCTCCGCTCGACGCCGGGCCTTCGAGCAGCGCATTGCCATCGTCGAGACAGTACAGCAGCGTGTCGTCGTAATAATCCCGTCTGCATTCAGGGCATCGTTTCATAGGCTAAAATCCTCAAACACTGATAATTCGCAATTTTGGAAAGGCCGCACGGTAAATCCCGTCGTCAAGAGTCAATAGGCTGTAACCATTTTCGAGAGCGTGAGCGCCGATGTAGAAGTCTGTCAAAATGCGTCGCGGGTCGCCGGACCGCCCGCGCCGTCGGCGTGCGGCATGTTTCTGAAAGGCGGAACCCGCGGTTCGCCAAACGGCTTCGGTACTTGACCAATCGACCACGATCTCAACGCCATCCAGAAATGCGTTGACAAATTCCTCGGTCCGCCCCGGACATGCAAGCAATTCGCCAAATACTGCGCCGCAAATGACAATACCGCCGCGCGATGCGGCGTCATCAAGCAGATCGAGAGCGGTTAGATGACCGCGTTCATCGGCATCCCAAAGAGCGACAATGACGTTTGTGTCGACAGCCGATATCATTCCGGATCACGTAATCCGCGGACAAAACGAATGACTGCTTCGCGACCCTTGCCGATACCCGGATTTCCGATACCCGCGTATTTTGCAAAACGACTCTCTCGTTTTTGCGGTCTAACGACCATCTCATCGCCGTTTTGTTCGAATACTAATTTATCGCCTTCCTTAACGCCAAGTGCCGTCCTTACTTTGAGCGGCACTGTGATCTGCCCCTTGCTGGTTATTTTTGCGCTTATCTGCATATTGCTTCTCCAATATCCTTACTTTATCATAGACCCCCTTACTTCTTGAATGTTTATTTCGAACGTGTCGTCGTAATAATCCCGTCTGCATTCAGGGCATCGTTTCATAAAATTTTATTCCGGCAGACCCATTAGTTTCAGCACCCTTTTGAATCGCGGCTCCGAACGAACCGAATCAAATACTAGTTCTGTCTTAAGCCACATGAGTTGGATCGACCGTTCTTCCCATACCTTATCGAGCCAATCCATAGCGGTTTCGATCTCATCCAGTCCGATGTAGATCCAGCAAAAAGTGATCGGCGATATGTACGTATGTTTAGATCGCTCAACATACTCGGCCAGTATTTGTCTGGCCTCATCTGCCTGACCGGATCTTGCCAGGGCAAACCCGAGTAAGGACGTGACGAACGGAATGTCACTAGTAGACGCCGCTATCCTGAGGTGATGAATGGCGTCGTCCATTTTGCCAGTCACCAGATAAGTGAGCCCGAGCACCATATGTGTGAAGGAAAAGTTCGCATCTATCTCGAGGGTTCGCTGACAAAGCTCGATCGCCTCGTCGAAACGATGCGCGGAGTAAAGGCTGCGGACCACATTGCCGCTGGCGATAAGGTTCAGTGGGTCGAGTTCGAGAGCGATTCGGCCCTGTTCGATCGCCTCGTCGAAACGCCCAAGTGCGGTCAAAAGCTGGACGTACCAGTACCGTGCTGTTACCAGTTTAGGGTTGAGTTCTATCGCCCGCAAAAGTCCCTCTTCGCCGCCTTTCCAGTCAAATTCGAAGTAGACCTTATAGATGGCCATCGAGGCCTGCGATTCGGCCAGCGTTGCGTCCATCTCAATTGCTTTCCTTATGCCCGCCTCAGCCTTCGGACCTGCAACCGACGGCGGGAACGCTTGGTAGTAACCGAGGAAAATAAGACAGTCGGCCAACCCGGTATAAGCGAGAGCATAGTCCGGGTCGAGTTCTATTGCCTTTTCAAACTGCTCAATAGCCCTGCCAAAATCATCGATCCGGCGCCGGTTCCAGAAATAGCGGCCCCGCATGTAAAGCTCGTAAGCCTCAGCGTTCGTGGTTCCTTTCTTAAGCAGCTCAGACCTATCTTCTCCGAACAGCTTAAGTTTCAGAGCATCCACGACAGCAAGTGTTATCTCGTCCTGTAGGTCGAAAATATCCTGCATCTCGCGGTCGTAGCGTTCCGACCACAGATGAAATCCGTCCGCCGCGTTAACAAGCTGAACTGAGATCCTCAGGCGATTGCCCGATTTTCTGACGCTGCCCTCCAGAACAGTTTTGACGCCCAGTCTCCGACCGATGTCACCGACGTCCGAAGATTTACCTTTGAACGAAAACGCCGATGTCCGCGCCGCGACCTTTAGTTCATTGATCTTTGACAGCGCGTTTATCAGCTCTTCCGCCAGCCCGTCGCAAAAATATTCGTTCTCCGGATCCGTACTCGTATTTATAAACGGCAGTACCGCGATCGATCTGGAATTGCCAGTCTGCGATTCGACGGAGCTAAAAATCGCGGTCCTTGATTCGTCACCGTGATTGATTTCCCGTCTTAAATCACCCGCTATCACAGGCGGCACCGACAAGATCGCCGTCGCCGGCTCATCCATCGAAGCAGGTCCGTAGAGCAACTCCGCCCCGTCATCAAGACAGAACATCATTGTATTGTCGTACTCTCGACCGCACTGCGGGCACCTTTTCATATTTGTGTACCTTCAGTTAATCGTAAGGAGCATAGCGAAAAACGGGCCGTCACTTTGCAAGCGGCACAAGGCGTGACTTGAGAATCTTACGGTCGCGTGTCAGCAAAGGGATTCGCTCAACGATACTGGTCGCCGCGATCAGCTCGTCGGCCGGATCGGATGCGAAGTCTAATTTCGTGCTCTGACGCGCGATCTGGACCGTTATCGGAATAATCGTAAGATACCGCAGCGACCGGCGAAACGCTACGCTGTCCATATCGAGCACGAGTCGCTTGAGCTGGACCAGTTTCGCTAATTCCCACAGGACAATGTCCGACACAGCGAGGCTCTCTTTAGAAATTAGTGATCGTTCCTTTACAGTCAACTCACCAGCCAAGGCGGCCACCAGGATATGCGTGTCAAGATTCAGCATTCCATTTGACTCCGGTCGAGAAGATATCGCCCTTCACCGTTATAGCTCCTTTCATCGAGCCGATCAGGCTCGAGTTATCCGCCGCCCCAAGAGGGATCACTTTGGCAATTGGCTTGCCACGCTTTTCAACCACAATTCCGTCTGCCTCTAGTTCATCGAAGATTTGCAGACACTTAGCTTTAAATTCGCTTGCGCTGATCGTTTTCGTTTTGTTTTTCATCACAACTTAAGTTTACTAAATGACCAGTCAGTTGACCAGTAATATATGAAACCGGCCAACGTTCGCCTAAAAGTTCGATGGCTCCGCCATTGCCGGCGTTTCGAGCAGCTCATTTCCGTGGTCGAGACAATACAGTAGCGTGTCGTCGTAATAATCCCGCCTACATTCAGGGCATCGTTTCATAATTTTTAAGGTCGTCGCTGCTTTAACATCCATTCGATCAGGTCGGCGCGGGCGTAAGCCGGGTCCCAGGCGTTGTGATCGACGCCGGGAAACTCGGTGTATTGGACATTTGCACCGATCGTCTTGAGAGCAGCTGCCATTTTGCGCGATTCACCGACCGGTACACTCTTATCCGCGTCACCGTGGAAGATCCATATCGGGATCGACGCTACTTTCTTTGCTATATAAGCATACTGATCGGCGACATCGGCCGGTGCGAGTGCGGGATAGTCAATACTACTGGTAATACCCTTGAACTTGAAAATAAAACCGCAGACTGGAACAATCGCCGCGAAGCGTTCGGGATAGCGTGAAGCAATGGACCACGTTCCATTTCCGCCTGCAGAAAGGCCAGTGAGAACAACGCGTTTCGTATCGCCATTGAATTCTTTGACCGCACTGTCGAGCGCCGCCAGGGCAGCCTGACCGCCTTCGAGTTGCCATCCCGGCGTCCCATCCGCATGTGCCTGCGGAAAAATGACGATTGCCGGAAAGTGTTCCGGATTGGACCTGATAGCGTGAGCAAAGCCGCCGCCGTCGGTTTGCTTTAGTCCGTCGTCACCATACGAGCCGCCCCCATGCAAAGCTATAATCACGGGCCACTTCTTTGACCTGGAAAATTCACGCGGCACGTAAACCTGATAGCGATACTGAGTCTTATTTACGACCACAGACCGATCCAGAAATCCGGTCTCGACCTTCTGCGCCGCAACAATCGCAGCCATACAAGCCGCCGCTGCCAGCAAGACAAAAAGTTTACCAATTAGATGTTTCATATTCTTTTCCTATTTCTTCAATGCTGCTGTCCAATTCAGGATCACGGTCGGGGCCGGCGAGGTCGGGTCGCCGACCAGCGTGCCGATCAGAAATTTGCCATCCGGCGTCACATCGAAAAAGTCAGCGCCGCCGTATTGAAACAGCATCCTGGTTTCGAACAGAGCTTTCGGCGGAGTGTACTCAAACATGGGGCCGTCCGTCTTGACCGATGTCGCCATCATGCGGTTGGCTCGATTGGTAAAGAATAATTCTTTGCCGTCGCGGTTCCAGGCAAGACGCATTGCACCATCGGTCGAGATACGTTTACGGTCGTTACCCAATGTTCCGTCTGAATTAAGAGACTGGACGTATAACTCGTGTTCTCCGGTCTCGTCAGAGGAGTAAGCGAGCCATTTCCCATTCGGCGAGATCTCCGCATAAACCTCATCTGCGGCCGAGGCGAGCAGCGGGATCTCCCGTTTATCCGTAAGCGACAAAAGCCAAACGTCCAGCCGCGTTTTGGCACCGCGCTTGGTGTACATAAGCAAACGTCCGTCGGGAGAGTACTGACGCGGGAAGACCGTTCCGGCAAGCACTAGTTCCGGATCCCCAACGCCGTTCGAAGTGCGCGTGAATATTCCACGGCCTTTGTCCGGCACGCTGGCATTGTAGGCGATCGACTTACCGTCCACTGACCAAACAGGCAACTGGCCGTCGCCAAGTTTTATCGGGCTGTTTCCTGCGAGATCGCTGACGAGAATGCCGCCGCCGGGGCTTCGGAATGCCACTTGTTTGCCGTCGGGTGATATCCGCTGAGCTGCGGCGGCGGATACAAACTCTGGATTTCCGATCGCGCCCGTCTGTTTGCCCTCTCGATCGAAGAGGCGAAGCTGATAATTGCGCTGCCAGACGCCCTGCCAGACGATGACGCCATTGGCGGATACGGAGAATCTCGCCGGGGCGCTTGAGGCATTCTCTACCTGCGTAATGATCGGCACCGGGTCGCCGATCAGATCGAGGCTGCTAACGTCGATCCGTTGCGCGACGAGTACCTGATTTCGCACCATAATCAGCCAGTCTGGCGGTGCAAAACGCACCGTGGGGTTCTCTGGTATGATCCGTTTGACCTCCTTCGAGTCAAACGAACCCATCCACAGACCCTTCAGCTCGTCACTGGTCGCATTGCGATTGAAAAGAAACCGCCTTCCGTCCGGCAGGAATGTTCCGCTCGAATGCTGGCCGTCGCCACTCTCTTCCTGAAATGTTATCTGCCGCGGCTCGCCGCCTTTTGCCGAAACGGTGAACATCGCACTGCCATAATCAGGGCAGAAAATGATTTCGCCGTTCTTGTTCCACGCGCCGGCGACAAGGCGAGGGGCGTCAGTCAGTATCTGGGCGTTACCGCCCGAGATGTCTGACCGTTTCAATTTTCCCCTTGAACCGTATGCAACCGACTTGCTGTCCGGTGACCAGAAAGGCTCGAGGGCGTTGTCGCTGCCCGGAAGCGGCGTGACCTGACTTGTTTTCAGATCGCTGACGTAGAGCAGATATTTTCCGTCAGGCGTGTTCGCGGTAAATGCTATCTTCTCGCCGTCCGGGGAGATCACCGCCCAATCCGCTTGCGTGTCGTTGAAAGACAGATTCTTCGGCGGCTCGAACGAAAGCCTGACCGCGCCAACTGTACTCGAACCTTGCTTGTAATAGGCTACGGTAACCGCGACCGCGATGAGAGCAAAGACTCCGGCCACGATCCACGGCAGGCGTTCTCGCGAGAAAAGCGTGGCCAACCAAGTTGTGAACTTGGTCTTTTGAGCGACTGTGTCGTCGGCATTCAGTGTCCGGGTCGCGCTTTCGCCTGAGATCGCATCCCTGGACAAAATAGCCGTCGCAGGCTCATCCGCAACTGTGCCCTGAACAAGCGGCGCTCCATCATCGAGACAATACGACAGGCTGTCATCCAAATAATCCTTTCGGCATTCAGGGCATCGTTTCATAAAAGTTACTTTTTCAGCAGAGCCGTCCAGTTCATGATCACGGTTGGCGGCGGCGCGGTCGGTTCGCCGATCAGCGTGCCGATCAGGAACCGTTGGCCGTCGGGCGAAACGTCGAATTCGCGAAAGATGGCGCCCTCTAACGCCAATGTTCGAGTTTTGAAAAGCGGTTTCGGTGCGGCGAATTGAAATTCTGTCCCGCCGGTCTTCACTGACGAAGACATCATCTGCCCGTTGGCGGCGACGAAAAAGAGTTCGCTGCTGTCGCGCCGCCAGACGGGGAGTTTTCCGCCGTTGGTCGAGACGCGCTTTTTGTCCGTGCCTAATTTGCCGTCCGTTGAAAATGACTGGACGTAGATTTCATAATCGCCCGTTTCATCGGATGAATAGGCGAGCCAGCGTCCGTCGGGCGAAAGCTGTGGGTTCTGCTCGTCGAACGGCGAATTCGACAACTGATATTCACGTCTGTCGCCAAACATCGGCAGCGCCCACAGATCCATGCGCGTCTTGACGCCGCGCTCCATGAAAATAATAAAACGACCATCGGGCGACCACGCCGCAGGAAAGGCGGTTCGTGGAAGAAGAATCTCGGCATCGCCGGAGCCGTTGGCAGCCTTCACAGCAATGTTGTTCCCGTTGTTATGCACGATGCGGCTTCCGTCCGGCGACCAGACCGGCATCTGGCTGAACGTCGAAGTTATTCGGAGTCCGGTTCCTTTTTCGAGATCAACGACCCAAAGATTTGAGCCTGCCCCGGGATTTGAGCCTGTCCCGGCGGAACTCATTTCCCTTCTCACCACAAGGCGTTTCCCGTCAGGTGAAAGCATCGGGCTTTGACCGACGGCGACCTTCATCGGGGCATCAATCGCTCCCGTCTGTTTCCCCTCACGGTCGTACCAGACGAGCTGATAATCACGCTGCCACTGTCCCTGCCAAACTAAAACGCCGTTGTCCGAAACAGAGAAGCGCCGAACACCGGGAGAGTTTTTCGCGCCGGTAATGATCGGTGTCGGCTCGCCGGTCAGCGCGAGTTTGCCCGCGTCGAAAGCCTGAGCCACCAGCACGTCATTTTGTAAAAAGATCAGCCAGCCCGGCGAGGCGTAAACCGCCGCCCCTCTGATATCGCCAATTTGTTTAATCTCCGGCGAATCGAGCGACCCTACCCAAATGCCTCCTCTCCGCGGTAAAAGAAAATGGCGACCGTCGGGCAGAAAGTATGGATGGCGATGCTCTACATCACCTTCGGTCTTCATCTCCACCAGCTTCGGCTCGCCGCCCTGCGCCGACACTTGCATGAGCGGCGTGCCATAGTCGGGAGTAAAGACTATTGTGCCGTCTTTGCTCCAACTGCCTCCGACTAGTCGGGCGGCGTCGCACAGAACCTGCGCGTTTGCGCCGGTCAGGTCGGAGCGTTTGAGTTTGCCGTTGGAACCGTAGACAATTGAGCGGCTGTCCGGCGACCAGAAAGGCTCTAGCGCATTCTCCGAGCCGGGCAAAATTTTCGCCTCCGTCGAATCGAGATTACGGACGTAAAGCATCTTCTTCCCATCAGCCGAGGTCGCGGTAAAAGCGATCTTCTGTCCGTCGGGCGAGATGACAGCCGCGTCCGGCATCGTGTCGTTGAAAGCCAGATCTTTAGGCGGATCGAACGAAAGTCTGACCACGCCGGCTGTACTTGAACCTTGCTTGTAATAGGCTAAGGCAAAAGAGAACGCGATGAGAGCAAGGACTCCCGCCGCGATCCAAGGCAGACGTTCGCGCGAGAACAACGCGGACAATCGCCCGGTGAACTTAGTTTTCTGAGCGTCCGTGTCATCGGCTTTCAGCATCCGTGTCTGACTTTCGCCTGAGAACGCCGTACCCGACAAGATCGCCGTCGCGGGTTCATCCAAAACTTTGCCCTGAACAAGCGGCGTACCGTCATCGAGACAATACAACAGGCTATCGTCAAAATAGTCTTTTCGGCATTCAGGGCATCGTTTCATAATTTTCGATTTCGAAAATTCGATCTTTCACGCCACCGCTTGCATTCGTCGCCGGCCTCGGCGAAATATCTCAGCCTTTTGAAGGGAGAAAGCCTGAGATTGCGTTTGCGATCCGCGCTTCTCTGTCGAATAAATTAAATATCGGCACCTCTTCGCGCAAGGCCTGTTCGCTGACACCGGTGAGGAACATGCCTTCCTGTTTCAGCATGACGTAATACGTTTCGCCATCGTCATTACTTTCCGTCTTTACATAGGCTCCCGTAAACTGGCTCAGAGAACCTTCTATGACTTCCTTGCGATAGATAAACTGGCGGACGAACGAGTAGCTGTCCGTCGTCTTATCAAAATAATAGACCTCGCGTACCGTGCCTCTGAACGAGAGTGCCAAACACCCGACCGCAAAAACGGCCGTCGCCCACAGCCCAAACGAATCGACCGCACCGATCTTAACGAAAAGAAAAACAAACAATACCGCCATACCCACAAACCCCGCCGCCGTCAAGAACATATAAAACGTCGGTCTGTAGTCCAGAATAGTCAACGTCTCAGGCCGCCGTATGATCCAAACCGGCGAAATAAATCCGAACCGGTCGCAGATCATCGACCAAAGGCTGTCGGTTACTGAATATTCGTCATCGTCTCCAAACATTTTCTACCCCTGCGATAAACAACTTTCGTCCACCTTTAAAAACGCGAAAAATACCTCGCGAGTTTTCTACTCGGCCAGGTATAAACTTTTTAGCACACTATCCTAACCCATTAACTGCCATTTTGTGCGTGTATATGCGATGTTAAAGCCATTTTTTTGAGCATTTCTCTGCGATTGGCTGCCGGGCGATGCTCCCATTACAGCAAGTGTGCAGCCGAGATTGGCAGCATGTGTAAGTCTGGCGTGGAGCAGTGCATTTTGCGCTCCCCGCTTGCGGCCTTCGGGAATTGTACTGGCACCAGCGAGCATAGCGACTTCGCCGTGAACGAACATCATTCCGGTCGAGATCGCGTTGCCATCAAACTCGGCAAGGTACGGATACGCACCAGCACATTGAGCACTGATCCGGCCAAAATTGAACATAAAATCGGCGAGCCCTTCGTGTTCGGTCGCCCAACCTCCGGCAGATGTTTTTGCCCACAGATCAACCTCATTTGGTGCAATTACATGGGCCGTGATCCGCTCGTTCGGCAAAGCGGTATCAATCTCATCGCCAATCTCGCGATACATAACGCTCGTGAGTTCGATCGGATGATACCTGCGTTCGTTGAGCAGGGGTATCAATGCCGGATCGGCCATAGGACTGATCTCGTGAAAAACCGGAGCACCCTTTTGACGGAAAAATTCTTCGATCTCGTCAAAATGTTTATCCGTGATCTCATCAAACATCCCAAGCCCGAACGTCTGCGTACACGGCGATTCCACACCGTCAAACATCGCATACGCCCCACCAACCTCGATCCAAGCCGCACCGCTTTCCGGCTGCAGCCTCGCCCGCGTTTCAACAAAATCAACATTCGCACGAGCTTCTGCACGTTCGAGTTTTTGAGAAAGGGTTTGGTCGGCGTAGATCATTTGAGGATTTTCGCACAGGTTTGGAATTTCAGAAACCATTGGGAACAACGGTTCGCGACGCAGCCGCTTTTATACCGTCGGATGAACGCACGTAAACGCTAAACTATAGTATGATGGAGTAACCTTCGTTAATAATAGTAGAAGCCCTGTTTTTCTCGCGGTAAGGAGGCGATCTATGATCTCACGATTTAGGAATAAGAGAGTTTGTCTGTTGGTTATTTTGACTGTTGTCGGCCTTTTCGGTTCGGCATCCGCCCAAAGAGTCGATGGTGTTAACACTGGTTTCGGCGGCGGGAATACGATAACGGGAACAGTCTTGATGCCGACAGGGGAGCGTGTGGATCGGCATATGTCGGTTCGTCTCAGCTCGATGACGAAGGGCGACCGGATGATGGCAACCGACGACTCGGGCAGTTTTGCATTTCTCGGCTTGCCGGGCGGTGACTATATGGTCGCTATCGACAAGGATAAAGACTTCGAACCCGTTAGACAAACCGTGACCATTAGTCAGACGCCGAACGGAGGTGCATTAAGCTATCCGATGTTCCTACGCCTTAAGTTTAAGGCCGGAGCCGTCCCGCCGCCCGTTGTGAACCCGGAGTTTGCCAATGTCCCCCCGGCGGCGATGGTATTTTACAAAAAGGCCGTAGAACTCGCTAAGGCCGGCGATCGTAAGGGTGCGATCGAACAGCTAGATCTCGCAACCAAAGAGCATCCCAAATTTGCTGCCGCTTACAATGATATGGGCGTGCAATATCTACAGTTGAAGGATCTGGCCAAAGCGGATGATGCCTTCAAATCGGCGCTGAACATAGACGGCACATCCTTCGCCCCTTTGTTAAACCACGGCATGACGCTTTTTGACATGAAAAATTATGCGGAATCCGAGCGTGTTTGTCGCGACGTGGTCAAGGCACAAGAAAAATCTGCGGTGGGACATTATTTCCTTGGCCAGAGCCTGGCGTATCAGGGTAAATTTGCCGAGTCGCAAAAAGAGCTAGTAACCGCGATAACCCTGGGAGGCAACGCTATGGCCGATACGCTGAAAGAAGCTCACCGGCTGCTGGCAATCGTCTATTCCACACAGGGAAACAAGAAACAACAGGCCGCCGAGTTGGAAATATATTTGAAACTGGCGCCAAACACTCCTGATGCAGAGCAGCTTCGCCAGCTTATTTTGAAGCTCAAAGAATGAAATGAATCCGGGTTTGTGGCCAATCGTTTCAAAAGACTCATCCATCAGTGAGCGGATCTCGTATCTGCCTAGTTTTGAGTCTTCAGTTAGAGATATTTGTGCCTAGACCTTAACGCACTCACCCCGTTTGAGGAATTGCCCGTCGCCCATCTTTCCTTTGTGTTCGCCGTTTTGGATGACGACGCAGCCAACTAAGCGATGATCCCACAAGTTGAGGAGACGGCGCTAAGTAACGAGGATTCTATAAAATATCACGGCAAAATTACGCCGCCAATCAGACTCCAAATCGACAGACCGGCAGCCAAACTAAAAATCACCATCATTACTTCCGCATATCCTCCATCATTCCAGGCTTTCCGAAAAAAAACGAAAAAAGTCGCTATAACAATTGCGATGGTGACAATTGAAAGCCAGAGCGGTTCAATATTGAGACTGCGACTGAAATTGAACTCATCAAACGACGGATTTGGCGAAGATCCCAGCAACCGAAAATAGACATAAACAAAATTAACGATTCGTCCGATCGGCGCCGCACAACCTAAAATAATCCAGAAAGGAATGTACCTTTTTGCCGTCGCAAACAATGCGATGCCAATCGTCAAATAGCTGATTATCGGCCCGAGAATGCTAACCGCGGCGATCTGAATGCCAGTTAACATTTCCTTGTCAGCCGAAACCGAAACCGAATGCAACTGGACGTTTGCCGCTCCCCAAAAATGATAGGCAAGAAAATGTCCAAGTTCGTGCGTTAAAATTGAGAGCGGAACAGCAACGATTCCGATTGCGGCGTATTTAAGAATTTTGGCGGCATTACCTTTCATATCAGAGACACGCAGTAATTACCTAGACCTTTACGCACTCGCCGCGTTTTAGGAATTGCCCGTCGCCCATATTTCCTGTGTGTTCGCCGTTCTCGATAACGACACGGCCGCGGGACAGAACGGTCTCGACCTTGCCCTTCATTTTCCAGCCTTCGTAGGACGAGTAATCGACGTTCATGTGTTCATTATCGACGCCGAAGGTGTGTTGGGTATCCGGATTAAAAATGACGATGTCTGCATCGGAGCCGACAGCGATGGTTCCCTTCTTCGGGAAAAGGCCGAACATCTTTGCCGCAGCGGTCGAGGTCAGTTCGACAAAGCGGTTGAGCGAGATGCGTTGCTCGACCACGCCGCCGTTGTAGATGAGGTTCATGCGATTTTCCACGCCCGGAGCTCCGTTCGGGATCTTTGAGAAATCGTCTTTACCGAGTTCTTTTTGCTCCTTCATGCAGAACGGGCAGTGGTCGGTTGAGATGACTTGGAGGTCGTCCATCTTAAGGCCTTTCCAGAGTTCGGCACAGTTATGCCTTTCGCGTAGAGGCGGCGTCATAACATACTTCGCACCTTCCCAGCCATCGCCGTAATCGTCGATGGAATGGAAAAGATACTGCGGACA
>JANYIL010000296.1 GCA_025362075.1 Chloracidobacterium sp.
CCCGCATCGGCGACGGCAATCTGCTGATGGCGCAGGCCCATGTGGCTCACGACTGCCAACTGGGCAACGAGATCATCATGGCCAACGCGGCGACGCTCGCGGGCCACGTTGAGATCGCCGACAAGGCGAGTGTCGGAGCATATTCGGGTGTCCATCAGTTTTGTCGTATAGGGTATGAGGCGTTTGTTGGGGGGTATTCGGTGGTAGTAAAGGATGCAATGCCGTTCGCGATCATCCAGGGTAACCACGCAAAATGTTACGGCCTCAATAAACTAGGCGTCAAACGCCGCGGATATTCACGCGAGACGATCGAAAAACTAAACCACGCGTTTCATCTCCTACTTTCCGCCAGGCTAAACACTACGCAGGCGGTCGAGCGGATCAGCGCGGAAATTACCGGCTGCAAAGAGGTTGATCTCCTGACCGAATTTATAACGAGCTCGAAACGCGGCGTTGTGAAATAACTCATTTTCTCTTCTTGCTCTGCGTCTTTCTCAGCGGTCTCTGCGTGGAAAATTCGCTCAACGCAGAGATCGCCGAGTAGGACGCAGAGTTAGAGAAGACCTATTTTTGCCGCCGTGTTTCCAGCACCGTGATAACATCTCTGATCGAAACGCCCTTAGCTCTAAGTAATATCAGATAATGAAATAGCAGATCGGCTGCCTCGGATCTGAATTTATCCGGATCGTCGTCCTTTGCTTCAATAACGAGTTCGACCGCCTCTTCGCCGACCTTCTGGGCGATCTTGTTAATCCCCTTTTCAAAAAGTTTTGCGACATATGAATCTTCCGGCCTTTCACGGCGTCGTTCGTCTATGACCGCTTCAAGTTCGGCGAGCAGATCGACGGAGTTTTGATTCGTGTCGCCAAAGCAGGTTGACGCCCCCGTGTGACAGACCGGCCCGGACGGTTTAGCCTTGATTAGTAGGGTGTCGTTGTCGCAATCAGCGGTTATTGAGATAAGGTCGAGAAAATTTCCGCTCGTTTCACCTTTTGTCCAAAGCGTCTGCCGAGACCGCGAGTAAAACATTACACGGCCTGTCTGGTTCGTCTTCTCCACAGCTTCCTCGTTCATAAAACCAAGCATTAACACGGTCCCGGTTTCCGAGTCCTGCACGATCGCCGGAACGAGCCCATCACTGTATTTTTCGAAATCAAGTTTCATATTCTCACCTCGATACCACGCATTTCGAGAAACGCCTTTAACGCCGGAATCGGTATTTCGCCATAATGAAAAACGCTAGCCGCAAGTGCAGCATCGGCCTGGCCGATCGCAAAAACATCGGCAAAATCATCCATACTTCCCGCTCCGCCCGATGCGATCACCGGCACGCGGACAGCCGTCGAGATTTCGCGGGTCAGGCCCAGCTCAAAGCCGTCTTTCGTGCCATCCGCATTCATCGATGTCAATAATATCTCGCCCGCACCGAGTTCGACACCGCGTTTCGCCCACTCAATTGCGTCGATATCAGTCGCGACGCGGCCGCCGTTAAGGAACACTTTCCAGCCGTCCGCCGTCTCTTTGGCATCGATCGCGAGCACGACGCATTGTGAGCCAAAATTCGCTGCCGCACGGCCTATGACATCGGGGTCATTCACAGCCGCCGTATTGATCGAAACCTTGTCCGCACCCGAATCGAGCAGTGCTCCAATATCCTCAACCGCCGAGATGCCGCCGCCGACGGTGAACGGAATATTGATCTCAGCCGCCACGCGGCGGACGATCCCGGCAAACGTTTTGCGACGCTCATTTGTCGCCGAAATATCAAGCAGGACGAGTTCGTCCGCACCCTCGGCACAATAACGCACGGCCAGTTCAACCGGATCACCGGCGTCACGAAGGTCTAGAAAATTGGTACCTTTTACCGTCCGCCCGTCTTTGACATCAAGACACGGAATTATGCGTTTAGCCAGCATATTTTGCCAGATCCTCCAGCTTTATCGTCTGCTCATACAGCGCCCGGCCGATGATGACGCCAGCACAGCCGATCTTTTCCAGTTCGTCTATGTCATCGAGCGACCTGACGCCGCCGCTTGCGATCAGGTCGATCTCCTGCACGGCCCCGAGTATCTTGCGGTAAAGCTTGATAGATGGCCCGGCCATAGCTCCATCGCTGGCGATATCCGTCACAAAGGCCCTGTTCACACCACGTTCGGCATATTTCCTTAAATACGCTAGGATCGGGGTCTTTGTATCCGTCTGCCAGCCGTCGATCGCGACCTTTCCCTTTTTCGTGTCGGCTCCAAGCAACATCTTGTCACCGCCAAATTTCTCGACCCAGCCAAGAAATATCTCGGGCTGCCGCGCGGCGAGGCTGCCGATGTTAACGATCGACGCTCCGGCGCCAAAAACAGCGGTAACATCCGTTTCCGACTTAATGCCGCCGCCATAGTCAATGTTCAGCGACGTCCCGGACGCGACGCGCTTGAGGACGTGAAGATTGGCCGGTGTTCCCGACCGCGCACCGTCGAGATCGACCATGTGCAGACGGTTGAGACCGGCCGCTTCAAAGCGTTTTGCGGTTTTGAGCGGGTCATAGGAATAGATCGTCTCACGCGAAAAATCGCCCTGCGTGAGCCGCACGCATTTGCCGCCGATCAGATCCATTGCAGGAATAATTTCGATCATATCTTTAGGAAGTTCTCTAAAATGCGTGCCCCGGCCTCGCCGGATTTTTCGGGATGAAACTGGATCGCGTAAAAATTACCGCAGTCGACGCCGGCGCTGAAATCTAGACAGTAATTTGTCACGGCGGTTGTATTCGCTCCCGTCTCAACGTAGTAACCATGCACAAAATAAACATGCAAACCCTCGGCAACGCCCTCGAAAAGCGGCGATCTGAGATCCGATACCCGGTTCCACCCGGTGTGCGGCACCTTTAACGTTTCGGACTCAAACCGGCGAACGCGGAACGGCAATATCCCCAGACACTCAGTATCGTTTTCGTCCGAAAACGAACACATCAACTGCATCCCAAGACAGATCCCGAGTACCGGTTGCGTCAGCGATTTGATCACGCCGTCGAGTCCTCGTTCCCGCAAATATGCCATTGCCGTTGACGCCTCACCAACCCCAGGAAATATAACCTTTTCCGCTGCAAGCAGCTCCTCAGGCGAATCTGTGACGACGCTCTCAACGCCAAGCCGATTAAGGGCATTGATCACAGAAACCGTGTTCCCGGCGTTGTATTTTACTATCGCAACTCTCACAAAACTCCTTTGGTCGTTGGCAACTCGTTACCCTCGCGGCGAACCGCCATCTTGATCGATTTAGCAAACGCCTTAAAGATCGCTTCGATCTTGTGGTGCTCAATTGCACCTTCAGCCTTGATATTTAAATTGCACAACGCCTTGTCGCTGAATGATTTGAAGAAGTGAAAGAACATCTCCGCCGGCATCTCGCCGATCATCTCGCGTTTGAACTCGGCCTCCCAAACGATCCAGTTTCGCCCGCCGAAATCGATCGCGACCTGAGCCAAACAGTCGTCCATCGGCAGGCAAAATCCGTAACGCTCCATCCCACGTTTGTCCGCGAGAGCCAGTGAAAACGCTTCGCCAAGCGTTATCGCGACATCCTCAATGGTGTGGTGTTCGTCTATATGCAGATCGCCGTTTGCCTTGACCGTCAGATCGAGCCCGCCGTGCCGGGCAAGCTGATCGAGCATGTGATCGAAGAACGAAATGCCGGTCGAGATATCCGCTGTCCCGCTGCCGTCGAGATTTAGATCTACCGTGATGTCGGTTTCCTTTGTCTTGCGGGTGTGGGTAACCCGACGCCACGGTGTGCGCAATAACTCATAGATCTCATCCCAACCATCGACGCTGTATACGTTTTCACCCATTTCCTTGATCGGAAAATTAGCATTGCGAATATAGATCGCCTTTGTGCCAAGATTTTTGGCAAGATCAACATCCGTTGGCCGATCGCCTATGACGTAAGAATTGGCTAGATCATATTTGCCGGTCAGATATTTGGTGAGCATCGCCGTACCTGGCTTTCGCGTCGGGGCATTTTCATGCGGAAATGTCCGGTCGACGCATACTTCGTCGAACTCGATGCCTTCGTCAGCCAGAGTTTGTAACATAAAATTCTGAGCCGGAAAAAATACCGTTTCCGGAAATGATTCGGTGCCGAGACCGTCTTGATTTGTAACCATGACCAGCTCAAAATCCGTCCCGTGAGCGATGCGAGCCATATTTGTGATCGCACCCGGCAGAAACCGCAGCTTTTCCATGCTATCAACCTGAAAATCTTCGGGTTCACGGATCAATGTGCCGTCTCTATCAATAAATAAGACCTTTTTCATAATTATCAGTTTTAATCTATCAGCTATAACTTATTCCGAATCGATCCGGCTCTTGCACCAAGATTCCAAAGCCTCGATAAGCCGACGATTTTCCTCCGGTGTTCCGACGGTCGTTCGCAGGCAGCCCCCGCAAAGCTCGACGTTATTACGGTTGCGGACAACAACTTTTTCTTCGAGCAGAAAGTGATAAAGCGCGTCTGCGTCAGAAACCTTTACTAAAATAAAATTCGCGTCCGACCGATATATCGTTTCAACAAAATCAAAGCGGCGAAGTGTTGCGGCCAAGAACGTCCGCTGTTGCAACGCTGACTCAATCCATTGCTCAACCCTTTTCTGGTCGTCAAGAGCGTCGACGACAGCCTGTTGGGCGATGCCGCTAACGTTGTAGGGCGGCTTGACGCAGTTCATCAGGTCGATGATCTCGGGACTCGCAAACGCAAGGCCTACGCGAAGTCCCGCCATTCCCCATGCTTTCGAAAATGTTTGCAGGATGACTAGATTTGGCAGGTTTCCGAGTTCCTTCGTCAACGATGGTTCGGATGCAAAATCAATGTATGCTTCATCCACCACAACGATTCCATTGACGTTTTTTGCGATCTGGATAACGGATTTTCGTTGCATCAAATTGCCGGTTGGATTATTCGGCGAGCAAATGAAGATCAATTTTGTCCATTCTGAAATGCCGGATAATATCGCTGGAACATCCAGTTGAAACTCCGTGGTCAGGGGTATTTCACGTACGTTGACGTCGTTGATGTCGGCCGATACGCGATACATTCCATAGGTCGGCGGACAAATAACTGCCTCGTCACGGCCCGGTTCACAAAAGATGCGGAACAGCAGATCGATCGCCTCGTCGCTGCCGTTACCAACAAACATCTGCGTCGGATCGACGCCTTTGATCGCGGCGACGCGTTGTTTAATTTCCGTCTGTCGCGGATCGGGATAGCGGTTATATCCATTGCCCGCAGGCGAGCCGAAGGCATTTTCGTTGGCGTCCAGAAACACCTCCGCCATTCCGACAAACTCCGAACGCGCCGACGAGTATGGCTTCAGGTTTCTGATGTTTTTGCGAACGAGCCGCTTGAGATCAAACATCATCCAGGCCTCCGAGCCATTCGCGGCGAATGGCAACGACATTTTTGTGGGCATCCAATCCCTCTGCGGCGGCCATTATTTCGACCACGGGGCCAAGTGTGTTGATGCCTTTGGGAGTCAGCTTTTGAAAAGTTATCGTCTTTGTAAAACTCGCAACCGACACGCCGCTGTATGCGCGGGCCGCTCCGTTTGTCGGCAGCGTATGATTTGTGCCCGAA
The DNA here is from genome assembly GCA_025362075.1 of Chloracidobacterium sp. Taxonomy (GTDB): domain Bacteria; phylum Acidobacteriota; class Blastocatellia; order Pyrinomonadales; family Pyrinomonadaceae; genus OLB17. Next base: position 5,623 of record JANYIL010000296.1, read on the forward strand.
GCATAGTCGCCCGCGCTCTCACAGGAGAAATTGCCGATGAAAACCGATCCCGCGTTCACGACCTGTTCCGCGACCGACTCTGCATCTGTCGTCGCAATGATCAAGTGTTCGGGGGCGTATTCGTTTAATAGTTCGACGCCGTCGTCGATAGTTTTGACGAGAATTGCTTTCGAATTTTGGATCGCGGCGGTTGCTATCGCCATTCGCGGCAGCAGTCCGATCTGGCGCTCAACCTCGGCGAGCGTTTCGTCTATGACCGCTTCAGACGTTGCGACTAACATCACCTGACTGTCTAAGCCGTGTTCCGCCTGAGACAGCAGATCGGCAGCAACGAAGGCTGGCACGCATGTCTCGTCCGCCAAAACCGCAACCTCCGATGGACCGGCTGGCATATCTATCGCAACGCCGGATCGTAGCACTTGCAGTTTGGCCTCAGTAACGAATTGATTACCGGGACCGAAGATCTTATAGACGCTCGGAACGCATCCCGTCCCGTAAGCCATCGCTCCTATAGCCTGTGCTCCGCCGATCTTGTAAACGCTGGTCGCACCGCACAATTTTGCGGCATACAGGGTGACCGGATCGACCTTGCCGGTAGCGTTTGGAGGCGAACAAACGACGATCTCACGGCAGCCGGCGATTTTTGCGGGGATCGCGAGCATCAGAACTGTCGAAAAAAGCGGAGCACTTCCCGCCGGGACGTAGAGACCGACCTTTTCGATCGGCACGGCTTTTTTCCAGCAAAAAACGCCGGTCGATGTCTCAATAACCGCGGGCTTTTCGTCTGTGACAGCGTGAAATTTCTCGATATTCGCCTTTGCAACCGCAATGGCGTCTTTTAGTTCGGTCGAGACCAGCGATTCCGCATCGACGTATTCTTCGTCGGTTACAAGAAACTCGTCCAGCTCAACCTTATCGAAATGCCGCGCGCAATGACGCAATGCTGCATCGCCGTTTTCGCGGACATCGTTCAGGATGTTGGCGACGGTGCGTTCGAGAAATTTTGTGTCGAGCACCGGTCGCTTTAGTAGATCGGCCCAGCTTTCGCGCGTTGGATATCTGATTATTTTCATGTCGTTACCGGATCATCTGATCTATCGACAGCACGAGGATGCCTTCGGCACCGGCACGTTTGAGGCCGTCGACCACTTCCCAAAAATCGCTTTCACCGATAACTGAGTGTATGGATACCCAACCCGGTTCGGCCAGCGGCATTGTCGTGGGGCTCTTCATTCCCGGCAGTAGCTTTGTGATATCGGCCACCTTGTCGAGGGGTGCATTGAGCAAAATGTACTTGTTCGCCTGGGCCGCCAAGACACTGCGGATGCGGAAAAGAAGTTTGTCCAGGAACTCCCGTGGCGTCCCGTCGAGTCCCTGCTTGGCGATCAATACCGCCTCGGATCGCATCACCGTTTCGACCTCGGTCAAACCATTGGAAAATAGCGTGCTGCCCGAACTTACAAGATCGCAGACCGCGTCCGCGAGCCCGATCGACGGTGCGATCTCGACCGAACCACTGATCTCGTGGATGTCCGCCGCGACACCGTTACCTGCAAAATATCGGTTGAGAATATTCGGGTAGCTTGTCGCTATGCGCTTTCCCGCCAGGTCTGCGAGATCGCGGTATTCAAAATTCTTCGGCACGGCCACCGACAGGCGGCATCGACCAAACCCCAGCTTCTCAACCGTCTCGACCCGCTTCGGGCTTTCGGCCAGGACATTTTCACCCACGATCCCAATGTCCGCCACGCCGTCCGCCACGTATTCCGGGATATCGTCGTCCCGCAGAAAATAGATCTCGATCGGGAAATCCTCAGATTCGGCACGCAGTTTGCCAAAACCGTTTGAAAACCCGATGCCGCATTTTTTCAATAGCGCGGTCGAACCATCCGCCAGCCGCCCCTGTTTCTGCAACGCAATTTTTAATTTCGGTTCTTTCATTTCATTCACTAACACTAAAAAAGACAAAATATCGCCGTCGACACTTTTTCAAGTTTCGCAGCGTATATATAAAAACTAATTTTCGAGTTTATTAAAAACGAGATCAGTCAACGCGCGAATGGATCGCGTGATGGTGGTGGAAGTGTTGAATGTGTAAAGCAATTTCGCTCATCGTTTTTACTATTAAAAACATAATCGAAACAATATTGCAAGGAAGCCGCCGCAAAGCCGGTGTGATAAAATCTCCACTATCTTATGGACGATCATAGCGAAGAAGAAGTACTACAGGAATTTGGTAGGCGCATTCAGCGTTGTTACGGGTGCTTTATCGCATATCATCTCAAGGACCTGTACCTCGGCGAGGATGTCACGTTTTTCTGCGGTTATTGTAAGGACGAGACGATGTTCCATTTCAACGAATTCTCAAAATTGCTCGATATCGCTAAGCTGAACGAGGTCGCGGGCGATCACCACCACTGAAAACAGTAAACCACGAAATAACACCAAAATACACTAAATGGGAAGCGAATTCTTTTCGTGTTTTTTCGTGTATTTTAGTGGTTTCTCTCTTAAGGTTTTTTCCTCTAAAATCAATTTGTGGCTGAAATTAGTAAGGAAGATAAGCCGACATTGACCGGATTGGCGCGGAGGCTCGGGCAATTGCCGAGCGACAAAAGGCGTGGTGCTCTGGAAATCAGCGCGGCGCTCGCCGGAGTGTCTTTGCGGGTCAGCCGCGAGTTTGTCGAGGCGGTGCCGAAGGCTGCGAAGATCCTCTCTGCCGACGATCTGCGGCATTGGGGCGAATTTGGCCGCAGGCTTGCTATGGGGAGTAGCGATGCGGGTGTTAAATTTTTTGCCGAGGGCGTCGAAGGGCTGAAAAAGGTGCCGAAGGATGCTCGATCCGCCGTTTTTCAGGTGTGTTCGCGTCAGTTGGTGCTGTCCAGCTCGATAGCTCTTGAGACATTTCATCTGATCCCCGGCATTGCCGCCGAGATAAACGACAAAAAGCTCCTTTCGGACATTCTCAATCTTGCCGTCGAGATCGCACAACGCTCGGCCAAGCACAGCGCCGATTTTCTCGGACACACCCCGGCGGTCGCCAAGGCACTCGCCCGGTTCGAGGCAGACGCCAACGATGTTGCCGAGGCGGTGCTTGTACTCGCATCAAACTTTGCAAACCGTACCGGCGGCCTGACAGCTGACCTGTGGCAAAATCTGCCGGAATCGGTCGCGGACATATCCGCTGAAAACGCAGTAGTCCTGATGAACCGCTCCGGTGAGTTTCTCGAATTCGGCGGCAGCGTGACGCTCCATTTTATCGCGTCGGGCAGCAAGGTCCTCGAGCTTGACGAAAAGGCCTTTGATGATTGGAGCGATGTTTCGCGTGAGGTCTCCAGGCACGGCAATGCCGTTTTAATCTCGTTTTTACGGGCTACGCCGAAATTCTTTGCCCAGCTTGCCGGCAAGAAGAAACGACTGGCCACAGATTCGATCCGCCGCGTGCTCCGGTTGACCGGAAGGATCGCCAGGACCGACGCCGAGAGCGCATTGGCGGCGTTCAAATCCAGTGCCTCGGCTCTCAACAAAGTATCGATCGAGCAGTTCGAAGAGTGGGTCGAAAATGGCATTCGTACGCGTGTAACCGATTCGTTAAAGGCCCGCCGCAGCTATTTTGCACTCGAGACGCGCGAGTCAAACGAGCGTCTGCAGGAAACGCGTCTCGGCCTGCCGCTTGAAAAAATACAGTCGATCTTGCGGATGTATGTCGAAGCCCTGACCGGTAAAGAGATCGAGATCGCCCCGATCACCGACATCCCGCAGGAATCGCGGATCGGCGACGGCAAGACTATCTATCTGCCAGCATCCGTCGCCGAATTTGATGATGACGACATGGATTTCAAGCTCTACAAGGTGCTTGCCGCCCACGGCGCCGGACAGATCGAATTTGGGACATTTGACCGCGATACCAAAGAATTGAAGACGGTTTACGCCGACCTTACGGATCTGTATTCCGCGACAGCAGACGAGACGGATGCGTTCTCGCTCAGCGGATATATCGAGGACGTGCAAAAAGGCGAAAAGGCCCTTTCCGACAAGGAAATCCAAGCCGCGATAAAGAAACACCGCAAGAATCTGCCGAACGATTCGGATTACAAGGTGGTGCTCACCGCCTTTCCCGAGCCGCGCCTTGCTAGAAAGATATTCGGCACGATGGAAAACGCCCGGATCGATAATCGCCTGCGGCAAACCTATCGTGGCCTCGTCGCCGACCTCGATTTGATGCAATCGTTTCTGCGAGCAAACCGCCCGTACATATTCGATCTTCCGATGCACCAGGTGCCATTCGAGCTGCTGTTTCAGATCACGCTCTGCGGCGGTGCGACAGATGATGCGAAACAGTTTTACGGCCAGGTCGTTTCCGAGATCGAGGTGATCGTGGAGAAGTATCTTGTCAGAACCGGGAGCGATAGCGACTGGGTTCTTGGATCTACGGATGAGGCCAACATCCCAAACGCGAAGAACCCAGTCGCTATCGCTCCCGGTTCTGACTCGGTTGCGGATTCGCTGATGGCGACGAGCCACGTCTACACGCTGTTTCAAAACATTTCACCGGAGCAAAAACAGGAAGCTGAATCCGACAATACAGAGGAAAAGAGCGAATTTGCCTACGACGACAAGGACGCCGCCGAGTCAGTGACCGAAGACCAGATCAAGAGCGAACGGGAAAAGAACGCCCAGGGCATCCGCGACCTCTTCAACGCCTGGAACAGCCTCGACGACGAA
>JANYIL010000026.1 GCA_025362075.1 Chloracidobacterium sp.
TGTTTTTCATCTTTTATCCTTTCGAGAAAGATAGGGATTTTACTACGGTTGTTGAAGGCATTTTATCACTTGTCCGTCCTGATTTGACAAGTTAGCCTTCGGATATTACGGTTTTAATTTGGCCTACGTATGAGTTTATAGAGTTCATTGAGTCTCTAGAGTTCGTTGAGGTACAGGAATCGTTGACTGATTAACGCCAAAAGCTCTAAAAACTCAACGAACCCAACGAACTCCAAAACTCTTTGACTTTTTATTATGACCTATATTGTCACCACGCCGTGCGTCAATTGTAAATATACCGATTGCGCCGCCGTTTGCCCGGTCGAGGCTTTTCACGAAACGCCCGACAGGCTCCTAATCAACCCCGATACGTGCATCGATTGCGATGCCTGTCTGCCGGAATGTCCGGTTGAAGCGATCTATTCCGATATGTCCTATCCCGAGGAATATGCCGAATGGATGGAGAAAAACGCCGAGGCCGAAAACTACCCCATCATCAGCACAAAGATCCCCGCCCTCATGGGCCCAGGCTGCTCAGGTCCGCCGGAGAAGTAACATCAAGGCTCCAGCGACAAATCCAATTTCCGAATAATTTGAAGAAACTCCACCGGGTCGACGATCTTCAACTGGCGAAATCGTTGCCTGAACTCCTTGGCTTCGTTAGTATGATCGGTTACTAGGTCGAGCAGATCCTTGTCGCGGCTGACTAAATACCGGGCTTCGGTTTGAATGGCGAGGTTAATGTATTTTTCATCCTTTGGATCGCGGGAATAGGAAAAACTTGGTGGAAAGGTCGTGACGAATTTGGCGAACCGAGCAACACGGGTAAGGTAAGCCTCAATAAACTCCGAAGTCAAAAAAGGATACTTTGCTACGGCGCGCGACCTTGAAAGAACATCGCGGATTTCTTGCAAAATCTCGCCGCTAACAAAAAGCGAAATATTTCCACCTTCAGCATGTCGAACTAATTCCGACGCCGGCCCATCTTCGCTTATTGCCGCCTGCAAATATAACATGCAATCGAAAACCGCAGACAATGCTGCATTCCGGCTCATTTAGCTTTGAGTTTTTCCCGATAAACTTCGTCGCGGACCTCTTCGAAAAATCCCATTATCTCATCCTCGCTGTCACCGCTCTCCTTAAAGCCATTCCGAATCGGGGCGAGAATCTCATCGAGCGAAGGGCTGTTGACCTCTTTTACGACCAAATCCTCAATGAACTCAGCCGAATCCCGCCTACTCAGCGTGGCTTTGTTTTCAACCGCCAAACTTACATCTTTGGGTAAATTGATTGTCAGAGTCGTCGTGTCCATAGTCGGAATATTAGCATATATCCGGCGCATTCTGTTCTATTTTTAGTAGCGGGAGTTGTCCATATTCGGACCCCAAATCGTCGACGCAATGCGTCCGGCGGAAGAGAAACCGGAAGCGCAGCTTAAGTCAGAACCGGGAGCGGCGGCCTTAGCACTGGCCGCGTTTTGCCAAGCCAGAACCGACTGGGTTCGTTTTTTGCCTTTTCTTGAAGTGGCATTCGCCGCAAAATAGCAAAAGCACCGAGAGCTACTTGAGGAGGGCCGCGACGATAACCGAGGTTGACGAGCCGAATTGTTCTTCGCCAAGGCTACTAAACCGTCCGGCTCCGTTTGATTTTTGGATGCCGCTCGCGGCATCACTGGATCGTGCCTTGTACTCTCGATATGCTCCCGGCAAAATCCCTTTTGCCGGTTCTGACGATAGAGTGTATTCAGCCGAGCAAGAACACGGAAACCGTTGTTGTTGTTACGGTTTGACGGTGTGTTCCTGTTGCGGTTTGCGGATCGGGTGTTGTTTGCGTTGTTGTTCCACGAACCGCCACGCAACACCCGGTTTTAGGCATAACCCGTATTTTTCAAGCCCCTCGAAAAGAGAGAGATGAAAAAACCTATCACGAAGGAAATCAATCCCAGACATATCTTTCATCGATCTCAACGCCGTATTTTCTGCACAAAGCACGAAACTCATCCTCATAGGTTTCCGATTTATGGCGTTCTTTTTGGTTCCGGATATATTCTGAAACAGCCGCGACCTGCGACTCACCGATGGAAAATGCCCCGTAACCGCGCTGCCAATAGAAATCACGAACGCCTTTCTTCTTGATCCACGATGAGCTGTCGCGTTTGACGTCACCTATCAATTCCGACACGTCATTGCGACCAAGTGAAACCAGAAAATGCGAATGATTCGGCGTGCCATTCGCAATTATCAGCTTCGCTCCATTATTCTCGATTATCCCGTAAATGTAGGCGTAAAGTTCATTTTCAATTTCCGGTGTTATCAGATTAACGCGGTTCTTCGTCGAAAAAACAATATGCACCAGTATCTTGACCAATGATTGCGGCATAATTTCATTCCCATCGCTAACGGTGACCTTAGTAAGTTTTTTTGTCGCCAACGGCGACCAATATTAAAGCCTATGGTGGAGCCGTTTCGGCGTAACCATAGGAAAATCGATCAATCTATTCCCGTCGCCAACGGCGAGGAACAAAATCATCCCACGCACAACAAACAATCGACAAATTGGCAGCCTTTTTTGTTCGTCGCTTTCAGCGACGGCATGGTTGTGCCGCATTTCCTATGGTTCCATTCGCGTTGCTCATTTCACCATAGGCTTTAATGTTTGTCGCCGTTGGCGACTAAGATTCAGAATCTTGGTCAATTCTTGTCTGTTACTTTTCATTTTTTTAAATTTTCTTAAACTAAATTTCAAACGCAATATTTAAAGAGTGCAAAGGGAAAAAGAGCAAAAGCGTGTAGAGCTACTTGCCGCGAGCCGCGACCCGAAAACCGAAGTTGATAATGCGGAAGGACGGTGTATCCCTGTTGCGGAAAGCAGAGCGGGTGTTGACCGCGTAGTTGAACCACGAACGGACGCGCAATACGTCGAGTTTGCCGTTTATCAATTGCAGCCGCGCCAATTTTTCTTTGGCTCAAGGCCCTCAGCCAAATACTTTATCAGCTCCCGCTTCTGATTTGGCAAGAGCTTTTTGCTTTGCTGTTTTATGATGTCCAGTTCGACGGTCGCCATATCGATCTCCTACTTTTTAGGATTATATCACTAAAGAGCCGGTCAGAACCGGGAGCGGCGGCTCTAGCACTGGCCGCGTTTTGCCAGGCCAGAACCGACGGGGTTCTTTTTTGCCTTTTCTTAAAGTAACAATCGCCGCAAGAGAGCAAAAGAACAGAGGGTTACCTCAGACGGGCTGCAACACGAAACCCGAAGTTGAAGTTACCACCAGACGGCGAATACGCGTGGCGGGACGCTAACCTGCCGATCTTGCTCCACGAACCGCCACGCAAGACGCGGGATCCATTACTCGCGTCCGTTTTCGGGTCCGTAGCCGCACTAGCCGAATAGCTTTCATACCAATCCTCACACCATTCACTGACATTCCCCTGTATATCGTATAAGCCAAAAGCATTTGCCTGTTTTTGCCCAACCGGATGAGTTTTGCCGCCTGAATTACCTCCATGCCAACCAATTGAATTAGGGTCTCCATAATAACCCTCATTATCACCCTCGGTCGTTCCTGCCCGAGCCGCATATTCCCATTGTGCCTCGCTCGGCAGGCTGTATTCAAAACCGTCGTTCTTTGTATTTAGCCATGAAATAAACTCCTTTGCATCATTCCACGAGACTTGTTCAACAGGGCAGTCCGCACAGTCTTTAAAATAGCTTGGATTTTTTCCGACAACGTTTTCATATTGAGATTGAGTGACTTCATATTTCCCCATCCAGAACCCCTGCGAGATTGTCACGCGATGTACCGGCTTTTCGTCCGCTTCACCGTGTGCGGCTCCCATCATAAATTCGCCCGGCGGAATATAAACTAATTCCATTCCAATCGAGTTTTTACGGACGGCGCCCACGGAGATGGGTCCCGCATTGTTACTTGTGGTTGGCGGCGAGACAGACTTGGCATCCAAAACTATCCCCAAATCGCGAAGACTCAGCCGGGCAAGACTTGCGAATTCACCTTTTGGGTATGCCGTAAGATAATCCTTGTAACCGCTAACTGTTTTTACACGCTCCGCCTCGTCCCATTTTGCTTTCTCTACTGCTTTTTCCTGCTCTTTTTGCTTTAATGCCTCAGCGTCCTCAAACTCCTTAATTCTTTGCTTTGCGGTTGCCGCATACTTGCCGTTTGGGTATGTGGAGAGGTACGACTGGAACGCGGTCTTTCGGTTCAATATCTGCACCTCGTCCCATTTTGCCTGATCCTCTTTGGTTTCAAGCGCATTGATGCTCGAACGCGCATTTGCTGCAAATTCACCATTCGGATAGGCCGAGAGGTAGGACTGGTATGCGTCTTTGCTGTCCAACGATTGAGCGGCATTCCATTTCGCTCGCTCCTCTTTGTTTTCGAGAGTCTTGATACCTGATCGGGCATCAGCTACAAACTCGCCATTCGGATAGGCCGCAATGTATGCGTTGTATGCGTCTTTGCGATCCAGACTTTGAGCTTCACGCCATTTCGTTCGTTCGATTTCTTTTAAGTGCAATAGTTCACCTTGCTTGAACTTATCGATCCGGTTTTTGGCGTCGGCAGCATATTTGCCCGTTGGATATTCGGCCAAGTAAAGTTCGTAGCCCGAGCGGGTGTCCCGCCTACCGATTTCGTTCCAGTAGATACCTTCGGCATCAAAACTCTGAGCAACCGTGACCGGCGTCGGGGTCGGCAAAGGCGTCGGTTTGGGAGCCGCTGCGGTCGAAGTCGGAGACGGCTGCGACGCGGTTGAAATCGAGAAGTAAAAGTCCTGTAGCGAATTGCCCTCTTTCCACGGCAACTGCTGCTGATTTGATTTTTGCCAAACATCAGCCGAAAGGGCCTTTACCATTTGATCGTACTCGATATTCGGTCGCTTGATCTGTTTGAGGAGAGCCTCGGTAAAAAGCCCATTCCGGCCCGTTCCGTCCGAGGCGACAGAGCCGGGAACAGTCGAATAAAGTACGAGGGTGCCAGTCGGCGGCGAAATCTTGGCAAGCCCGTCATTATTTCCAACATCGCGATAGCCCCGCCAGCTTCGGGCAAATGGGTTGTTGCGGCAGGCATCGAGGATGACGATATTCAGATCATTTTTCGCCGAGGTCATCATGGTCAAAGCCAGGCCGAGTGGTACGCCCTGATATTGAACCTCTTCTTCCGTCGGAATCTCGGCATCGACAGGAATAAGATAATTCTCCCCTCTGACCTGTACGCCGTGTCCGGCGTAGTAGAAAAGTCCGATTCCTCCAGACGCCAGTTTAGTGCCAAAATCGCGAATCAGCCCCTGCATCTGACGTTTGTTTAGATCGACGCCGGACAAAACCTCAAACCCTACTTCCTTCAAAGCCTTTGCCATATCCGTCGCATCATTCGCCGGATTCGGTAGTGTTTTGGCCTTCGTGTAAGCTCCATTGCCGATAACCAAAGCGATGCGCTTATCACGATTGACCGATCCCTTTTCCTGCACGAGCTGCCGGCCGTCCTGCGCAAGCGCAATAGGCGCGAGGACAAGCAAAATGATTAGCAAAGCCGTGATTATCCGCATACGCCACTTGGTCGAAAAGATATTTTACGAGAATCGCGCATATTATACGACAATTTCGTCATATCCCAACTTCTGGATTCGCTCTGGCAGCGGAAGAAAACGATAGGCTACCTGATTCCCCGCAAAATCCGCAAAATACGTCAAATCCCGCAAAATAGCATTTAAATCGAGCTAAATCTCTGCTAGCGTGATACGGGATCGTTGTATCTGCAACGGTCGCGGCTCTTTGACAATAAATACTCGGACAGGCTGTCTTGTCCTGAAATAGGTTTACAAGAGAAATGACACATAATGGGACAGATGAAGGGACGAAGGAAGATACGAGAGGAGGCGGTGACGGAGTGTACTTGGCTGGGGAAGCAAGTTACCGTGAATTGGGTACTCGGTATAGGATCAGTTCGAGTACGTTGAACCGGTGGGTAGCGGAGTACAGGAGCGGGAAACGGCCGGGGACGAATCTGGCGAAAGGACTTTAAGCCATTTGTTCCGAACCAGTTATGGTAGGAGGACACAAGGTAAAATTAAGCCGTGAAAAAAATGTTGGGACAATGGGACAGTTGGGACAGTCGCGTTAAGTTGTGTGTTTACAATAGTTAGTCTGTCCCAGTCAGATCTGGGACACTTGGGACAATGGGACAAGAAATGAAGGCAAAAGTAAAAAGTAAAAAGGCAAAAATTGCGGAGCGGATGTATTCCGGGCCGGTTCTATCGGCTCTTTTGCGTCTTGGCGGTGTGATCCTTGTTTTGACTTTCACACTCGCGGCGCAGACGAGAGATCTCACCAAATGGGTCAACCCATTCATCGGCACCGGCGGGCACGGGCACACATTTCCCGGTGCGACGATGCCGTTTGGGATGGTGCAGCTATCGCCGGACACACGGACCGACAACTGGGATGGCTCATCCGGCTATCACTACTCTGACGATATTATCTACGGCTTTTCGCACACGCACCTGAGCGGTACCGGGATACCGGATTATTGCGATATTTTGTTTATGCCGACGATCGGTGAGACCGGATACTTCAAAGAGTATGAAGAGAAGGGCGTTGAATGGTATGCCTCCAAATTTTCTCATACGAACGAAAAAGCCGAGCCTGGATATTATTCTGTAAAGCTGAATAAGAATGATATTCTCGCCGAAGTGACCGCGACGACGCGTGTCGGCCTGCACCGTTACACGTTCCCGAAGACTGGTAAGGCCAACATTGTCCTTGATTTGAAGTGGCGCGACAAGGTTTTGGATTCCGAAATAAAGGTCGTAGGTAATCATCGGATTGAGGGATTTCGCAGGTCAAGCTCTTGGGCAAAGGATCAGGTGATCTATTTTGTTGCCGAATTTTCCAAACCATTCGTTCGTTCACTTGCACAATCGGGGGCTGGAGAATATCCTGGCCCCGATGGACCGCCAAAGGGCGTAGCAACCGCCTACAACACGGCCGACCTTCAACATATATACCAATTTGATGTTACGTCTGGCGAAAAGATCTTACTTAAAGTCGCTCTTTCCCCCGTCTCGATCGAAGGTGCCCGCAAAAATCTAGACGCCGAGCTTCCCGGATGGGACTTTGACAAGGTCCGTGCGGATGCAAAGGCGGCGTGGAACAAAGAGTTGTCGAAGATCGAGGTTTCTGGTGGGACGGACGCTCAGACGACGACGTTTTATACGGCGCTGTATCACACGATGATCCAGCCGAATGTGTTTAATGATGTTGACGGGTTATATCTTGGGCATGACAGGAAGATCCACAATATCGCGACCGACGGCGTGAGCGGAACGCGTGTCAGTAGTCCGCACGTAAGTAAGGGCCATTCGGCGACCAATCAAGCAAAGAGTAACGAGAAGGAACGCCGCGTTCAACCACCCGCTACCGCAGGTGGTTCTGACCAATACACCGTGTTCTCGCTCTGGGACACGTTTCGGGCGGCGCATCCGCTTTATACGATCATCGACCAGAAACGCACGGTCGATTTTATCAATACGTTTATCCGCCAATATGAGCAGGGCGGGCGGCTGCCGGTTTGGGAGTTGGCTGGGAACGAGACAGATTGCATGATCGGCTATCACTCGGTGTCGGTGATCGCCGACGCGATGGCAAAGGGGATTAAGGGGTTTGATTATGAGAAAGCGTACGCGGCGGCGAAACACTCCGCCGAACTCGACCGCGACGGCCTCGCGGCCTACAAAAAACGCGGCTACATTTCGATGGAGGACGAGAACGAGTCCGTTTCAAAAACGCTCGAATATGCCTACGATGATTGGTGCATCGCCCGTATGGCCCAGATCATGCAAACGGATTTTGGTTACCTACGGATAACCGAAAAGGGAACGTACAAGATCCAACACTACAACGACGAATATGAAAAGGATTTTGAACTGTATTCCCGCCGTGGGCGATCCTTCGAAAACCTCTTCGACCCATCCACCGGCTTTATGCGTCCGAAAAAGAATGGTGGATTTGTCACGCCGTTTGCGCCAAATGAAGTCACGTTCAACTTTACCGAGGGCAATTCGTGGGTTTATTCATTCTTTGTTCCTCAGGATATTAACCGATTGATGGAATTACAAGGCGGGCGTGAGAAATTTGCCGCAAAGCTCGACGAGCTGTTTACCACAACCGACAAGCTCACCGGCCGGGAGCAGCCCGACATTACGGGCCTCATCGGGCAATACGCGCATGGCAACGAGCCTTCGCACCACATCGCGTATCTGTACGATTACGCCGGCCAGCCGTGGAAAACGCAGCGGCTCGCGCGTAAGATCATGGACGAATTCTACAAACCCGCGCCCGACGGCCTGATCGGGAACGAAGACTGCGGCCAGATGTCGGCATGGTACGTACTTAGCTCAAGCGGTTTTTACGATGTCACGCCGGGCTTGCCGATCTACGCGTTCGGAACACCGCTATTCAAAGAGGTCAAATACAATCTAGAAAGCGGCAAAATATTCACCATTAAGGCTCCAAATGTATCGGCGACAAACATTTACATCAAATCAGCGAAACTGAATGGCCAAAATTATGAACGATCGTACATTTCGCATGAAGATCTAATGAAGGGTGGTGTTTTAGAATTCGAAATGGCATCGACGCCGGGCACAATTGGATATCCAATTATTCCGAGGGCTCTCGGCGAAACTCCCAAATCTGTTGCAGTTCCTATCATCGAAGGCGGTGGCCGCGTTTTCAAGGATCAGACGACCATTACACTGAGAGCAACGTCTCCACATGATGAAATTATTTACTCAACAGGTGGAAAGTGGCAAGTTTACACCGGACCATTTGTAATCGACCAAACTTCGACCATTAGGGCTTCGTCCACGGTGAAAATTCCCCCGGGTGATTTTGGCAACGGCCAGGATAGTTTTGAGGGTGGCAGAACGGCAGAGGCGACATTTGTAAAGCGCTCGAACGACTGGACCGTCAAGATCGCCTCGCGCTACGGTCGCCAATATACCGGCGGCGGCGATGAGGGGTTGATCGACGGCATTCGCGGCAGCGTCAATTTTGCATCGGGCGAATGGCAGGGCTATCAGGGACAGGATTTTGTGGCGACGGTCGATTTGCAAAAAGAGACTGAGGTGAAAAAGGTCGGCGGCGGATTTTTGCAGGTGGCGAGGTCGTGGATCTGGATGCCGACGCATATCGAATTTGAAGTGTCGTCCGACAACATCGATTTTGTGAAGGTCGCTGACATTAAGACTGACGTCGCCCCGGAAGACATGGATAGCAAAATACGTGATTATGTACAGACGATCTCACCGGTAAAGGCGAGATACGTGCGCGTTCATGCGTATAACCTCGGAAAAATTCCCGCCTGGCATCCGGGGGCCGGCGGCAATGCTTACATCTTTGTAGACGAGATACTGATCAACTAGTTCCCGGATTTTTGGTGTGGGTGTGACCGCCGGTACAGGCGGAGGCCGCAGTTCGGTTCAGCGTTGTCGGATCATGTCCGATGCTTGATAATTCATTGCTGCTTGGTTTTCAGCCATTCGGCTGCGACATCGCGAGGGGGGCGTTTGTTACCGTCGACCTCGTAATTTAGCCGCCGCATTTCCTCGGTTGAGATTGCGTTGGTGAGTTTGGCGAAGACATCAGCAAGGTTCGCCGCCGCATCTTGGCGGGCGATAAAAACCGCCTGATAGGGCGGGAAGTAATGCTTGTCATCGGCGAGTTGAAACAGATCGAGGGCGGCGATGAGGCCGTCGGTGGAGTTGCCGGCGATGATGTCTAATTCGCTGGCCGCAAGTGCTCGGTAGGTGAGCGAGAGGTCCATTTCACGGGGCTGTTTGGCGAAATTGCAGCCATATGCCTTGGAGAAACCGGGATAGCCATCTGCACGCGACATGAAATCCTGGCCAAAACCATCTCCGATGCCATTCCGGTCGCGAAAGACTGGCAGGCTGGTTTTGGCCAGGATTTCATGTCGCGTGCAGATGGCTATCCCGGTTTCTCCAAGGCAT
>JANYIL010000071.1 GCA_025362075.1 Chloracidobacterium sp.
GCCGCAGGTTGGCGAATTGATGACAACGGAAACAAGTTTCTAAGAATAAAAGGCGTTCGTTGGTTCACAAATCTCGATCATGGTCGCCGTCACCAGCCGTTACAACTGATGACAATGGCTGACAATAAAAGATTTAATAAGAAACTTCCAAAGTCCCCGGCCGCTTACGCGAAATTCGATAACTACGATGCCATAGAAATTCCAGTTACCGATGCGATTCCCAGTGATTACGACGAAGTAATGGGTGTGCCGATTAGTTTTCTCGACAAATATTCGCCTGAGCAGTTCGAAATTGTAGGAACAAGTGATAATGGTCTTGTTGATGACAAATTCAAAAAGACACCAGGCTTAACAAAAGAATTCGTTGTTGATTATTACAAAGCTGGCGGCACCGGGACATATAAGGAAGGTAACCCAACGGCTGGTTACTATGAAAATAATGTAGCAAAAATGGCGTACAAAAGGATTTTCATTAAACACAAGAAATAATTCACCATGAAAACAACTCTCAGAAAGAGTTTTATAAATTGCCACTAGCTTTAGCTAGTGGTTAGAAGTTTATATGGCCTCCGGGCTTTAGCCCAACATTCGGCTAAAGCCGGGAGAATTTATGAGAAATCAGTCCACTAGCTAAAGCTAGTGGCAATTCAATAAGCTAGTTTCAATTCTAAGATATACAAATCTATGCCACACATCAGTGTTTGGATACATTTCGTCTGGACTACCAAGGATCGCGAACCAATGCTTACCGAATCGATCAGATATAAGGTCTTCGAACATATTCGAGCTAATGCCCGTGCAAAAAATATCTTTATCGGAGCGTTGAACGGTTGGGTTCAGCATGTTCATTGCCTCGTTTCTTTAGGTTCAGGTCAAAACCTGGATGAAGTAATGCGGCTACTCAAGGGCGAATCATCGCATTGGATAAACAAAAACCAACTTTGCCATGGTAAATTCCATTGGCAGGATGAATATTTTGCGGTTTCCGTGAGCGAATCTCTGTTGCCAAAGGTAAGAAAATATATTGATTCGCAGGAAGAGCATCATCGCGTCCGCCCGTTCGATGACGAGTTTGATGATTTTTTAGAGCGTGGTGGCTTCAAACGAGGATTGGGCTAAAGCCCGGGAATTGTTTTGCAATCTTTTTCCCACTAGCTAAAGCTAGTGGCAATTCAAAGAAGAAAGCTAATGAAAACAGAAGAAAAGGACTTACCACTAGCTTCAGCTAGTGGTAACAAAAGCTAATTTATTTTTGGGCTTTAGCCCAATATCCACTAGCTAAAGCTAGTGGCAATTCAATAAGCTAGTGGCAATTCAATAAGTCGAATATGAAAACAACTCTCAAAACAGATTTAACGGTTGACGATGTGTGCAAAGGTTTTGTCTATAACGAGCTTGAGGGCAAAGGTTTGTTCGGGTTATCGGGAAAGCTGACCATTCAGCCGGAATATCAGCGGAATTATATTTATGCCGACGGGAAAAGGGACGTTGCCGTTATCGAATCCATCCTGAAAGGCTATCCGCTGGGCTTGATCTATTTCGTCAAGGTAAGCGACGACAAGTTTGAAGTTCTTGACGGCCAACAGCGTATTACGAGTTTCGGGCGTTACGTCACGGGAAAGTTCGCCGTGAAAGACGAACACGGCATGGAGCAGTATTTTCACGGCATTGCCAAGGACAAACAGAAGAAGATAGAAGAAACCAAGCTAACGATATATGAGTGCGAAGGAACCGAAACGGAAATAAAGCAGTGGTTCAAGACGATCAACATCGCCGGTGTTCCGCTCAACGAACAGGAACTTGCCAACGCTATATATTCGGGGCCGTTTGTTACTCTCGGCAAAGCAGAATTCAGCAACAGCCAAAACGCGAACATTCAGAAATGGAGTGCCTACGTCTCAGGTTCTGCAAACCGTCAAGATTTCTTAGAACGTGCTCTCGAATGGGTGAGCAAAGACAATGTTGGCGATTACATGAGCCACCATCGTCACGACGACAACATCACCGAGCTTAAAACCTATTTCAGCAGCGTGATCGATTGGGTTTCCTGTGTTTTTACTGATGTTGAAAGCGAAATGCGCGGCCTCGAATGGGGGCGTTTGTATGAGGAGCATCACCACAAGCCCTTCGACCCGAAGAAAGTCTCCGAACAAGTAAAAACTCTCTATGCCGATCCGTATGTTAAAAAGCGGAAAGGTGTATTTGAATACATTCTCGGCGGATCGGCTGATACAAAGCTGCTCGAAGTCCGTGTCTTTGACGACGCAACAAAGAAATCAGTCTATGCCAAACAGACACAAGAGGCTGAGGCCGCAAACACGTCTAACTGCCCGCACTGCGCTCTCGGCCACGACGCTAACAAGAAAAAAATCTGGACACTAAGTGAAATGGATGCTGACCACGTTGCCGCGTGGAGCAGAGGCGGTGCAACAGACATCAAAAACTGTCAGATGCTTTGTAAGACGCATAATCAAGCCAAAGGAAATAGGTAAGTCAAAAGAAAGAAACGGGGTTAGGCCTGCGATTTTTGAGCCCGCGTAGCGGGTGACAAGCATAAAGCCACGGGTGTAAACCCGTGGAACGGTAACAAAACAAATCAAGCCCGCTTAGCGGGCGACAGAACAAATGCCAAGATCGTACACAAATCTGATATATCACATAGTTTTTCCGACGAAAGATCGAAAACCTTTGATCACAAACGAGAGCGAAGAGCGATTGTATGAATACATTGGAGGGATAAATCGGGGACTCGGAGGTATTTTACTTTTGATCAACGGTGTTGAAGACCATGTTCATATTTTGGCAAAATTGAGACCGGACAAATCGGTCTCGGATGTATTGCGAGACCTGAAATCTAATGCCTCCGGCTGGATGCACAACGTTTTCCCAGATGCGAAAGATTTTTCGTGGCAAAACGGCTATGGGGCTTTTTCAGTTGGGCCAACAGAAGTGGAACGGATCAAAAGATACATCGCAAACCAAAAAATACACTACGGTAAACAATCGTTCGAAGATGAATTTGTCGAGCTGTTAAAGGTTCATGAGATCGAATTTGACCGTAGGTATTTGTGGGCGTGATCGGCTTTCACCCTCTACGCGGGCTGGGTCGTCTGTGTTTATCATCGACCACGGGCTTACGCCGCGTGGCTTTATGCTCATACCCGCTACGCGGGCCTAAAACCAATCTCCCAAAATCACATATATCAGACAATAGGCGAAAAAATTAGAAGCACGAAGGGACTTAAATGGGCGGCTTTCTTCTTTTTAAGCTCGCCAGAATGGTTCTACATCACTTCACTCGCCGCTGACGCGACGCGCATTCAACGCACAATGCAAAATTTGAAACACTTCATGCTTGACTTTATATTGCATCTTTGATACAGTCTTTTGACGGAGAAGCACATGAGAAAGACATTTATGGAATTTATTGGCCGGCCGAACAGGATGCATACGGATCGGCCGCGGGTGACGCTGAGCCATCGCGGGGTGATCGTGCTGAACGGGAAGGCGCATGAGGCGATGGAGGCTCCGGCGGCGGTTACTCTGCATTACGACGAAGACGAGCGGGTGATCGCCCTTAAACCGGCGGACTCAGGGAGGCCAAACGCCTTTCCGCTCAAGCCGAAGGGCGATTTCAAATACCGGATGATAAACGCCAGCCCGTTTTGCAAGCATTTCAGGATCAGGGTCGAGCGGACGGTGCTCTTTAACGAGGTCGATGTGGACAACGACGGCGTGATGATGCTCGAGATGCGAAATACTACGTCGATCGCTAGGGGAGGTGGTAGGGAACGGGCGATGGAATAATACGTATACTTGTGAGTTCGTTGAGATCCGGTGATCAAAGAGCGGGGGATCAACCAAGCAAAATAAAAAGGCTGCATGAAACCCGTGTCTCATGCAGCCTCAAGATCGTGAATTGGATTTATCCAAACTAGAACGGCCAGGTGTTGCGACCGTTATTGTAGCGGCCGTTTCGGATGCCTTCCTGGTATCCGCGCTGGAAACCCTGGGTGTAGGCCTGCTGCAACTGATAGCTTTTGCCATTGCGGGAATTGCCGTAACCGCCATAATTGCCGTAATTGCCATTATTACCGTAGCCGCTGTTGCCGTAACCATTGTTACCGCGTCGCTGCCGGGCGTCGCGAGTTCCCTGCTTTACGCCTTCGTTAAAGCCTTTCTGGTATGCCTTGCGAATGTCTTCGCGGCTGACGTTATTGCGATTGCGGTCGTCGTATCGGTCGTTATCGTTGCGGTAACGGTCGTTGTTGTCGCGATCGTACTGGTCTTGATTGTACTGATTGTTTTGGTTGTACTGATCGTTCTGCCGGTTGTCGCGGTCGCGGTTTTGGGCCGAGACGCTCAGACCGGTCAAAAGAATAAATGAAAGCGAAATTACGATTGCCGTTCCCTTGAATATTTTTTGTGTTGTGTTCATAACTGCTAGAACCTCCGCAGTGGGTAATAGCAAAGCGTGTGCCAAACTCTAAATTCACCGTTTTGACCCCGCATTTGTGGCATATCGCCTTTAGCGTTACGCA
>JANYIL010000089.1 GCA_025362075.1 Chloracidobacterium sp.
CGACAGCCAGCGTATAGGTCTGTCCCGAAACAACGTCCGAGAAAACAAAGTTTCCGAAAGAACTTGTCGACGCGGTCCGCCTCACGTTATTCGCATCGATCAGCGATACAAATACATTTCTAAGCCCTACCCCGCTGGGCGACGCCACTCGTCCGGAAACCGTTACGAGGGCCGTGCTGCCGGGTAATGCAGCCGCAAGGATTCCGAGAGATGAAATACTGGCATAAATCGATTTTGCGGCATAATCCCTCAACGGCGATAGAGCCGTCCTCTCAATCCAAACGCCGTTTTGAGCTTGTAATACTCGCACGGCATCAAAGGACGCCTGATCCATATCCGCCGGCATCGTGAGACGAACCAGATTATTTCCTGAAAACTGTGCGGTGGTTTGAACAACTTTTGGCGCTCCGACAAAAAACCAGCCGGGCATTAGCGACGGCGTACCGTTTACCTCGACAAGGCCCACGCTGGATGTCCCTCTCAGAAAAGCATTGTCGAAGCGGATAGCGGTTGACTGATCAAGGTTGAAAAATCCGTCGTTCCCCTCAGCATTCGTCCCAAAACCAAGGCGAGCCGTAGCAAAAACATTGGTTGATCCAACCACAGCTCGACCAGCAATAACTATCTTGCCGTCCGCCTGGATGGCCAGGGCATTTGCAAAATCGGTGCTGTTGCCAAAGGCAATCAACCGCCGTCCGTCAATGCCAAAACTGGTGTCGAGCGTGCCGTCCGCATTAACACGGGTGACACCAAAATCATTGTTTGCTCCATTATATGCGAAACCGACTGCCACGATCTTTCCATCGGCCTGAACACCAACGCCGTAGGAGATGTCCGGAGCCAGGCTAAACGGCACAAATGTAAAACCGCCGGTTCCGAAGCTCTGGTCAAGATTTCCATCCGGCTGTATACGGGCGATCAAATAATCGTTAAGCCGCCCGTTTCCCCTGATACAGCCGGTTATAACGATCTTTCCATCAGGCTGCAGGGCCATCGCCAGAGCCTCATCCACATCGGATGGGCTAAACGCGAAAGTGGCTATTCCGTCGCCGGAGAAAGTAGTATCCAAAACACCATCCGTCCTATACCTAACCACGAAAGAGTCAGTACTCACGGGCCCCGGGTAAAATCCCGAAACAATTATTCGGCCGTCAGGCTGTATCGCAACCGACGTGACGGTATCACTTGTCGTGCCGACCCGAGTCTGAATTACGCCGTAGCCAAAACCAGAATTACCGTTAAATGAATAATCCCGAGAACCATTGGCTTCGAGGCGGATCAAGACGATGTCTGAGTTTGAGTTTGACGCGTTAAATGCGTATCCCGCGACAACTATCTTACCGTCCGGTTGAATAGCTACGGAGCGCCCTTGGTCGTTGCCCTGCGCAACATCGATCATTACACGGCCATCGCCGTCGAATGTCGTGTCGAGCGACCCGTCGATGTTGTATCTGACTACCGCGACGTCGGCATTCAGGCCGTTACCCGCATAACCGACGGCGACGATCTTGCCGTCACTCTGTATCGCCAGCGCGTATGCCTGGTCATACGTCGGGCCGACCTGTGTGAGTACGACGCCGTCGACGCCAAATGTGTTATCGCGAGAACCGTTTGGATTGTATCTGACTAGCGCAAAGTGGTCGTACGAGCCATTGAAACTATATCCCGCCACCACAATCTTGCCATCCGCCTGTATAGCGACCGCCTGGGCCACATCATTGACCATGCCAATGGCCGTGGCCACGATCCCGGCCGTACTGAATGTTGCGTCCAGATTACCGGTTGACACCGGGAAAGGCACTTGAACATCCGGAATCGGCGGCAAGCCAAATGGGCGAGCAGGTATATTTCCTCGAAGGTTGAATACAAAAGCTAGGAAGAGAAAAGAGAATAATGTGGCCAGTGCTTTTTTCATCATTTTATACCAAATTGCAATGATCTATTTGGGTCAAGGTGTTACTAATAATTATTTACGACTACGCAGGACATACTTTGTCCACAATTTCCGCTACTGAACATGAATTTTCGTACAGTTTCCCCTAACAGTACGATGTTAGATCCGTGACGATTTATTCCCGGGGGCAATTCTTTTTCTTTCTTTCTCCTACCACCCAACCTCGTTTCCGCAGCGATCCCGCTTTTACCGCCCTAAATGTGCTAACGTAAAAACAGAGTTTGATTTTGCCGATTTCCCGTCCTAACATTATTAATTACAAAATCTATGGAAATTGAAATGATCATCGCGGTGGTTATTCTGCTTGCGTTGGTTTTTCTGGCGACGGTCGACTCGGCGTTTTCCCATCTTTCGGATGTTGGGTTGCGGCGGATTTCTACCGACGAGGAATTTGGCGATAAGAAGAACTCGACCAAATTCCTCCGCGAAGTGCTCGAAAACCGCCCGCGATTTCGTTTTGCCCTCTCATCGGTCATTCAGATCCTTTTGATATTCTTCACCGTTCTGTTGACCGTCGCCCTATCTCAATTTACCGAGACCAAATGGAAGCTGCTGGCAAGCGCTTTTGTGATAGGGGTGGTCGCGACCGTGTTGTTTCGGCAGATAATCCCAAGGCTGCTCGTCAGAGACAATACCGAACGAAAACTCTTATTTCTGCTGCCTGCGATTCGCCCCATATATTCGCTCGTTTCGTTCTTTGTTGAGCCGCTCGCGGTACGGTCTAAAGCCCGGCAACGACTCGAGGCCACGATCTCGCCCGACTCCGCGGAAGAGAGATCGGACGACAATGCCGATGATTTCCAAGCCCTGATGGAGGTCGGCGAAGCCGAAGGCATCATCGAGGAAAAAGAACGCGAGATGATCGAGACGCTTGTCGAATTCGGCGACACTCGTGCCGGCGAGATAATGACTCCGCGAACCGAGATATGCGGCATCCCGGCCGGCTCAACCGTCAAGGAGGCCCGCGACCTGATCATCGAGCAAAAATACTCGCGCCTGCCCGTCTACCGCGACTCGATGGACAACATCGAAGGGATGATCTACGTCCGCGATCTGCTCCAGTCGTGGGCCGACGGTAAGGAAGCCCGGCCCGTGAGCGACATCCTTCGCGACGCTTTCTTCGTGCCCGAAACCAAAACCGCGGCCGAATTGCTCAAGGCCATGCAGGCCGATCACGTCCAGATCGCCATCGTGATCGACGAATATGGCGGCGTCGCCGGCCTCGTTACGGTCGAGGATATTCTCGAAGAAATCGTCGGCGAGATCGAAGATGAAGACACCGAACAAGATGAGATCATCGAAATAATCGAAGGCAAGGACGGCTACTGGGACGTAGTTGGCTCGACCGAAATCGACAAGATCGAACGCCTCGTTGACCTTGATCTTGAGGACGATGATTACACGACCATCGCCGGATTTGTAACCAGCGAAGCCGGTTACGTACCCAAGAAAGGTGAGAAACTCAGCCTCCACGGCCTCGAAATAGAAATCCTCAGGGCCGACGAGAAAAAAATCCATTTGCTGCGCCTCCGCAAGACAGAAACTGAGCGGGACAGGGGTGACGTGGGATAGACCTCGTCGATCAGCTATTGGTCGTGCGTATGTTTGAGCTATAATCTAGACATACTTTTTTTTGGAGGTAATTATATGACTGTCAGACTAGGCGATGTTGCACCCGATTTTACAGCGGAAACGACTCGGGGCACGATCAATTTTCATGAATGGCTTGGGGATAGCTGGGGCGTTTTGTTTTCGCATCCAAAAGACTACACGCCGGTATGTACGACCGAGCTTGGCATGGCGGCAAAACTCAAGCCCGAATTCGACAAGCGTAATGTCAAGGTCATCGGCCTCAGTGTCGACCCGCTTGATTCACACCTCGGCTGGGAAAAGGACATCGAGGAAACTCAGGGCACTGCCGTCAATTTCCCCATGATCGCCGACAGCGACCGTAAGGTTGCCGATCTTTACGACATGATCCATCCGAATGCGAGCGATACCCTTACAGTACGTTCAGTCTTCGTGATCGGGCCGGATAAAAAGGTCAAGCTGACGCTGACCTACCCGGCATCGACGGGCCGCAACTTTGCCGAGCTGCTCCGGGTTATCGATTCGCTCCAACTCACGGCCAACTACAGCGTCGCGACCCCCGTCAATTGGGAAGACGGCGACGACTGCATAATCGTACCGGCCGTCTCGAATGAAGACGCCAAGGCGAAATTCCCGAAAGGCTGGAATGAGATCAAGCCCTACCTGCGCATAACGCCGCAACCGAACAAGCCTTAGGCAGAAACACGACCGGTAGGGAGTGTGCCCTACTCGATGCAGCGCACTCACAGGCGGTTTCGATTGCTTTGAAAAGCCCATGAAATTACTCGCAAAGATCGACGGCGAAAAAGTGGACGTTGAGATCGTTCGCGGGGACGGCAGCGTTACCGCGACGG
>JANYIL010000050.1 GCA_025362075.1 Chloracidobacterium sp.
GCAAAGCCCATAATTCCAAGCCCCACGGGCCTTGTGCGTTTAACGACATCATCGATCTCCGGCAGCGGAAAATATCCTGCATCCACGACATTGTCGAGAAACTGCGTGCAGAGCTGCGTGACGTTTGAGAGCCGTTCCCAATCGACAATGCCTTCGCCTTCGGTCGTTTTTGTGAAAAATTTAGCAACGTCGATCGAGCCCAGGTTACACGAATTATTGAAATGCAGCTGCTGTTCGCCGCACGGATTGCACGCATATATCGGCCCCATCGACGCCATCATGTGATTATGGCGATTGACCTCGTCAATAAAGATAATGCCCGGCTCAGCGTATTTATGAGCCGAGGCGATGATGCGGTTCCAGATGTCAGGAGCGAAGACCATGCCCGGCATAGGCGGCTCCTCAATGATGCAATCCGATAGATCGGCAGTCTCGAAAGCAAGTTTGTCGGCAAACGTCGCGGTCGATCCGTCAGGACGGCGATAGACGACATAGTCCGCACCGGTCGCTGAGTCAAACACGGCTTGCGTCCACGGCTCATCTTTGAATTCGGTCTGAAACCACGTGCCGCTGTCGACAGCGTCCATAAAGAGGTCGCTGACCGTTACGGAGATATTAAAATTCGTCAGGCTCGTCTGATCGTTCTTGGCGTGGATAAATCGCAAAATATCGGGGTGCGTGATCGCCAAAATGCCCATGTTTGCACCGCGTCGGACGCCGCCCTGTTTGACGACTTCGGTCGTCTGATTGACGATGTTCATGAAGCTGACCGGCCCCGAAGCTACGCCGCGAGTCGATTGGACCATCGAGCCGGCCGGACGCAGAAATTCGTATGTCATACCCGTGCCGCCGCCCGTCTGATGGATGATCGCGACGTTTTGGGCGTGTTTCATAATGCCCTCGATCGAATCGGGGACGTTTAGCACAAAGCAGGCGGCGAGCTGACCTTTGGGCTTGCCCGCGTTAACAAGACACGGCGTATTCGGGACAAACTCGCGGGCGAGCATCACCGTTGTCATCTCGTTATAAAACAGCTTTTGTTTGAACGGCTCAGTCTCAGCTTTTGAGACGTGGCCGACGACGCGACGGACAATGTCAGCCCACGTTTCGAGCGGCTGGCCGTGTTCGTCTTTGAGCGAGTATCTAAGGCTGACCACCTTTTGAGCGTTAAGCCCGAGTGGTGTGATCTCGCGTGCCCTGGCGGCTCCGGCCCCGTTTCCGACCCCGTTCTTTTCGAGAAAACTGCTTATCGCCGACTCAAAAACTGTGCTCATAATTGGCCACCATCTCCCGTTGACGCGTGTAAAGACACGAATAGTTGATTTAATACCATTTTAACATCCGAAATAGTATTTTGGAATGCTTACAGCGATTAATTGTTTGCTTTGCGAGCTTGAGAAGTTAAATCAAAAAACGTCCTCAAGTGAGTGAATTTTAATTAACGTTAGATCGTTTGTCAACACTTTTTTCTACAAGATGTTGTGCCTGTTTCCGTCCCGGTAACAACCGATGGTTTAACCGTTCCAACTTAGGATAATGGCCGACCGTGGGTGTTCGAGATTGTATCTTACGTGTATTCAACCTCTTGCATATTTCCAGTCGGAGCGATAAATCTACGTCGCCCAACAATGTTAAAAATTGTTGTTGACTATCAAGCCCGGCTAAAGCTATTCTTGAAAAGACTTCTTTCTGTAGAAGTCCCGCTCGTAGTTTAAATTTACCCCAAAAATAGATTTTACATCCCGCCTCGCTCACGATATTCGGGTAACTGCCCGCAGACCGTCACGGCGCCCCTTTAGGAGAATTCCCCCCAATGAAAAGACTATTATTTGTTTTCGTCGCGGCCATAGTTGCCGCATCGTTTGTCACAACCATAGTGCTCGCCGCTGTAAGCAATGGCGATTTTGAAACCGGCACGTTTGGCAGCTGGACCAAATCAACATTTATTAATGCTGGTTTGAGCGCCGCCCACGGCGCCGGTGGTGCCGATCTATCGGCCATCGTCGGCGGTCCGGCCGCTGCTCCGCTCAGTTCTTCAGATCCGAACACCAGCGGAGCGCTTTTGTTTCCCGCCTACGGCCACTATTCGGCCCGCGTCAATAGCGAGGCCTCATATACCGGCTCCCCCAGTTACGGTCAAAACGGAAACACGATCGTGCAAACGGTCAGTGCATACGTCGACCCGAGCGACGGCCTCAGCCATGTGCGGTTTACATATGCCGCCGTTATGGTCGAACCGGGATCGGGACACACAAGCGATCAAAAGCCCTATTTTAGGGTTCGAGCGATCAACCAGAGCAATGGCAACGACGTGCTGTATGACTTTTCATCCTATGTTAACGAGCCCGGCAAAAACTGGCTGGCCGGTCCGGCCTTTAGCGGGGGTGGCACATGGGCATACCTTCCCTGGAACTACGTTGATCTCGCATCCGGACCGGGACATCTTGTAAATGCGGGCAACAACATCATGATCCAGATCGATGCGTCGGGCTGCGCGCTTGGCGGACACCCGGGTTATGCGTATGTTGATGAGATCACCGATGGCGACATCGCGGGCCCAGTGGTGAAGGCCACCGCACCGGCGAGCGTCGTGAGCGGCGGTTCGATCACCTACACTTATAATTACAAGAACGGCTCCGGCTCGCCGGTCAACCCGACCATCACTGCGACCCAGCCGGCTGGAGTTACCTTTAACTCGGTTTCGGACAACGTCAATTGTTCGCTCGCGGGAGGAACCGCAACGTGTAATTTTACGGGCGTCGCTCCGGGAGCCTCGGGTTCGTTTACCGTCACAGGGACTGTGACGGCTGTCAGTGGAGCACAGATCTCGCACGGCAATTACAATATCGCCGCCGCCGGATTTCCGACCATCGGCGGCCAGACAGTATCTTCAAATGTCGCTGCTGCTGTAGTCGGCACTACGACGACGGTCGCGTCGGGCACAAACCCGTCGGTGTACGGACAACCGGTCACATTCACGGCGACCGTTACACAGGCTAGCGGCGTTGTAACGCCGACCGGCAATCTGCAATTTGTCGTCGACGGCTCGAATTTCGGAGTTCCACAAGCCTTAAGTGTCGGTGGAACTGCTTCGGTGAATACGTCGGCCCTATCGGTTGGCGGTTCGCATACGGTTACGGCCCAATATTTGGGCAGCGCCGGATTTTCGGCCAGCAATGGCAGCCTCGCCGGCGGCCAGACGGTCAACAAAGCCAATACGACCGTGACCCTCGGCTCTTCGGTAAACCCGTCAGTTTCGGGCCAGCCGGTCACGATCACGGCCACGGTTGCTCCGGCCGCACCGGGAGCGGGAACGCCGACGGGTACGATCACGATCTACGTCGACGGCATCGCCGTTTGCACCAACGTGCCGCTATCGGGCAATCAAGCGACATGCTCATTTCCGCCTGTCGGGCCGGGAAATCACGTCGTTACCGCGACTTACAACGGCGACGGCAACTTCAATACGGGTAACGGAACCTTGGCCGGAGGGCAGAGCGTTAACAAAGCGAATTCCGCTGTCACGGTCACGTCCTCGCCAAATCCGACGGTTGCCGGCCAGTCGTTTACCGCGACAGCTGTAGTCTCGGCGGTTGCTCCGGGTACGGGAACGCCGACGGGTACGGTCAATCTTTTATTGGATGGCAATGTCATCTGTTCGAACGTCACGCTTGTTGCGGCTTCTGCGTCGTGCGTGATGACAGCCAATCCGGGCAATCACGTCATAACCGCTCAATACGGCGGCGACAGCCGCTTTAACGTCAGCAACGGTACGCTCGCGGGCGGCCAGAATGTCGGCAAAGCGAACACCTCGGTCGGCGTCACGTCGTCCACAAATCCGTCGGTTTCAGGCCAGCCGTTTACGGCCACGGCCCTTGTTTCGCCAGTTGCACCGGGTACAGGGACACCGACCGGAACGGTCACGCTCCTCCTGGACGGCAATGCCGTTTGTTCGAACGTCACGCTCGTTGCGGCTTCGGCCTCGTGCATGATGTCGGCGACACCGGGCAACCACGTCATCACCGCACAATACGGCGGCGACACTAACTTTAACGTCAGCAACGGTTCGCTTGCGGGCGGGCAGAATGTTGGTAAGGCGAATACGTCGGTAGCAGTTTCGTCGTCGGCCAATCCAACGGTTTCGGGTCAGAACTTTACTGCTACGGCGGTTGTATCGCCGGTTGCGCCGGGAACGGGCACACCGACCGGAACAGTTACGCTGCTTTTGGACGGAAACGCGGTCTGCTCGAACGTCACGATGGTCGCCGCGTCGGCATCCTGCGTGATGTCGGCAACTCCCGGCAACCATGTCAT
>JANYIL010000094.1 GCA_025362075.1 Chloracidobacterium sp.
TTCGTTCTCACCCGACGGAACAACTATGGTCTTCACCCGCGACCTACCCAGCTTCAATGGGCAAACTATACAGATCGCTAATCTTGATGGTTCTAACGAGCGAACGATTGCAAAGGTAGCACGCGACAACTGGATATTCACTCCGGTATTCTCGCCCGACGGAAAGACCCTTGCAGCTGTAATGCATTTTAACGACGGAGGGACCTTTTGGAAATTGGTGCGATTCACAATAGCTGATGGCAAACAGCAGGTGCTCAGCGACAAGAAATGGGCTGGATTCTCGGGCGCAGTTTGGTTGCCGAACGGAAATCTTGTCATCGCGGCGAGAGAGAATGGCTCGGACCCATCACAGTTGTGGTCGATACCGCACGGAGGTGAGCCAAAGGCCATCACCACCGGCCTGGCAAGTTACGGATGGCTCAGTGCAACGAGAGCCGGCGACACTCTGTTGGCTACGCAGGGAAGCGTTGGCGTTGATCTTTGGATGTTGCCCAACAACGACACAGGCAAGGCCAAACGCATGATGAGCTCGGGCGAAGTGAATGGCAGATTTACATGGACACCTGACGGCCGTGTAGTCATCACCTCGGATGTGAGCGGAAACCCGGACATTTGGATAATGCAGCCTGATGGTACCGGGCGAAAACAGCTAACCCAGGATCCGGCCCGAGATGTGCAGCCAACCATGTCCTCTGACGGAAAGTACATTGCCTTTACGTCTGACCGTGTAAACGGGATCAAGCATATCTTTCGCATGGATCTTGATAGTAATAATCTGAAACAGCTGACGAGCGGCTCGCACGAAAGGCTGCCTTCCTTCTCAGCTGACGGAAAGTGGGTCTATTACATTGACGCAGACGAGGACCCGCCGGCCACGATCGTTCGTGAAATTCGTAAAGTTTCGATAAACGGCGGCGAAGCAAGCCTCGTCGTAACCGCGCCAGAGGGTTGGAGCCTAAACGGGATGGATGTGAATCGGGCCGACGGGCGGCTGGTGTACGGGCTCGAGCGATTCTCGAATACCTTGCAGTTCAAGCTCGGTATTGTTCCTGCCCAAGGAGGGGAGCCGCGACTAATAGATGTTCCCGCTAACCTGGTTTCGCGCCGGCCCTTTTGGACACCCGACAAACACGCTATCGCCCTGCGAATGGCATCCCGCATAGATATCTGGAGTGTGCCTGTTGATGGTACAAGCCAGCCGCGACAGCTGACCGATTTCAAAACGCCGGGAACGGGCGATTTTAGCTGGACATTTGACGGCAAACAGCTGCTCGTGAGCAGGGGAACCTCTATTTCGAATCCGGTCTTGATCAGAAACGTCGGAAAATAGCGGGGCTGGAGCGCCAGCGTTGATTGTCTGGCCACGTTTTATAGGTAATTATGATCATCGCTCCGCCCCGGTTTAGAGACCGGGGCGGTTTTTTGCCAGTGGAGTAGCGGCATTCTTTTTGAAGTGTGTCATGCCACGCTTGCTAACAACTCATCGCACTTTGCACGCAATAAGGGAACATGATCTACAATGATCTCCCAAACAAGTTCATCGGAGATCGATTCGTATCCATGGACGAGAATGTTGCGAAAAGCTACGATTCGCGACGCATCCGGAATGTTTCCGAGTAGGTTTAAGTCTAATGTTTTCAATCGACTAAGAGCCTCGCCGAGTATGATAAATCGCCGTTCAACAGCCGATTTTATCAGGTCGTTTGCCTTGTAGCCTTTTAGATCGCTACCTTTTACAAAACCGAGAATGAGGTCGCAGTTGTCCCGGATATCAAGAAGATAGGCGCGCGAATCACGTTTCATAAACCTTCACCCTGTCTCTCTGAAAAGTCGCGCGGACATACGGGTTTTTTACTGCTCTCTCCTCAATAAGATCAACGGTTCGCTCGAAAATTGACTCCAAGCGTTCTTTCAACCCAAAATATCGTTGGAACAATTTCGTGTTGCCTTTAAAAGTAACGAGAAAATCAACATCGCTGTCACTGGCAAAGTCCGTGCGTGAAGCCGATCCGACCAGATCGAGCCTTTGCAGCGAAAACTCTCGACAAGCCTTTTCCAAATCTGGTCTGTAACGTTCGATATCTATCATAGGTTTACGTTTAGCCCCAAGCCTTAGAATAATCCCTTTTCCTCGGCTCGACAAGTGAGACATCAACAGGCTCCTATGAGAAGACGGGACTCTTCGGCGTATTCGGCTGACGGCAAAAAACTAGCTGTGGCTAGTGGTGTAAAAACAACAAATGTAGTGTTGGCGAAGAACGTGCATTGAGCACGAGAAGTATATTTTAAACCTTTTCGATCCCTACCTCCGGCTTTGGCCTGTTTCCCAGATAATTTTGATCCCCGCCCCGCCCTGGCTTAGAGACCTGGGCAGTCTTTGCTCGAGGAGTAGTAAGCAAACCTGTATAAGTGCCATTAGGGTCGTGTCACCATTGAAGTGTCGTGGGATTAGTCGCCAACGGCGACCAACATTAAAGCCTAGGGTGGAGCAAAGCGGAACCCTAGGATAAGGACCGGCGCATTTTGCGTCGCTGAAGGCGACGAACAATTGGTGATTTGTTGCTCCCCTTCAGGGAGAGCGTATTCTGCTGGTATCAATCCTATGGTTCCGGCTTTGCCTGCACCATAGGCTTTAATGTTCGTCGCCGTTGGCGACAAAACACGCTTGACATGCCGCTAGGGTTAGCTAGCGGGGGGATCAAATCGGGAGACAGCGCGGAAGGAATAGTAACGACGAAAATACACGAGGGGACACGAAAAAGAGAAGAAATCCTATTGAGTGTCTTTTGGTGTATTTTCGTTATTACTTCTTCGGGCTTTGAAGAAATTCTGCATGAGGCTGCGGCATTTATCGGCCAGGACGCCGGAGGTGATCTCCATGCGATGATTCATCTCGGGGTTGTCACAGACCCGGAAATGGGTCTCTACCGCCCCAAATCGTTCATCGTGCGCACCAAAGACGAGACGAGCGACTCTCGCATTTACCAGCGCTCCGGCGCACATGGCGCACGGTTCAAGCGTCGAGTACATCGTCGTGCCAGTAAGTCGATAATTACCTATCCGTATAGCGGCCGTGCGAAGCGCAAGTATCTCGGCATGGGCGGTCGGGTCGTTGTTTTTGATCGTCCGGTTGGATGTCGCGGCCAATATCCTGCCGTCACTGTCGACCAGGACGGCCCCGATCGGAACCTCGTTCAGCTTCTCCGCTTCGCGGGCCACGCGGATCGCGGCCCACATCCATTTTTCGTCGGTTTCGATCATTAGCAGAGAGTTTAGCCTAAGAAACGATAATCTTGCATCGAGAGCGGTAAAAGATTAATCTTTAGCTTACCAGAAAGCCCGCCGCCGCTTTTCGGTAAGCTACCTCACTTGCGATATGAACGACGAGGTTCGGGCCGGAACCCAATCTACTGATCCGGATATTCATATAACGAATGTGCCGCAGTCGTTCCGCGCCTTTGCCGAGGAGGTGCATAAAAGGGCCCAAAAGCCACGTACAACACCCCTTACAATACCGCAAAAGCTCGCCCCGGCTGATTTTAACACGGCGCTCGTGCATTTTTACCGCGGTGAGATCCAGCGGTCGAACGTGTGGCGCGGACGACTCGATGCGACGACCAATTGGGCCGTAATTACGGCCGGTGCGACGTTGTCGTTTGTTTTTAGTTCGCCGGACAATCCGCATTTTGCGATACCGATCAACACGCTGCTCGTC
Organism: Chloracidobacterium sp.; assembly: GCA_025362075.1. Taxonomy (GTDB): domain Bacteria; phylum Acidobacteriota; class Blastocatellia; order Pyrinomonadales; family Pyrinomonadaceae; genus OLB17. Next base: position 3,716 of record JANYIL010000094.1, read on the forward strand.
TCGATATTTTTGTTCATGGAGGCCCGGCGCTACCGCTACTACGAGGTATGGGCCAATCGCGTACGCGTTCTTGAGACTGGGTACTTTGCCCCGATGCTTTCGCACCGGACGATCCCGCCTGACAAGGAATGGGCTGAACACATCTCAGCCGATCTGATGTCGCCGCGCTTTACCATTAGCGAATGGGAGGCGGTCGGTCGCCGGCTGCGGTCGAATTATCTTTGGATATTCATATTGCTCTCCTTGTCTTGGACCTTGAAAGTCTACATACATCCCTCGCCGATCCCGATAGCGACCGAGGCCGATAAGAAAGCGTTTTGGGACATATTTTTTCAGCGGGCGACCGTTGGACTTGCTCCGGGGTGGTTTGTCGTTTTATGCGGAGCGTTATTCAATGCGTTGATCCTGTTTGTGGCTTTTAGCACTTTGAAGCTAAAGGATGCGTCGAGCGAGGTGCTGCCGCTCGAGAGTTTCGAATGGCATCCGCTAAAACAGGTCTCCGACTGGGCCGAGAGCAACCTTAAACGCCGCAATACCATCCGTCGGTCTAAGAAAGCCCGGCAACGTGTAAGGTCGGTTCACAAGACGGAAACGTGAAATTGAACAGGGGGGGGTTGGCCTAGTTATTATGAAACTTAAGACCATTGTTCTAGCGATTGCCTGGTTATCGGTATTGTGCGTTACAGGATCTTTGCCGCAGCGGATCCTTGCGCAGAAACCCACGTCGGTTCAAACGGGATTTGCCTTTGAGACGATCTACTTAAAGAGCAAATTGATGGGCCGGGATATGCCGTATCGCATCATTTTTCCAAAAGAATACAGTGCAAAGACAGAGAGCCGATTTCCCGTGATCTATCTGCTCCACGGACTGACCGGCCACTATACAAATTGGACGGACAAGACAAAGGTTGCCGATTACGCAGCCGATCATAGATTCCTCATCGTGACGCCCGAGGGCGATAACGGATGGTATTCGGACAGCGTTTCGACGCCTACCGACAAATACGAAAGCTACATAGTGCAGGAGCTGATTCCCGAGATCGACGCTAAGTATCGCACCATAACCGACCGCGATCACCGCATGATGGCGGGGCTCTCGATGGGCGGTTATGGGGCTCTCAAGTTTGGATTGAAATATCCCGACAAATTCTCGCTCATCGGCAGCTTTAGCGGGGCGCTTGGTGCGGCCGGCTGGACGCAGAAAAATGCGGGCACCATTGCGATGTCCATAGACTCTGTCTTCGGGGTTGACGAAGGCAGCCCGGCCCGGAAAGCTAACGACGTTTTTGCGATGATACGGGAGATAACGCCGGAAAAGCTTAAGGCTCTCCCGTACATTTACGAGGCGTGCGGAACTGACGATTTTTTGATCCAGAACAACCGCGATTTTATGGCCTTGATGCTCGAAAAGAAGGTGCCCCACGAATATCGCCAGCATCCGGGCGGGCACGATTGGATTTTCTGGGACGATCAGGTTCGAGAGTTCCTCGACCTCGCCGAGCGCCGATTAAAGAAATAGGAATTTGCCCGCGAAATACGCGAAAAGACGCGAAATAGGTTGACCAAAATTTTCGCGTTTTTTCGCGTGTTTAGCGGGCCAAAAATCTTTTATGTTAAACTTTGCAATTGAAACCGCCCGGGACGCAGGGCAGATCCTGCTCGAAAAATATGGGAGCAACGTAAATATCTCAAAAAAGGGAGACATCAACCTCGTAACCGATGCCGATCTCGCCAGCGAAGCGCTCATAATCGAACGAATAAAATCGTATTACCCAAAACACTCGATTCTGGCCGAAGAGTCGGGCGAGGCCGTTGTCATGGGTGGCGAAAACACCTGGAAATGGATCATCGACCCGCTCGATGGCACGACGAATTTTGCGCACGGATACCCGTGTTTTTGCGTCACTCTCGCGCTTGAGCATGACGGCGAGGTGGTCATAGGCGTGACTTTTGACCCGACTCGCAACGAGCTATTTGCCGCCGAACGCGGCCAGGGCGCGACATTGAACGGCAAGCCAATTCGCGTTTCCTCGGCCGAAGATATTGGCGAAGCACTGATCGTCACCGGCTTTCCATATGATTTCAAACGACGCGAAGACTTCGCCCGTCACCTGACACAATTTTTGCTCAAATCAAGAGGTGTCCGCCGCGACGGTTCGGCCGCGATCGACATGGCGTATGTCGCCTGCGGGCGTTTTGACGGAATGTGGGAAGAGGGCCTCAATCCGTGGGATATGGCGGCGGGTGTTCTGTTGATTGAAGAGGCCGCCGGGCAGATCAGCGGTTATGACAACTCAAAATTCAGCATTTACTCGCCACCAATGGTGGCAAGCAACGGGCTTATCCATTCGCAAATGCTTGATGTTCTGAAGTGATCGTCTCGGAAAAATGCACAAGCCCGAGGGCGTTGAATTTATCGCCCCTTGCTCACGCGCGAGCCCAGCGCAACTCGAACACAAGCTCCAACCTTTCACGAAATTTCACCGTGTGCTAACCTTAATTTTTAGTTGATTTAATCATTATGTCATGGTTTCGCAGAGATAAACCAAAGATCGAAGGGCCCGACGACGACGAGGAGCAAACCGTAAAAACCGAGGGCATTTTCGTCAAATGCCCCGACTGCGAGAGCGCCCTCTACAAACGAGAACTGACTGAATCTCACGAGGTCTGCACGCATTGCGGCTATCATTTTCGATACACGGCGACGGGACGTCTCAAAGACCTTTTTGACGACGGCCGCTACGAAAAGCTGGATGAGGACGTGACGTCGGGCGATCCGCTGGGGTTTGTCGATTCCAAACCTTATAAGGACCGTATAGTTCAGGCGAAGGAAGTTTCCGGTTTGCCGGAAGCACTGATCTCTGGAAAAGGCATGGCCGGCGGGCATCTCGTTTACGCCGGTGCGATGGATATGGCGTTCATCGGCGGTTCTATGGGCTCGGCGGTCGGCGAAAAGATAACGCGGCTCATCGAATATGCGGTTGACACTCGCGGAGCAGTCGTAATTTTCGCTGCATCAGGCGGGGCTCGTATGCAGGAAGGCACACTCTCGCTGATGCAAATGGGCAAGATATCGGCGGCTCTTTCGCGACTGCATGAAGCAAGATTGCCTTTTATTTCCGTACTTACCGATCCGACAACCGGCGGCGTCACGGCGAGCTTTGCAATGCTCGGCGACGTGATACTTGCCGAGCCAAAAGCGTTGATCGGCTTTGCCGGTCCGCGTGTTATCGAGCAGACCATCCGCCAAAAACTCCCGAAAGGCTTTCAACGCAGCGAATTCCTACTCGAACACGGCATGGTTGACTTGGTCGTCGACCGCCGCGAAATGCGCGAAACAATTATTCGGATGCTCGATTTTATGATGAACAAGCATATATAAAGCCATTCCGCTCTCAAAGAACCCTAAGTAATGTTTACTAATTACCAGTCCAAAAAGTATAGGGTTACTAAGTTCTTATCTCAGATTTCCATTTTTTCATATTTATTATTTGTTTTGACAATGTATTTATTGTCAATTCTTTTGTGTGCGTTAATGTATTGCCAGGGGGGGTACTTACACTATTCAGCTGATTCAACGGTAGTTGCGAATTTCTTTGATTGTTTGTATTTTTCGGTTATTACGCAAACCACAATCGGCTACGGGGACATTCTTCCAATAAGCTATGGACGAGTCATTGCTAGTTTTCAAGCTCTATATGGGACGATTTACCTTGCAATTTTTGTAGGCCTTTATTTATTAAAATATATCTGGACTGTTGATGTTGTAAGGGTATCTAAGGTAATTGCGTTCAATCCAGATGAAAGGGTGTTTAGGGTTCGCATTATCAATTTGAGTGCGTTTGATCTTCATAACATCAGCCTTGGTCTATGGGAGAATTCAGACAAGGCGGCGGAAAACTATCTTTCAAATAAACCTTTGGACTTGCTTTACAAAAATATTTTGAGTATTGCGTCGATGTCACATTGGCGTATCAAAACGCTGCCTATGGAAGGCGACTTTATTAATGAACTCTTTGCAAGGATACGAAAATTCTATTTTCAGATTGATGGTAAATTTATTTATTCAAATTATATAAATACCTTTAAGATTGATCGAAACCATATTATGTGTGGAAATTTTGCGGACCTAAAAAGAGCTGGTCAAACCATAAAAGACTACAAGAAATATAACTGGGGAAATTTTGACGTAATAAATCCGGTAAAACAACGGGCTGAAAAATGCGCTAACTGCGAATTTTGTAAGGCATGTATTTGTACAAACAAAGCTGAATTGTCAGATGAGTAGATTAATGAATTTCGCACAGTCGATAGAGTATCTGGACTCGCTTGGCCATGAGACCTTAATGATGGAATTTGGATTGGAAAAAACAATCCAAGTTTTGAAAA
>JANYIL010000104.1 GCA_025362075.1 Chloracidobacterium sp.
GCGTAACACGCAAGTTGAATGTTACGCCCTTGCTTACGCGCGGGCTTCTGCACGGATTTTACGCACGGGCTTCCACATCGGATCCAAGATTAGAATTCGGAGCGGTGCGTCTTTCCTTCAAAGCCTTTACCGTCCTTCATCTTCTCTTTGAATTTGCTCTTCATCTCGGCGGCCTTTGCCTTCTGGTCGTCGGTCAGCAACGCAAAAACTTGTGCTTTTGCTTTTTCCCGTTCGACGATCATCTTTGCCATGATGTTGCCCTGTTCGGTCGCGGCGGCCTCGACCTTAGCCTGATCAAAGGCACCATTAGCCGTCAGAGCCTCGATCGATTTGTGATTGTCACGCATTTGATGCATGAGCGGCTCGACGTTTGTCTTGCTCGCCTCCATGATTTCCTTGACCTTTGCCTGTTGATCGTCGGTCAGGTCGAGGCCGCGAAGGGCCATGCCGAGCATGTGGCCTCCGCGTCCCGGACCAAAACCGGGACCGCCAACATGCCCCGCTTTCTGAGCGATTACAAAGATCGCTCCACCCGCCAAAACTGCGACCGCTATGATTCCAAGTATGATTTTTTTCATGATTAACTCCGTTATATAAATGTCGTCAGGACAGCGATATGTATTCCTATCCTCGCCGTGTATGACGAAATCGGCAGAGCCGCGAATGTATTGAATTCGTGAGTTTCTGTAAAGAATTGTAAAAGGTAAGCACTCGCGGCTGTTTTGACGTAAAATGCTTGTCAGGTTATGAACAAGATCCTCATCATTGATGACGACGAAGAATTGTGCGAACTGGTCTCGGAATACCTCGGAGTCGAGGGATTTGAGGTTGAGTGCGTCAACGACGGCGAATCGGGGCTAAAGAGTGCTTTGTCGGGCGAATACGACATGGCGATCCTCGACGTGATGCTGCCCAAGATGAATGGCTTTGATGTGCTGCGAAATCTGCGTGAGTCATCGGCCTTGCCCGTGATAATGCTGACGGCCCGCGGCGACGATATGGAACGCATCGTTGGGCTTGAGATCGGAGCGGACGACTATTTGCCAAAGCCCTTTAACCCACGCGAGCTGGCCGCGCGGCTCAGAGCGATCCTGCGGCGGGCTGTCTCCGACACGGACGACGGCGATCCTGACGACAGGATCGAGGTCGATGGTGTCCAGGTCGTTAGTTCGGCACGGACCGCGACCTGCGAAGGCACGGATTTGAATTTAACTTCGGTCGAATTCGGGCTTTTAAGGGCGCTTTTACGCGAGGCCGGCCGGATCGTCAAGAAAGAAGACCTGAGCGAAAGGGTGCTCGAACGCAAGCTGTCGCCCTACGACCGCAGCCTCGACATGCACATCAGCAACCTGCGCAAGAAATTAGGCGTTCGCCCCGACGGGAGCGACCGGATTAAAACGATCCGGTCTGTGGGATATATTTACACGTTAGTATGAAGCTGTTTATCAAGATATTTTTGTGGTTTCTCGCCGCGACGGCACTGATGATCGGCGTGATAATTTTTGTCACGCGAACGTTTCAGACCGATCCGATGGTCAGCCGCGGACAGCGGTCGACGCGTAATCAGATGATGATCTACAGCGGTACCGCGAACCAGATCGTCAACGCCGAGGGTGAGGGGGGGCTGAAAACATATCTTATGCGGCTCCGGGACATCGAGCCCCCGCGCGAGGTCGACCTCGTCGATCCAAACGGCAACCTCTGGTTTGGCGATCAGGAGGAAATCTCGGATTCGGTAGAGCTGATCAGCCGGACATTTGCCAGCGGTTCTACCGAAGCTGATTTCTCGGCCGATGACCGGACGTTGGGAGCTTCGCCCGTCACCTTTGCGGACGGCCGCCATTTCGTCCTCGTTATCCAATGGGAACGACAGGCCCCGCCTGCGCTTTTTTGGGGTTCGACGCTGGGATACTGGCGCTTGGCGGGACTGCTCGTGACAGCCGTCTTGCTGTGCTATTTGCTGGCGGCCTACTTGACGTCGCCGATCAGGAAACTTCGGGAGGCGACCCAAAAATTAGCGGACGGCGATTTGAAAACTCGTGTTGCTCAACGGGTCGGGCGGCGTGCCGACGAGCTGTCGGATCTCGCCCGCGATTTTGATGAAATGGCCGAGCGGATCGAATCGCTAATCACATCGCAGCAACGGCTAAACAGTGACATTTCGCACGAACTACGCTCGCCGCTGGCCCGCCTAAACGTGGCGCTCGAGATCGCCAAGCAAAAATCCGGTCCGGAAACCGCACCGCTGCTAAATCGCATCGAGACCGAATCGCATCGTCTTAATGAAATGATCTCGCGGCTGCTTATCCTTGCCAAGCTCGAAAGCGGCAGCGACGTGATCGAACCGGTACGGATCGACCTTGCCGAGCTGGTCCGCGATGTCGCGGAGGACGCCGATTTTGAAGCTCAGGCCAAGGGCCGCTCGGTAAAGGTTTTGTCGGACGATCCATGCACGGTGATGGGCAGCGAAAATCTTTTGCGGAGCGCCGTCGAGAACGTTCTTCGGAATGCCGTCCGCTACACGGCCGAGGGAACGGCGGTCGATGTTTCGCTGGTCAGGCAGAATGGGTATTCTATCCTACAGATATCCGATCACGGGGGGGGCGTGCCGGAAGATGAACTTGCAAATCTGTTCCGGCCATTCTACCGGGTCGGTGAAGCTCGCGAACGCAAAACCGGTGGTATGGGACTCGGTCTCGCCATTGCGGAACGCGCCATCAAGGCCCACAAGGGAACGATCGCGGCCCGCAATACGGGAGACGGGCTGCTCGTGGAAATAAAATTGGACAAGGATAGCCTCGCGGGCTAGTCTGCGGTGTTACGGCGGGCGGCTATAAACGACCGGACGCAGAGCAGCACAAAAACCAAACACAGCAGGGCCATGACGAGTTGCGAAACGACGGCGGCGGAAAGCGATAGTTCGCTAAATTTCGAAATGAGCCGACCTGCCGGAACCAGAAAGCCCAGCAACCCTACAACAACCGCCGCGTGCATCAGATGCTTTCGCAGGCTTTCCTTGGCCTGGGCCGCCAATCCCAGAATGGCGATAACGAGGCCGAAGGCCGCCGGTATGAAAGCGGTCAGGCTGGCCCTGTCATTCATGACCCCGTGAACATAGCCGACGATCCCCGTCAGGATGAGCAATCCACCGAAAATAACTGCTGTAATTGGCATAGTGTTGTTACCTGGACGCAGCCGCGTTTATCTTTGCGAGAAGTTTGTCGGCAAGCGTCTTATCCAAAGGTAACAAAGCCGTGTACTGTTTTCGAGCCGAGGCAAGATCTTTTTGGTCGATATACGCCTCGCCGAGTCCAATGTGAGCATAGGCCCGGTTGGGATCGAGGTTTAAGGCCCGATTGAACGAGGCGATGGCGGGGGCATACTGTTTGGTCTTTGCATAAGAGTAGCCCAGATAGAGATGGTTTGTTACGTTATCGGGGTCGGCCAGGATAGCATTTTTGTAAGCCGGGATCGCTTCCCTGAACATTCCGCTGTTATAGTACGATCTCGCCAATGCACGGTAAATGTCCGTGTCCGAGGGGTCGGTGTCAGCCGCCTTCTGATACGCCTTTGCCGCAGCCGCGTAATCTTTCCGCCTCTCGTATGCGGTAGCGAGGTCTGCGTAGGCCGGCGAGTTTTTCGGGTCGTACTCGATCGCTTTGTTGTACGCCGCCACTGCTTCGGCAAAATGATCGAGGTAGTCAAGCGAATTACCGAGAAAACGATAGGCGTCGACAAAATTGGGCTTGCTGCGGATCGCGTTTCGCAGGGCTGGAACCGCTCGTTCGTATTGTTTTAGCGTGTAATAGCAGGTCCCCAGATTGTAATTTGCCGCCGGATCGTCGGGAGTCAGTTCCAGCACTCGCCTGAAATTATTTATGGCATCGTCGATCTGATTGCTGTGAAGCTGATCGATCGCCCGGTCAAAGATCGGTTTTGGATCCTGGGCCCGCGAAGTTACAGCACAAAAGAGCAAAATTGACAACGTGATCGAAGCAAAGACGAGTACTTTCATATGCCTTCAAAAACGCCGAATCGACCGTTTTCTTCAGAATTTGCAGAGATCTCAGGGAGATGACTGGCGGGGACGCTCAGGCTAAAATCGCATCAAATGCGGCACGAATATTTAGGCGATGGATGGTCAATTGCTCGAGGAGGTCGGCGGATGAACCCCGGCCCATTCGATGCGAGATCGTGGCCAAAGCATTTTCGTTGCCGAGCGGCACTCGCGTGGTGCGGCCGACCGTCAGCCTGATGTTGTGGTCGAGAGCTAACAGGAAGTTGTAGCCAGCGAACAACTCGTTGTAGGTCGCTTCCTCGATCGAGCCACGGGACCGAAGCCGGGCGAGCATAAAGCCGGTAGAGCGATCGTTCGTAGCTCCATCATCAATCCTTGCAGACTCCTCGCCTCCGTCCTGGACATTGTCGCGCAGCTGCAAATAACGCATCGCAAAATAGACGTCTAGCATGCCGCCCGAGCCGTATTTGATGTCGATCTCGCCTTCGCGGCGGGTTCGGGCACGCTGTTGTTCGAGAGCGAGGCGGACACGGCGAGTTTCGCCTCGCAGCTCGGTAGGGTCAGCCGCGGCGGCCCGTTCGTGGATCATGCGGCGGGTCTCGTTTTCGACATTGTAGCCGATACTCCGGTCGCCGCCGACGTAACGCAATTTGACGAAAGCAAGCATTTCCCAAATAGCGGCTGTTTCGTTCATGTATCCGAGAAATCCATCTATAGACATCGCACTCATGCCTTTCGATCCAAATGGCCGGAGCCGCAGATCGACTCGGTAGAGATTGCCGTCGCGTGTCATGGATGACAGCACGGTGACGAAAAGCTCGACCGACCGCCCGTAAAATTCGGCGGCTGTCAGCGCGGTTGTGGGGTTTTTGGGATCAAAATAAACGATCACGAGGTCGAGGTCGGAATCGTAGTCTAGTCCCCGGCCACCCAGCTTTCCGAGGGCGAGGATCGCCAGGTCGAGGTGGATAGTTTCTGACAGGTATCTTTGAGCCATCTCGTCGCGAACAACGCGTAGGGCGGCAGCAATGCTTGCCTCGGCGAGCTTGGTCTGGAGGCGTTTGGCCTCGCTGATAGTGATCTTTTCAAAAATATCGCGCACCGCGATCTCTAGTAGAAATCGCGACCACGTTCGGCGCATCACCGACAAACGCTGACCAAAATCGCGGGTCGATTCGATCGCCTCGATCATTTCCGATTCGTATTCGGGCTCGGTGAACTCGGCGTCAGGGTCAGGGAGACGGGCAGCGAGATCGGGGTTGGCGGCAAGCATCGCCGAAAAATTGGGCGAGACAGCCGTGATGCGGTCGAGTATCGCCAGGTTTCCGGTGCCGTCATCAAAATCCACATCAGACTTTTCTATTGACGCCATTACGTGCGAAAGCGTGCGTTCGTGCATGTCCGGGATCTGCGTGATCTCAATGTCCGCCGCGATACTTTCGTCCACCTCGCCAAACACGCGCTGAAATACATGGCTGACGTTGTCGGTATGCGCAATCAGATCGCTCTCAAAATCACCTGCGGAACCGAAGGTCACCCGGCGGGCAAGCACAGCACGCTTTTCCGCGTCGTCGGGCACCATATGCGTTTGTACGCCATTTTTCATTTGCAGCACGTGCTCGGTTCGGCGAAGGAATTCGTAGGCGGCGTACATCTGGGTCAATTCGCTGTCGGTGAGATGTTTGCGGTCGGCGAGCCGTGTCAGGCTGATGAGCGTGTGCGGGCTGCGAAGCCATTTGTCCGCACCGCCATACGCGAGCTGTAATGCCTGCGCGATGAATTCGATCTCGCGAATGCCGCCGCGACCGAGCTTAACGTCATAGGTGCGGGTATTTAGCTGCGCGAGATCTATTTTTTCCTTTGAGAGACGGACATTACGCAGTGCGGATTCCACAGTCTCTTCTTTTGAAAACACAAGGCCTTCGATCGCCGAAAAGAACTCACGAAACAGCTCAGTATCCCCCGCGCAGCCGCGCGAACGGATCATCACCTGCCGTTCCCACGCCCTCGCGTCGTTGGTGTAATAGCGGATCGAATCCTTGACCGACAAAGCCAGGGCACCCAGCGTCCCGTGCGGACGCAGGCGGAGGTCGACACGATATGCAGCACCTTCGCCGGATGGTTCGCCTACTAGTTTGGTGGTAAATTCCGCGAGTTTTACAAAATATTCGCGGTTCGTGACCTGTCCTCGCGAACCGGTCCCCGATGTATTGCCCTCGGCGGAATATTGAAAGACGAGGTCGATGTCCGAGGAGTAGTTAAGTTCCTTTGACCCGAGTTTGCCTAGGGCGACAATGCAGAAACGCGCCGGGCGTGAGCGGCCCTTGTCATCGGTTTCCTGCGGCTGGCCGAACCGGTTGTCTATCTCGCGGCGGGCGGTTTCGAGGGCAGATTCGAGTATCGCGTCCGCCAGGTTTGAGATCTCTTCGGTAATCTCGGCGATCGTCGCCAGACGGCGGATGTCGAGCAAATAAATGCGGAGCAATTCGCGGCGGCGAAATCGCGCGAAAAGAACCTGCGGATCGAGCTGTGAGTTGGTCAGTGAAAAACGGGCGAGCGATTCGAGCAGGTCGTCTTTTGTCCTAACCGAGCTTTCGGAGCGCGTTCGATTGAGCCACCAGACGTAGTCTGGATTTTGCAGCAGCGTCGTTGTCAGCAAAGGGCTAAAGGCGACAAGCGTCAGCACATCCGACAGTAAGCCCTCTTTTTTCAGGAGTTTAGCGTGCTGTGGCGGGTGCGTTTCGGCCAGTTGACTTAAGAAACGTCCTGCTGCCTCAGGGTCGGGCAGGCCTTTGATTAGAAATTCTTCGCGTCCCATCTTCGGAAACGAATTGTATCAATTTCGTACTTTTTTATCTTGTAACCAACGATACGTTCTGTCGAATCGAGCATTTTTGCGGCTTTAGCCACGTTGCCTCGAGCCGATTTGAGAGCGTCCTGGATCAGATCGCATTCAAACGACGCAACCGCCGATTCGAGAGTGACACGCGTTTCCGTGCCGCTGACCTCGGCCGTTTGCAGCGTTGGCGGAAGGTGATGGCCGTGGATCACGTTCGAATCGCAGACCAAAACCGCTCGCTCGATTACGTTTTCGAGCTCCCTCACATTTCCCGGAAAATGATACGCCGTCAGCATGTCGATCGCCGGCGTCGAGATCCGCAAGATCCGTTTGTTGTGCACAGCCCCATGTTTTTCCAAAAAATGCTCGGCGAGTAGCAGAATATCGGCCTTTCGGTCGCGAAGCGGTGGCAGAAAGATAGTGAAAACATTGAGCCGGTAAAACAGATCTTCGCGAAAGGTGCCGCCCGCGATCGCATCCTCGAGATTCTTATTTGTCGCGGTGATCAGGCGGACATTCACCTTGATCGTTTCGGTGCCGCCGAGCCGTTCGAATTCGCGTTCCTGCAGCACGCAGAGCAGCTTTACCTGGGTCTGCGGCGGAAGGTCGCCGACCTCGTCGAGAAATATCGTTCCGCCCTCGGCCATCTCAAAACGCCCTTTTTTTCTCTTCGACGCCCCTGTAAATGCGCCCTGTTCGTAGCCGAAAAGCTCCGATTCGATCAGCGTTTCCGGCAACGCGGCGCAGTTTACCTTTATAAAGGGCCGTTTGGAGCGAAGGCTATTGTAATGAATGGCGTTCGCGATCAATTCTTTACCAGTGCCGCTCTCGCCACGCAACAGCACGGTGGCATTCGACCGCGCGACCTGGGTCACCTGATCGTATACCTGCCGCATCGGACTGGAATTGCCGATGAGGTGGCTGAAATCATATTTTTCTTTTAGCTCCTGTTTGAGGTGAAAGTTTTCATCAAGCAGCTTGCGGCTTTCCTCGCGTTCCACCCGTTCGACCCTCAAGGATTGTGAAATGATCGAAGCAATGACCTCAAGCAGTTTCACGATCTCGTCCGAGGAAGCCTTTTTAGGACTGTCGAACGCAATTGAGATTGATCCCGAACAATCGCCGGCGAGCAGGATCGGTACCGAGACCAAGGTAGTTCCCGAACGGTCGTCGGCCAGAAAATCAAGGGTCGGCTCGTCGTTGACCAGCATGGTTACCGGCACGACGTCGTCGAAAACACGCATCAGCGCCGTCGAAGCCGCCCGGCCCTCAAGTTTCCGAAATGCTACTGAATCTATCCCCGTCGCAGCGATTACGTCCAAACGTCCCGACTCCGCCTGATACAAACATACAAATCCGTATCTCGCGGGTAGAATCTCGTTCAGCCGCTCGACTATCAGACCGCAGTCTGTCCTAATGCCCCGCGAAACCGCCGCGATCGCGGCGATGCTGGCGACCCACTCCAGGCTGCCTGGAGTGGTGTCTGACGAAAATGTAAGATTTTCGGGCATATTTATGAACGTATGGAATTGAAACTGCCAAAATCGGTTGTAATCAATAATGAGTTATGATTCTAGATCAAAGATAACTCATTTTCATACAACAGCGTAGGAATTGAAGATAATTCGAACAAAAATGTAGGAAACGTGCCAATTCTAAGGCCTGGGAAATTCGTAGCCAGCGCGGTTCCTAAATTGGAGCCGCGTTTTTTTGGTCTGCGATACAATGTTCAGGTGGAAGAAAGGATAGCAATACAGGCCGCCGCCGAGCATCAGAAAGTGAGGCTCGAAGACTTTTTGCTCGACCATTTCAGCGGCCTAAGCAAAATGTATCTTCGCGACATTGTCAAAACCGAACGGTGCGAGGTAAATGGCCGCTGGGAAAATATCGGCTACCGTTTGCGTCCGAACGACCTGATCGAGATCTCCGTCGATACGGCCCGCGAAACGGCAATGAAGCCCGAAAATATACCGCTCGACATCGTTTTCGAGGACGAACACATTATCGTTGTCAATAAACCGACGGGGATGCTCGTCCATCCGTCGCATCGCGAGAACAACGGGACGATGCTCAATGCACTCGCGTACTATCTCAACGACAAGTCAGTACCATCTGCGGTAGCGGGTGGTTTAACACAGGATCAACCACCCGCTACCGCAGGTGGTTCTGACAAAACCATCCGCCCCGGCTTGCCGCATCGGCTCGATAAGCAGACATCCGGCTTGATCGTCGTCGCCAAGACGGCGACGGCCCATCGGCGTCTGTCAGCGGATTTCATGAAAAAACGCGTCGAGAAGCGTTATCTCGCGCTTGTCGATGGAACGGTCGAACGTGATGAAGGCACCATTGAAGCTCCGATAGGACGTTTCCCTGAGTTAAAGCAGTGGAGTGTGAAAGAGGACGGCAAGCATTCGGAATCGCGGTTTTGGGTGCGTAAACGGTGCGCGGACACGACCCTTATCGAACTCGAACCCGTCACCGGTCGCACCAACCAGCTCCGTATTCACTGCGAACTCATCGGCCACCCGATCGTCGGCGACGTGCAACGCGGTGGCCGCGAATTCGAGCGGCTGTGCCTGCATGCGTACAAACTGGCCTTTCGCCATCCGATCACGCGTGAGGATCTAAGTTTTGAAAATGATCAATGTTCTTTTCCGGGGCCGTAGATCGCCTGACCCGGCATCGCCCCTGTCATTTGGGTACCGTCGAAAACAACGCTGCCGTTGACGATGACATTTGAAATGCCCTCGCCGTATTGATGGGGCTTGTCATAGGTTGCTCTATCGGTGATCGTGTTTTCGTCAAAGATGACGAGGTCGGCGGCAAACCCTTCCCGAATAAGCCCGCGGTCGTGTATGCCGAACGTTTGAGCGGGAAGCGACGTCATTTTGCGAATGGCGTCCTCAAGAGTGATCAATTTAAGTTCTCGAACATAATGCCCGAGGACGCGGACGTTGTCGCCGTATCCGCGCGGGTGCGGCATGCCCTGGTCTAAACGCTGCACTCCGCTGTCAGATGCGATCATGGTAAAGGGCTGTTTCATGATGTTTTGGACATCCGGCTCGTACATCCCGTGATAGACCATGCCGGCTCCGCCTTTTTCGTACATCTCGATGAATTGCTCGATCTGCGCGTCCAGGTTGTCCTTGCCTCTAGCGATCTTGGCAATCTCTTTGATGTTCTTGCCGTTAAATTCAGGATTCGGTCGATAGCTGGCGACGTAGGCATAGCTCAGGTCCTTGAATTTCTTTTTCTTGAGTTCGTCCTTCATCTCGTCGGCTACCTTTTTGCGAGTCGCGATATCACCCAGGCGTTTTTTTCCCTCAGTCCGGCCTCCGGCATTCACCCACGTCGGCAAACGCGAATCCAGATTCGTCGACGAGGCCGTATACGCGTACTGGTCGACAGTCACGGTCAGTCCGCGTTTTCTCGCGGCCTCGACGAGCCCGATGGTCGTCGCCGACTTACCCCAGAGTGCGCCGCTCTGGATCTTAAAGTGCGAGATCTCAACCGGCATGTTGGCCTGTTCGCCGATGTTGATGGCTTCTTCGATCGCCTTGACAACCTCGGTGCCCTCGTCGCGGATGTGACTCGTATAGATGCCGCCGTGTCTCGACGCTGCTTTGGCCATCTCAACGACCTCTTCGGTCTTGGCGAACGTGCCCGGCAGATAGATCAGTCCCGTCGAGAATCCGACCGCACCATCTTTCATCGCCTGCTCGACGTAGGCATTCATTCGCCTTTGCTCATCGGCGGTCGGGGCGCGGTCGTCAAGGCCGACGACCTTTGAGCGGACTGTGTTATGCCCTATCAGCGATGCGATATTGACAGCGAGCGGTTTGGTTTTGATGCGGTCGAGAAACGCCCCGATGTCGAGATCCGAGCCGCCACAATTGCCGGTGACGAGCGAAGTAACACCCATGCGGACGAAATTCTCGGCCTTGGGATTGTCGAAAATATCCTCGGTATGAACGTGGACATCGATGAAACCGGGGGCGACGATCTGTCCGTGGGCGTCAATGGTTTTTTGAACACGGTAACCGCCGATTATGACTCCAACATCAGGTGGGAGACGGCCAACCTTTACGATTCGGCCATCCTTGATCGCGATCGAGCCGCGAAACCAGGGATTACCGGTGCCATCGACTATTCGGGCGTTCGTAATTACCAGATCGTAGGGTGGCTCCGACTGCGCGAAGGTAAAACCAAATGACGAAATCAGAATGGAGACAATCAGTAGAGGAGCAAGTTTATGCATTTTTCAAGTGGCGGAGCGTTCGTTATCCTTCGTTCGTAACTTTTGCTTCATCCTCGTCCGAAAACTGGTTATGAAGCTGTACCGGCGACGTTTTCTTTCGCAGTCGTATGTTCAGCATCTCAACAAAGACTGAGAACGCCATTGCAAAATAAATGTAGCCTTTTGGAATATGAAATTCCATGCCTTCGGCGATCAAAGTTACGCCGATCATAAGTAGGAACGACAGTGCGAGCATTTTGATGGTTGGATGCCGCTGGACAAACGCCCCGATGGATCCCGCAAATATCATCATTGCGATGATCGAAACAATGACCGCGGCGATCATTATCCAGACGTTGTCGACGAGTCCGACTGCGGTTATTACCGAGTCGAGCGAAAACACGATGTCGAGCAGCATGATCTGGATGATAACGCTGGTAAAACCCGGATAGACCTTGCGCGAAGATTCGCCCTCCTCGCCTTCGAGTGAGCCGTGGATCTCACGGGTGCTTTTGAATATCAGAAACAGTCCGCCGATAAGTAAGATCAAATCCCGGCCTGAAATGTGCTGGCCCAGCACGGTAAATAGCGGCTCGACAAGGCCCATTACCCATGTGAGCGAAAACAGCAGGACCACGCGCATCACAAGCGCGAGCGAAAGTCCGATGAAACGAGCTTTGGGCTGTTGGTGCTCGGGCAATTTGCCCGAGAGGATGGAAACAAAAATGACGTTGTCTATGCCGAGCACAAGCTCGAGCACGGACAACGTCGCAAAAGCGATCCAAACCTGGGGATCAGATATCCACTGCATAAATCTCGATTATTCGGTTTTTTTGCACGGCTTTGTGGACGCGGCATCGGCCAGGACGCGGGCGTCAGCGTTCTGATTGGCGCCGGGTTTGACAATATCTGTCACGCATGACTGAGTTTTTCCGATCTTTGAGACCATCAGGTAGGAGATGTCCTTTTTTACCCCTTCGGGATCGGCGACGTTATATCGAGCGATCAGGGCGACGGGAACGCCGCTTTTTGTCCGCCATTCGATCTTTTCACCGATCGACGAAAAGCTCGGGAAAAATCCCCAGAAATCGAGTTCAAATTTCTTTTTCGCGGGCGTGACTATGTTGAGCGTTTGGCGGATGTCGCCTTCGAGCAGTCGGACCTTGTAGCCACCGACACCCAAACATTCGCCCTCATACGAGCCGGCTTCGTTCGGATTCGAACTGATTGTGCGGCAGGAACTTGTTTTTGTACTCGTATATACGCTCGTGTTTTGAGCGAAAGCCGCGAGCGACGCGATAAAGATACAAATTGATGCGGCGAATATTTTTCTCACACTTATCCTCCTAAAGGTAATGAAGCTATTGGGTTAAAGACTAACCTGTCTCTGCTATCAAGGCAACCCGAAAAGGCTGCTGGACGAATCCAATCTTCTGCATTGATTCACTGTACCGAGGGTCACTGCGTATGGGGTCGAAATATAGCATTTTTCAAAGAAATCCCCATTCAACGCATCGTCGAGCGGTACTTTTATATCACCACCCCCGCGATTGTCGCGGGGGTGGTGCGGGGGTGATCGACGAGAATACTTTTTTCTTGCCGACGATAAACCATTCTGCCGCCTACGATCGTTGCAACGGACGCTCCGGTAAATTGCCTACTGTCGAAAGGCGAATTCTTTGATTTTGAACGCGAATCAGAGTTCTTGTAGGTCCATACCAGATCGGGGTCGATGATCGTGACATCGGCGACCGAGCCCGGAGTGAGGGAGCCGCGACCGGTCAATTTGAAAATACGGGCCGGGTTGGTCGAGCACAGCTCGACGAGGCGCACGAGATCGATCAGTCCTTTGTGAACAAGTTCGTTAAAAGCCAGGCCGACCGCCGTCTCCAAACCGGTGATGCCGAATGGTGCACGGTCGTATTCGAGCGATTTTTCGTCGGCATGGTGCGGGGCGTGATCGGTTGCGATGACGTCGATCGTGCCGTCCTTGATCCCCGCGAGAATGGCTTCGAGATGTTCTTGCGACCGCAGCGGCGGAGCCATCTTGGTGTTGGTGTCGTAGCCCTCGACGGCTTTGTCCGTCAGTGTGAAATGATGTGGCGTGACCTCGCATGTGACGTTGATGCCTTCATTTTTGGCACGCCGGACGGCCTCAATGGCACCCATTGTCGAGACGTGGGCGATGTGAATGTGAGCGCCGGTGTCTTTTGCTAGGATAATGTCGCGGACGGCATCGATATCCTCGGCTAGTGCGGGCATTCCCTTTAGGCCGAGGAGCAGCGAAATTCGGCCCTCGTGCATAACGCCGCCCGACGAAAGGGACTTGTCTTCGCAATGGTCGATAACCGGCAGGTCAAAATCGCGCGCGTACTGCATCGCGCGTCGCATGATGCCGGCATTCGGCACCGGGCGGCCATCGTCTGAAACGGCAACGGCTCCGGCGGCTTTCATTTCGCCCATTTCTGCAAGCTCGGCCCCGTCGGATGATTTGGTGATAGCGCCGATAGGGAAAACGTTAGCAAGGCCCGCCCGCTCCGCCTGTTCGATCATATAACGCGTAATAGCAGCATTGTCATTGATCGGATTTGTGTTCGGCATTGGGCAAACACTCGTCCAGCCGCCTGCAACTGCTGCTGCACAACCGCTGGCGATAGTTTCCTTATGTTCCTGTCCCGGCTCACGCAGATGGACGTGCATGTCGATAAACCCGGGTGCGACGATCAGGCCGCTCGCGTCAAAGACCTCGGCGTCGTCCGGAACAGATTCATTTGGGCCAAGCCACGCCGCGACCTTGCCGTCCTCGATCAGCAGATTTTTGCCGCTGTTTTGGTTTTCGGCAGGGTCGATCAGATGGCCGTTTGAAATAAGTAATTGCATCAATCTTCCTCGAAAATCCCTAGTTCAAATACGTCCCCAATTGGACCTAACCCGATAAGCTTAGACGCAGCATTCAAATGATTGGGTACATGAGCCAAGAATGTGATTAGAAATCCTCTGATCTCATCGTTGGAAAGATCTTCTTTTGAGAAAAGCTCCTGCATCCCGCTTATGTCACTAAACCAGTCGGTCATGTGAAAGGAAATATCATACGCTTTATCCTTTGAGATATTAGACGTTTCAAAAGCCGCTTGAATTCGTTCTTGTATCGCTTGTTCCTTGTCGAAAATCGAATCAGCCATTTACTGTCGCACCTCCCGTCGCAAGATAAAGAACCGCCATTCGCACGGCGACGCCATATTTTACTTGGTCCAGTATTAGCGAACGAGAGCTGTCGGCGACCTCGGACGCGATCTCGATGCCGCGATTCATCGGGCCTGGGTGCAGGACGATAGCGTCTTTTCGTGCCAGATCGAGGCGTTCGTTGGTCAGGCCGTAATGGATCGAGTATTCGCGAAGCGACGGAAAATACGCTGCGTCCTGACGTTCGCGTTGGATACGCAGAATCATAACGACATCCGCACCCTCGATCGCGTCTTCGACGTGTGTGCAAACTTCGAGGCCATTCTCAACCAAATGACGAAAATCTTCAGGAACGAGAGTCCCGGGCCCCGCGACACGAACCTTGGCTCCCATTTTTGTCAGCAGGTGAATATTTGATCGGGCGACGCGGCTGTGGAGGATGTCGCCGACAATCGCGACTTCGAGGCCGTCGATCTGTTTTTTATGCTCGCGGATCGTCATCGCGTCGAGCAAGGCCTGCGTCGGATGCTCGTTCGCTCCGTCGCCGGCGTTGACGATCGCGGCTTTGCTGACTTTTGCAAGCTGATGCGGCACACCCGCGCTCGAATGGCGGACGACGATGCAATCCGGGGCCATTGCGTCGAGATTCATCGCCGTATCGAGCAGCGTTTCGCCTTTGCTGACGCTCGATGACGAGACGCTAATGTTTACAGCGTCGGCTGACAGACGTTTTGCTGCTAGTTCGAATGACGTGCGTGTGCGGGTCGAGGCTTCGAAAAAGAGATTGATGACGGTTTTGCCGCGAAGGGCGGGAACCTTTTTGACCTCGCGGGTAGAGATCTCACTGAAATTTTCCGCCGTGTCGAGAATGCCGATGATCTCCGCGGCTGTCAGATCGCGGATTCCTAGCAAGTCTCTGCGGCGAAATGGCTTCTCTAAAAGATTGCGGGTTGCGGACTGCGGATTGCGGATTCCTGAATCAAAAGTCATCGCTTTCCACCTCGGGCTGTATTGATTGACGAAACAAAAATGGCAACCACTTGGTTTGCTTCATCCATCAGTTCGGCAACCCGTTCTGCCTTAGCCAATTTTGTATCCACAGCGAATTCGATCCAGAGAGTAGATTCGTCTGCTTCTTCCTCAACAATGCCCATTTTCGCAATGAAATCAGCGTTTGACTTAGCACGACAGGCCGCTCGGTAGTTTGCGGCAACTGACGTTCCGGAACGCGTTAGCTGTCCACCGACGTGTCGGCCAAGAAATGTATTGGGGAAGGTTTCTACTAGATTGATGATTCTCAATGCGAATTCCTTTGTACGCTTTTTGAGTTCAACCGGCGTCATACTTCAAATCCGCAATCCGCAATCCTCGATCCGCAATCTTAGGGCCGTTCAAAAATGCCCACCGCCTCGACATCGTCAAACTCTTTGAGCATGACCTTTACGATCTCGTTCTGTTTCGTCGGTACCAGTTTGCCAATAAAATCGGCCTGTATCGGCAATTCACGATGCTCGCGGCCTCGGTCTATGAGGACTGCGAGCTGAACTTTTTTCGGGCGGCCAAAATCCATTAGCTGATCCATTGCCGCACGAATAGTTCGTCCGGTGTAAAGGACGTCATCGATAAGGATGATAGTTTTACCGTCAATGTCCTCAACAAGCTCAGTGCGGTTGACAACCGGATTTGCTCCAACGGTTGAGAGGTCGTCGCGGTATAGAGTGATGTCGAGAATGCCATAGAGCGGCGCTTCGCCCTCAAGGGCCTCGATCTTGTCACGGAGACGCTCGGCAAGCGGTACGCCGCGTCGGCGGATGCCAACAAGATAGAGGTCTTTAGCTCCCTGATTTTTCTCGACGATCTCGGTCGCAAGCCGCCTCAACGCGCGCTTCATACCGGCGGCGTCCATTATTCGGGACTTTTCTACGAGATCAAATTCGCTTGCCATTCGAGGAAATCGTAACAAAGGTCGGGAAAAAGTTCAAAGTTTGTAACCGGAAGTTTCGTAAACTGCGGCTTTTTACTAAAATCGAATGCAAGATTGATGGGAAGTTTGTGGCAAAAACTGATGCGGCCGGTAATGTTCGGCCTCGACGCCGAGAGCGCGCACGAACTCGGTATCGAAGTTCTGCGTCTGGGTTTGGCTTCGCCGTTTACCAGCGGCGCATCGGCCAATTTTGGCGAGATCGAGCGATTTGGTTTGAAATTCGCTAACCCGCTTGGCATGGCGGCGGGTTTTGATAAGAATGGCGTCGTCGTTAATCAACTCGCTGCTCTTGGCTTTGGGTTTGTTGAGGTCGGGACGGTTACCTTCCAACCGCAAAAGGGGAATCCAAAACCTCGCATGTTTCGATTGCCGGCCGATCAAGGACTGGTCAATCGGCTCGGGTTTAATAATGACGGGGCTGTAGTAGTTGCCGAGCGGCTGACAAAACTCGATCGGAATTGCATCATTGGCGTGAATATCGGTAAGAACAAAGAGGTTCCCAAAGAAGAGGCGGCCGAAAATTATTTAAACAGTTTTGATCTGGTTCACCCGGTTGCCGACTACATTGCCGTAAATATCTCGTCGCCAAACACGCCGAACTTGCGTGAATTGCAGAAGACGGAAAATCTCGAAGAGTTGTTGGGAGCGCTGACGTCGAGAAATAATGAGCTTGGACGCAAACCATTGCTGGTAAAAATTGCTCCTGATCTTGCCGAATCGGAGATCGAGGCGATCGTTGATGTGTGCTTGCGATGCTGGATCGAGGGGATTATTGCGACTAATACGACCATTTCACGTGTGGGCCTAACATCCGACTCCAGCAAGAGTGGTGACGGGGGCCTGAGCGGCAGGCCGCTTGCCGAACGCTCGACCGAGGTCATATCCACGGTCTTTAGGTATTCAAAAGGTAAGCTGCCGATAGTCGGTGTTGGCGGTATTTTCAGTGCCGAGGATGCTTTTGCTAAGGTCACGGCCGGGGCGTCGCTGATCCAGGCTTACACTGGTTTTGTTTACGGGGGGCCGTCATTTGGGAGGGATGTTGTGAGCGGGCTTGCCGCCATCTTAAACCAGCGTGGCTTTGAAAACCTCGATCAGGCGGTCGGGTCTGCGGTTATCGCGTAGCGGTTTCGTGCGCCTATTTGTTTGACACTTCGCACTGAGAGGATATAATAATCGTTTTGCCTTTTGCCGTGCATTCAGTGGCAAGGAATCTATTTGACAATGATCATCGATCTGTCCAGCGTTGGAAGAAATCCGAAACCGCTCGAAATTGTGTTTGAGCCGGGCGAGATTGACCTCAGCGACGGCACGCGGCTTACGGGAAATGCCTTGTTAACGGGTGACATCCATTGCGATGGAGCTAAGACATACATTAGCGGCTGCATCAAGGCTGAAGTTGAAACTGATTGTTTCCGTTGCCTCGAACCCGTTGCAAAAACGATCGATGACCATTTTCAGGACATATTCGTCGCTGTGGCCGAGGAGCCTGACGATGACGAGATCGAGGTCAGCGAAGATGAACTCGATGAATCGCTCGTAGCGGGCAACGAGATCGACATAGCCGACGTTGTTCGCGAACAGTTGATACTGGCGACGACGGAGACGGTTTATTGCAAAGAGGATTGTAAAGGTTTGTGCCCGAAATGCGGCGGAAATCGAAATTTGATAGATTGTAAGTGCGAAGATAATCAGATAGACCCTCGGTGGGCCGCACTGAAGAACTTAAATTGATGAGGTTAATTGTTAATTATTAATTGGTAGCTGTTAATTATTGCCCGATATTGGAGTGTAATTAACAATTAGCAATTAGCAATTAGCAATTAACAAT
>JANYIL010000126.1 GCA_025362075.1 Chloracidobacterium sp.
ATTAAAGCAGAACGCGAATTGTCGCTCGATTTTTTGCGTGTCACTGAGGCGGCGGCTATCGAATCGGCCAAAACGATGGGCCAGGGCGACCGTAAATATTCCGACCACGTCGCCGTCGAAGCGATGCGCGAGGTGATGGACACCGTCCCGATGCGCGGTCGGATCGTGATCGGTGAGGGCGAACGCGACGAGGCTCCGATGCTCTATATCGGCGAGGAGGTCGGGGGCGGAATATTTTCGGAGGAGGCCCGGGCCGAATTTCCCGAGGTCGATATCGCCGTCGATCCGCTTGAGGGCACGAATCTTTGCGCGCTGGGCGCCAATAATGCCATCGCCGTGCTCGCGGCGGCCGAACGCGGCGGCTTGTTAAATGCTCCGGACCTGTATATGGATAAGATCGTCGTCGGTCCGTCGTGCCGCGGAGCGGTCGATATAGACGCGCCGGTCACGGAAAATCTCAAAAATATTGCCCGCCGCCTTGGCCGAGATGTCGAGGACCTCACGGTAATGTGCCTCGACCGCTCTCGTCACAAAGCGCTCGTTGACGAGGTCCGTGCGGCAGGTGCGAGAATTCGTCTGATCTCGGACGGTGACCTGTCTGCCGGTATCTCGGCGGCGGTAGCCGGAACTAATATTCACGCTTTGATGGGCATCGGCGGAGCCCCTGAGGGTGTCATTACCGCTGCCGCGATGAAATGTCTGAACGGCGAGATCCTGGCAAAACTCGTTTGGGACCCTGAAAGATTAGGCGTCGATAAATCAAAAGTTCCGCCCCATGACGAGGTGATGAGACGCCTCGATGAAATGGGCATCACGGACCCGAACAAGATCTATGACACCAACGATCTCGCACCGGGCAAAAAGATCATCTTTGCGGCGACCGGCGTTACGGACGGTTCGCTGCTTCGCGGCGTGAGATTTTTCGGCTCCGGCAAACGTACGCATTCCGTAGTAATGACGACCGATTCTAAGAATATTCGATTTGTCGATACCGTCCACGTCGAAGGCGGTCCGGACGCGGTCATCAGATTCTAAAAAGCAATTGCCACAGAAGGCACAAAGGACCCAAAGGCAGATTTTTATTTTGTGAATTTTGTGCTCTTTGTGGCTAGGATCCAAATAATGCCTGATGCGATCGAGAATTATCAATCCCCGTTAATCGGTCCGATCATGAGACGGCAAGCGTGGAAGGTCTGGATGATGGGGCTTGCGGTTGTTTTTCTCTGGGCCTTTGCAATTGTCGCTGCCCCGCTCGCCAAAATAAACGGCCTCACGTCGGTTTCATCGCCTCTCTATCATTTTTTCGGCTTTATCTGCCATCAGATCTCGGCTCGCTCATTCTATATCGCGGGCGAGCAGTTTGGGGTTTGTTCGCGATGTTTTGGCGTATATTTCGGGCTGCTGTTCGGATTCGCGATCTACCCGCTCTGGCGAAATATCGAGGAGATCGAGCCGCTGCCGCGATTTTGGCTGTTTCTGTCGCTGATTCCGATATCGGTCGATTGGTCGCTGACGATCTTTGGCATTTGGGAAAACACGCACCTTTCCCGCTTCATCACCGGCCTCATCCTCGGCGTCGCCTGTGCAACATACATCGTCCCGGCGATCGTCGAAATTACGCGAAATCTCAGCTTGCGCAAGCCCGCGCGTGAGCGAGAGCGAAACACACAACGTTGAATATATCGCCCTAGCTGACGCCCGGGCTTGGGCACAAACGAACTTTTATTGACTTGAGGTCGTAAACAGAGCATATTGGAAAGTATGAGCCTGACGCCAAAAACCGCAGTCGAGATTGCAAGAGAGGACCTTGCGAAACGTTTAAAAATTGACGTAAGCAGCGTCAGGGAACTTAGCCTCGCGGACAGGGATTTTCCCGACATGGCGTTCGGGGCCCCGGTTGACGGCGAAATGTCGGCCCAGATGATCTCGAGCGGGTGGGAAATAAAGCTCGGAGCCGACGGGAAAACGTATGAGTACCGGGGCGATAAATATCAGCTGCGGCTGCACAACTTCGACGGGGCGAATTACGTCATAGAATCATAGTTCGGAGTTCCAACTTTAGTTGGCCCGTCACTGAAGAAAGCCAACTAAAGTTGGAACTCCCAACATAGGAGCAGTAAAGATGAATCGCAATAATATCTGGATACACGTCGGGATCGCGGTGGTTTTGGTAACGATGGCGGCCGTTTTAGGGCAGATCGGGCGCTGGAGAACGTCGTTGCAATTGTCGAGCGACAGGCTCCAAACGGGGCCGGGCCTCGGGGCCTCTAACGACCGTATCTCAAAGCGCGGCCATCCGGAGGTTCTTGTTCGATTCAAGCCCGGCGTCAGTCTCGAACGTATTCGCTCGATCGCGTCTGCCAATCACGATCAAATGGTCGATGAGATCGAAGCCGTTAACGGGCTGTCAGTGATCGACGATCTCGACAACGCCGACGCGCAAACGGTCGCGAACCAGTACGCTGCAATGACCGATACGGTCGTGTACGCCGAGCCGAACGTTCAGATAAAACTCGACGATCCGATCCAGAAAGTGAACGCACGAGACCTTGTTTATCGGGACACAGGCACTTTCGAACCGAACGATCCGCAGTTTGCCGATCAGTGGGCGCTGAACAATCTCGGCCAGGACGGCGGCAAACAGCGGGCGGACATCGACGCTTTGCAAGCCTGGACAAAAACCAAGGGCAGCAGCGACGTGGTCGTAGCCGTGCTTGATACCGGGGTGGATTTTACCCACGTCGATCTTCGCGAAAACATGTGGTTTCGGCCTGAAAACGTGCCGGCGTACGCCGATGACGAGCTCGGCACGTTCAACGACATTAACGGATTTAACGGGACCGACACGGTCGCCGACCCGATGGACGACAACGGCCACGGCACGCATTGTGCCGGCATTATCGGAGCCGAGGGCGATAACGGCGAGGGAATCGCGGGTATCAACTGGCACGTCAAGATCATGCCGCTCAAGTTTTTGGGCCGCGGCGGGATGGGATCGGTGGATGACGCTATCGAGGCGATCAACTACGCCATTGACCGCAAAAAGCACGGTGTCAATCTTCGCATCATCAGCGCAAGCTGGGGTTCGACGACTAAATCACAGGCCCTCGAGGACACGATCAGGGCGGCGGGCGACGCGGGCATATTGTTTGTCGCGGCCGCCGGCAACGACGGATCGAATAACGACAGCCGTCCGCATTACCCGTCGAATTACGACCTGCCAAACGTCATCAGCGTCGCGGCCCTCGACCGCAACGACCAACTCGCCGGCTTTTCAAATTTTGGTATAAAAACCGTCCATGTCGCCGCACCGGGTAAGGACATCCTTTCGACCTGGCTGAACAACGGCTATCGCGAAGCATCCGGCACATCGATGGCGACGCCGTACGTTTCGGGTGTCGCGGCGCTCATCGTGGCGAACGAGCCGAAAATAACGGTGGAAAAGCTCCGCGAACGTCTCTTGAAATCGGTCGACAAGATCGAATCGCTTAACGGTAAGGTCGCGAGCGGGGGACGTATCTGTGCCGCTAAAGCCCTCGGAGTCAGCGAATAAACCATCTGCAACATCGAACTCACGATTTGCTACAAAGGCGAGTCGATCCGAGTGTAGAACCTATAATGACGGCATAACCAATAGTCCGCCTAAGCCCTGTAAATACGGGGCTTTTGCATTTTATTAAATTACGTTCCATTTTTGGCACATCCCTTGCAGATAATTAGGCTGAGCAATGGCCACATCATTGCCAAGATTTACGGAAAGGGAGAAAACAATGAATAGAGTAAAGATTTTGATAACGATTTCGGCATTTTCCTTATTGGTTTTATGTTTGCCGGCCATCGCATCGGCCCAGTGGGGCAATGGTGGCTATAACAATGGCGGTAACAACAATGGCGGTTACAACAACGGCCAGTACGGTAACTATGGTAATTCCGGCGACATTCGCTCGGCCATTCGCGATCTAAAGGACCGCTCGCGCAGATTTGAAAAGGATCTCGATCGCAGCCAGACCTACAGCAAGAACGGCAACGGCAACGGAAACTATGGCAACGGAAACTACGGCGGTTATGGTAATTACGGCGGCTATGGTAATAATGGCGGCTACAACGATGACCGTACGAGAAGCGCGACGCGCAAGCTCGCCGACAAATTTGGCGACGCCGCCGATAAGCTTGCTGACAAGTTTGGCAACGGCAACAACATTAATAAAAGCTATAACGAAGCCAATAACGTTCTAAATCTCGGTTCGCAGTTGCAAAACGAGTTATCCAATCGTGGGATGGACGGCTATCTTCAAAGCGAGTGGAACCAAATCCAGAGCGACCTTCGCGTCGTGTCGAACTATTACGGCAACGGCAATAACGGCAATTACCGGAATAACCGGAACAACCCGAATAACCGGAACAACCCCTGGGGCAATGGCAACAAGCCGAGTTGGTGGCCCTTCTAATTGGCACTGAATTCATTCTCGTCCAAGCCCGTGTCCATGTGGATGCGGGCTTTTTAGTTTTGAATTCCGGCTTTGGCAGGCTCATACTTAGCGGGTAGGTTACTAAAGTCGGAACCCAAAACGCCGGAACTCAAAACCTTATGCCCGGAACGCTATATCTAGTCGCTACGCCGATCGGCAACCTGCAGGACATTACCATGCGGGCATTAGACACGCTGCGCAAGGTCGATGTGATCGCGTGCGAAGACACGCGCCACACGCGAAATCTGCTCAATCATTTTCGAATCTCGAACCGTACCGTCAGTTACCACGAACACAACGAACAGGAACGCGCCGAGGAGCTTGTCGACCGCCTGGTGCGGGGCGAATCGGTCGCGATAGTCTCTGACGCCGGAACACCTGGTATTTGCGATCCGGGATTTAGGATCGTCCAACGGGCAGCCGAGGCCGGGATCGCGGTGGTGCCGATCCCGGGGGCAGTCGCGTTTGTTAACGCGGTGATTGTCTCCGGGTTGCCAAGCGACGCTTTATTTTTTGGGGGGTTTCTTCCGCCCAAAAAAGGTGAGCGGCGCAAACGGCTCGAAGATATCGGGAAGATACCCGCGACGCTAATTTTTTACGAGGCCCCGCACCGGATCGCAAAATCACTGGCCGATTGCGCCGATGTCCTCGGTGACCGCCGGGCCGCCGTCGTTCGGGAGCTGACTAAAATTCATGAAGAGACCGTGCGTGGAACTCTGAGCGATCTTACGGCAAAATTTACCGGCCGGGTTGTGAAAGGTGAGATCGTGATCGTTATCGAGGGCGGCGACACTGCCGTCGCTCCAAGTCCCGCAGCCTCCACCGTTTCTCTCGGCGATCGCATAAAGGAACTCGAAGCCCAGGGAATGGACAACAAGGCCGCACTCAAAAAGGCGGCTAAGGAATTTGGGATGAGCAAGTCTGAGGCCTACCGACTAACCCAAGGGCAGAAACACGACCGGTAGGGAGTGTGTCCCTAACAACGGCACACTCCCTACCGGTCGCGTATCTGCCTTAACTATCTGCCCTGCGTCAACTGTGCCGGCAGCGGTTTGTCGATCTTGGGGCGTTCCTTGAGATCGGTGAGTTTCCATAGCGTGATGGCGATCGTGCGGGCGATCTTTTCCATCTTGACGTAGTCGATCTTTTGCGGCTCGTCACCCGGCTGGTGATAGTCCTCATGCTCGCCGTCAAACCAAAAGGCGATGGGAATGCCGTTTTTGGCGTAGTTGTAATGATCCGAACGGAAGAAAAATCTATTCGTGTCCTTCGGGTCGTCGTAGCGTGTATCGTAGTCCATGTTTAAGTAACCGGAATTAACGCCACTGACAATATCCCCCAAAGTCGAGCTCATCATGTCCTTACCGATAACGTAGACCTGGTTTTCACCCGAAAGCGTCTCGTTGCAAGGCCTGCGGCCAGGCGCGGGATTGGTGTCGCACGGGGCCATGTAGCCGGGCTTTTTGCTGCGGCCGATCATGTCGATATTGAGCTGAGCGGTTACTTTTTTGATGTCGACCGTAGGGAACGAGTTAAAGTATTGGCTGCCCCACAATCCCTTTTCTTCGCCGCAATGCCAGACGAAAAGAACGGAGCGTTTCGGTCGCTCTTTTGTATGAGCAAGAGCCTCGGCGATGCTCAGGACGGAAACAGTTCCTGAGCCGTCGTCGTCGGCTCCGTTGTTTATTTTGTCCGTAGCGTTCGGGTTGGTGCTGATGCCGATGTGATCGTAGTGGGCACCAATAGCGACCATTTCACTTTTTAAAACCGGATCGCTGCCTTCCCAGAGAGCGACTACATTTTGCGTCATGGCGTGCTCTGTTTTTGTCGTGCTCGTGAAGCTGAAATTCGTGACTGTGCCACGGGCGAACATAGCCGCCGCACTAACCGCAGGAGTCGCGGGGTCGCCGGGGAAAATCGCATTCGCTAACTTTGGCGAAACATAGAGGGCTGGAACTGCGGGACCAGCAGGTCCTTGGCGTCCGCCACCACCTACAGCGGCAGCAAACTTATCGACGGAATATCTCGCAGCTCCCGCACGCTGAAGGTTTGCCCAGTTTACTGATTTGCCAGGCAGGATAATGATTCCGGCTGCTCCGTTTGCTCCGGCATAGGCCGTAACGTCCGCCCAGTCCGTGCCGCGTCCGGCCGCCGGAATGTCGGCCTGTGTTACACCTGCGGGCATAGGCACTAAGGTACGCTGAAATCCGCCACCAGCGGCAGGTGCCACATCGCTGTAAACCGCGATGAATTTGCCCTTGACGTCGAGTCCGGCGTAGGGGTTAAGGTTCTTGGATTTGATCATCCAGCCGTCACCGGCATAGACGATCGGGCCGCTGACGGAGATAGCACTTGCGCCGCCTGCGCGGATGACATCATCACCATAGGCAAACTTCTGCCCGCTGACCTCGGCAAACGACTGAGCGGCGTCCACCGTGTCGCGGTGCAGCGTGATCTTTTGGAAAAACGTCCCGTCATCACCGGCCGGCTTAAATCCCCATTTTGTTAGGTTAAAGGCGATAAACTTCGCGGTAGTGTCGAGGCCGCGCGACGGTGTGTCGCGGCCCTCCATTTCGTCGGACGCGACGAAATACAGATATTCTTTGAGCTGTTCGGCGGTGACGCCCTCAGCAAATTTACGCTCTGCGGACGAGATCTTTAATGCATGCGGCTGCGCTGCTGGCTTGGCCGCCAGCGCTGCCGGTGCCTGGGCAAAGCCCACGGACTGAAATACGAACGCCGCAAGCAGCAGCAATCCAATAACATTTCTCTTCATTTTTTCTCCTCTAAAGTTAACGCACGAAATAGCAAAACGAAAAACTGGCCAGAGATTGCACGGATAAAAACGGATCAGGAACAAGCAAATAATTTGTTCTATCAGTGCTTATCCGTGTTGATCTGTGGCGAAAACTTTCTTGGTGTTGTCTTGAGTGCAATTTCGTTTCTATTTTACGCCTTTCCGACAGATTATGTTTCTCGTGGCGTGCCAACAATGCAAATTTTGTTCGCGTCGGCGAGTTTTAACATCTTTTCACGGTCAAAAATCAGCGTTTTGCCAGCCGTGATCGACAGACACGTTGCTCCGGCGGCGATCATCGTCTCAATGGTCGGGACACCCACGACCGGAACGTCGAACCGCATGTCCTGGTCGGGTTTGGCGACTTTGACAACTGTCAATTTTCCGTTAGCGAGTTCGCCGGCACGTTTAATGGTCGCGTCCGTGCCTTCCATTGCTTCGATGGCGACGCAGGCCTTTCCCCGTACGACGACCGTTTGCCCAAGGTCGAGGCGGCCAAGCTCGTCCGCGATGTGAAGGCCGTATTCGATATTTTTGCGTTCGAAATCGGTTGGTTTTCGCTTGGTCAAAACGCCCTCGGGTGCGAGCTGATCTTTGATAAAGTGCGTAGAATCAATAAGTTCGATACCTTCCTTGGCCATTTCGTTGGCGACGCCGCCGATCAGGGCGTCGGTGTTGCGTCGCGGCAGATTCCAAAGCATTTTGACCATCCGTAAATCGAGTAACGCTCCCGAAAATATCTGGACGTGCTTGACCTGACCGGCCATGATGGCTTTTTCGACATTGTGCTTCTTGAAAAATGAGATCATTTTGCCGAGCTGGCCGATGCCGACCCAAATGATGTTGTCCGCGATATCGTTCATGCGGGGCTCGGTCTCTTCCCTGATCGCGACGACCGCCAGCGACACGCCTTGCCGACGTGCACCCTCGACCACGAGGAATGGAAATGTACCGTTTCCGGCGATAAGACCGTAGTTCATAGAGTTGTAGAGTTCTTTGAAAAACTCTACCTATTGTGAGAGTGCTGAAAAATGCTCCGAAATAGGTTAAAAGTGAGAGGTTTTAAGTGATAAGTTCAGCAAACTTATCACTTTTTACCTTTAACTTAAAACTTATTCCGAAGGAGCCTCAAGTTTTTCAAAGCACTCTTGTAATATTTTAGCAATAATGTTGCGGTTTTTGAGAATGGCCAGCCGCCGGGAATGCAGGCGCCCTCGCCTGCAAGCGTCCTTCTTAGGACGCTGACGGACGCGGTGGTTATTCAAGTTAATAAATACCAATCTACACCACGCCGGAGGAACCGGCGTTGCGGGCGAGGGTGCCTGCGTTCCCGGGCGGGAAACATTTCCGACACTTGCGTACAAGGCAGAGTTTTTGATTTGATTAGAGCGTTCACTTTATAAAAGAGAAAAATATGATCAAAGTATTGTGCCTGTCGGCTATCTTTCTGTTCGTTTCTGTGTCGTCCGTGTTGGCGGGGGCCTCGACGCCGTATATGACCGAGCCGTCGTTTTCGCCTGACCGCAAGGAGATTGCGTTTGTTTCGGGTGGCGATATTTGGACCGTGCTGGCGGAGGGCGGCGTCGCCAGATTGCTCGTTTCGCATCCGGCGACGGAATCCAAACCGCTGTACTCGCCCGACGGGCGGTTTTTGGCATTCGGGTCGAATCGTACCGGTAACGGCGACATCTATATCCTCGAGATCGAAACCGGCGATCTCCGCCGGCTGACATTTGACGACGTGAACGAGCAGCTCGACGCGTGGTCGCGTGACGGGAAGTGGGTCTACTTTACGTCCGCCAGCCGCGATATTTCGGGCATGAACGACATCTTTCGCGTTGCCGCTACGGGCGGCACGCCAATGCAGATTAGCTCGGATCGCTATACGAATGAATTCGAAGCGGCACCGCTCGCCGACGGCTCGATCGTCTTTGCCGCTCGGGGCAATGCAAACAGCCAGTGGTGGCGACGCGGGAGCAGCCACCTCGACCAGAGCGAGATATGGCAAAAAACGGGCGAGAATTACACAAAATTGACCGAAGGCGGTGCCAAACAGATGTGGCCGATGGCGACCGCCGACGGCTCGAAGATATTTTTCGTTTCGGACCGCAGTGGCACACAAAATATCTGGGCAATGGCCCGCGGCCAGCAGGCCAAACAGGTAACAAATTTCACCGATGGCCGCGTGCTATGGGCAAGCATGTCGTATGACGGACAGGAGATCGTATTTAACCGGAATTTTAAGATCGCGAAAGTGAAGACGGCTGACGGAAAGGTGACGGATGTCCCGATCACGCTGCGCGGTGCGGCGTCGAGCCCGATGGTCGAGCATCTTAGCCTCGGCACTCAGATACGCGAACTCGTCCTCTCGCCCGACGGCAAAAAGGTTGCGGTCACAGCCCGCGGCGAGGTTTTTGCGGCGTCGGCCAAAGACGGCGGCGAAGCCGTGCGGGTTACCAACACTGTTGCACCCGAATCGTTCGTCGCGTGGTCGCCGGACAGCAAGCGGCTCGTCTATTCGTCGGAGCGTGACGATGCGATGAACATTTACCAATACGATTTTACGACCGATACCGAGACGCAATTGACGCGTGGCGCAGGCCAGAACACGTCGCCGCTGTTTTCGCCGGACGGCAAATCGCTGGCGTTCATCCGCGATTCGCGTGCGTTGTTTATTTACGACGTCGAATCAAAAAAAGAGCGCGAGGTGTGCAAATTGTTCGTCGATCCGGTGCCGCTGCTCGGCAAGGACGATTTTAGATGGTCGCCGGATGGCAAATGGATCGCCTTTCTGACGGTAAGTCCGGAGACGCGTTCGTATACAAACGCGAGCGTCGTTCCGGCCAGCGGAGGCACACCTAGACCGGTCAGCCTTTTGGCGAACTCGAACAGCGGGTCAATCGTCTGGGCCCCGGATGGCTCGTACATTCTTTTTGACACGAGCCAGCGGACCGAGACTGGCGCTGTTGCCCGCGTCGATCTCAAGCTGCGGACGCCAAAGTTTCGCGAGGACCAGTTTCGCGACCTTTTCAAACAGGAAAATCCGCGCGACAAGCAGACTCCAGTGCCGACTACGCCGGCACCGTCACCCGCACCTACGGCTTCGCCGGCAGCCGAAAAGAAGGAGGAACCGAAGACGACCGAGATCGTTTTCGAAGACATCCGCAAACGGCTAAGCTTTATCACAACCGGCGTCGACCCGAGCAGCATCGTGATCAGCCCCGACGGCAAAACCTTGCTGGTACTGGCAAACGCTGCCGGACAATTTAACATTTACGCGATCTCGCTCGACGATCTGGCGGTCGACACGTCCGCGAGACAATTGACCTCGACGCCCGGGTTTAAGTCGCAGGCGCAGTTTTCGCCGGACAGTAAGGACGTCTACTACGTTGAAAATAGCCGTGTCAACATCGTCAATCTCGAACGCCGCGACGTCAAACCGCTCAACCTGACCATCGACATCAATGTCAATTTTGCTCATGAAAAGATGGAGATCTTCAAGCAGGGCTGGCGTTATCTGCGTGACAATTTCTTTGACGACAAGTTTCACGGGACCGATTGGAACGCGGTCCGGGCGACGTACGAACCGATGGTCGCGGGGGCCAAGTCGATCGACGAGGTCCGCCGTCTGATGAACCTGATGGTCGGCGAATTGAATGCGTCGCACCTCGGCGTCGGCGGGCAGTCAGCCTTTACGGGAACGCCGGTCGGCAAATTAGGCCTGCGTTTCGACCGGAATGAGTACGAAACTAACGGCAATCTCAAGATCAGCGAGGTCATAACGCTGAGCCCGGCGGCTGTCGCCAAGACGATCAACGTCGGTGATTATTTGGTGAGCGTCGACGGCACTAAGATCGGTGCGGGAACTAATATCGACGAAATCCTGGAAAGCAAGGTCGGAAAACGCGTCGTGCTCAGCGTCGCTGCCTCAGCCGACGGAGCGAATAAACGCGAGGCCGTCGTCAAACCGATCTCGACCGCGAATGAGAAAAATCTGCTCTACCGTCAATGGGTCGAGGCCAACCGCGCGTATGTCGCGCGGGTCAGCGGCGGTAAGCTCGGTTACGTGCATCTGCCCGATATGGGCCAGGGATCGCTCGAACAGCTCTACATCGATCTCGACGCCGAAAATCAATCGAAGGACGGCGTGGTCATCGATATTCGCAACAACAACGGCGGCTTTATCAACCCGTATGTGATCGACGTTCTGTCTCGGAAGGGCTATTTGACGATGCACGAACGCGGCCTTTGGAGTGTGCCGGGCCGCTCGGCCCTCGGTCAGCGTTCGCTCGAAAAGCCGACGGTGCTTGTGACCAACCAGCATTCGTTATCCGATGCCGAAGATTTTACCGAAGGCTACCGGTCATTGAAACTGGGGAAGGTCGTCGGCGAACCGACCTCGGGCTGGATCATCTTTACCTGGGGCTCGACACTTTTCGACGGAACGAGCGTTCGCCTGCCGCGTCAGAGAATTCTCGGCAGCGACGGCAAGGATATGGAGCTGAATCCGCGCCAGGTAGATGTTCCAGTGACGCGGCCGATAGGGGAGACATTCACGGGGAAAGATTCGCAGCTCGATGCGGCAGTGAAACAGCTCACAGGAAACTGAAAAGAGTTTTTCCAAGGCAAAAGGCAAAAGTATGAAGTGAAAACAGATCTTTTTTTGCCTTTTTACTTTTTAATTCGCTTTTAGCTCCGTGGTGAAAATTCTTACGATTCCGTCGAGTACAACTTCAGCGTCTCGTCACCGCCTTCTATGAGACGGTCGAATCGCAGACCGATCTTTTCGAGCAGCCGGCCCGATGCGTCGTTATCAAGAGATGTGATGGCGAGAATTGTCGTGAAACCTAGTTTTTCTCGGCCGTGTCGCATCATGGCGTCAGCGGATTCGAAACCGTAGCCCTGTCTTTCATAATCCGGCAAAAACGCAAAGCCGATATCCGGCCCGGGCAGCGTGTCACGTTTTACAAAACCGCATAATCCGACCGAAACGCCGTCATTTTTCCGCTCGACAAGGTAAAGTCCATATCCGTTATCGCGATAGCTAAGGCGGTAACGATTTTCGATAAAATCACCCGCTTCGCCGGCCGAGCGAACACCGCGGTCGCCGATGTATTTGATGAATTTGGGAGTATTTAGCAGTTCAAAAATAAACTCGGCATCGGTTGCGGAGTCCATTTCACGTATAAACAGCCGTTCGGTCTCGAGAATTTTCACGCCGTTATTCTTTGAAAGGCTCGATCTCGCCGGGCTTGCGGAGCATCTTGTTGACCTCGTCGAGGTGCAGCTCTTCGAGCAGGATCATCTCGCGGGCGTATTCCTCGAGCGAGACCGAGGTGCCCTCGGCTAGTTTCAGGAGTTCGTAATAGGCCTCAAGCGTCGAGCGTTCCTGCTCAAGGCTTTCGCGCAAAATGTCGCCGATATCGTGTTTGTGCGTTTCGAGCAGCGGCCCGATCTTCAAACTCGGATGCCCGCCGAGCATCGTCACAAATTCGCCCGCCTTGCGTGCGTGCATCAAACTCTCGTCACCGTTGCCCTGAAGCCACGAAACGATCGGTATCCGGTTATACCCGAAAACCATCAAAGCATAATGCGTATAACGCACCACACCCGCCAACTCCAATTCCATGATCTTGTTCAAGACCTCAATAGCGTTTTGTTTTTCGTTTTCGTTCATTCGTCTTCCTCAAATGGTCTCTGTGTTGAGTCTACAAAAGCGTTTCGCACGTGTAATATTCTAACAGTTCGCTTCTCGACCGAAAAAATTACCCGGTATCGTCCAACAAACATCTGCCTTATTTCGGCAGCATAAATTGTGTTCTCCGGAGCGATCGGCCATGCCAAGGGCATGTCAGACAACGATTTTCTCACCGACCTTTTGAGGGTTCTGTACCAATTCTTTGCCGCCTGTTCTCCCCAATACTTTCGTCCCCATTCGAAGGACTCGGCTATCTCTATCTGAGCCGATGCGGCGAATATCACGTTAAATCGTTTCATTCGTCGTCAGATATCCCGTACTTTGCCTCAAACTCCCTGAAAAACACTTCTGCCTCGGTGACTCGACCGGCCTCGACGTCCTCGAGGCCTCGTCGTATTCCCTCAATCGCCTCGTACCGATCTCGTTCACGAGCAAACTTTTCGTAACTCGCGGCGTCGTAAACAACCATCGCAGGCTTGCCGTTGACGGTCAACACCATCGGCCGTTTCGATTTTTTAATTCGACGCAGACACTTCGCGGTATCACGTTTGAATACGCTCAAGCTTTGTATGTCTTCAGTCAGGTTCATAACACTCCTATCGTAACACAGTTGTCAAATTTAGTGCGAATTTAGCGACAGCGAGGCTTGCATATCCTTCAAATAAAACTTTCTGTGTGTGAGACTTGCTTCAGGCGATTGAGAATCAAATCCCAATTATCCTCAAAGGTTTCGAATTCGTGAGTCTTTGGTCGGCAATCAAATGACTCGGGCTTATTGGGACGCTGCCAGCCTTTCTTCTCCATCCACGTTGTGTAATGGTTGACGTAAACTTGCTGGACATCCGACTTTGTAAGGATAAAATACCTATCCTTTCCGTCTCCCAATTCAATTGCTACATAAACATATATTAGGTCATGAGCATCAAGTTCGGTTGGTCCAGTGTAGTTCTGCTTTTTTGATATTTGATCAAATTCTAGTTTCATCCATCTGGATGCAGTGCTTGGCCAATTGTTCGCTGTGGATGCTTTGACTTGAATCGGTAAGGCCCGGCAATACTCGTCGGCCGCTAGAATATCGAAAGTAGGGATATTGCCCGCAAACGCCGTTGCGATTATTCCACGACGACCAAGTTCGGCACAGACTAAACTCTCTCCAATTTGCTTCGCCAATGAATTGTCGCGACCAGTTGCCATCTGCTAATTGGGTCTCCTGTCTTCCGCCTGTTCGCGGGCATGATAAGACGAACGCGTCAGCGGCGACGATTCAACGTGTTTGAAGCCCATTGCCTCGCCGATCTTTTTCCATTCGGCAAATTCCTCGGGCGTGACGTACCGTTCGACCGGCAGGCGTTTTTCGTAAGGCTGGAGATATTGGCCGATGGTCATAATGTCGCACGACGCGTTTCGCAGGTCACGCATTAGGTCGACGACCTCGTCAAAAGTCTCGCCGAGGCCGGCCATGATACCGCTTTTGGTTTTCATTGCTGGTTGAACTGTCTCGCGCCAATGGGCGGCGCGGCTCAGTAGCTCCATTGACTGCTCATATTTTGCATCGGGGCGAACGCGGCGATACAACCTCGCGATGGTTTCGGTGTTGTGATTTAGTACATCGGGCCTCGCGGCAAGAACATTATTCAGTGCGTCCCGGTCGCCGTTAAAATCCGGGATCAATACCTCAACCTTACACTCGGGATTCATCTCGCGGACTTTGATAATCGTTTCAGCCCAATGCATCGAGCCGCCGTCGGGGAGGTCGTCACGATTTACTGAGGTGATGACAGCGTGTTTCAGATCAAGATGTTTGACGGCTTCGGCGACGTGGGTCGGTTCCCGCGGGTCGAGGTCCATCGGCTGACCCTTGTTAACCGCACAAAAACCGCAGTGGCGTGTACAGGTGTCGCCGCCGAGCATAAATGTCGCGGTCTTGTCCGTCCAGCATTCGAAGATATTAGGACATTTTGCTTCCTGACAGACGGTGTGGAGATTGAGGCCGTGGATGAGTTCGAGAACGGCATTCTGATTGCGCGGATCGCCGAGCTTGATCTTTAACCAATCAGGCTTTTTGAGCCGCTCACGGTTTTTGCGGTTAACAAATTTATCTATCAGGACGTTTTCTTCGATCATATATGCGAAATATCAGTCTAACATCTCGATTTCGAAAAATTCACTTGACAATCATTTGGCGATTCATTAATTTAAGAATATCGACTTTTTAGTAAGGATTCAATGAAACAAATCGCTCAGCCAAAAGATCATGCATGTTGTTGTATGACCTGCGCCTGTATGGCGCACCGGCTGAGGTTTTGCGTGGACGAGTGATCCGTTTTTAACGCAATCAAAGGAATAAAATCCGACCGGCCGTGACATCTGTTAAATAAGATTCACGGTCGGTTTTCTTTTTGGGGAACAAAACAATGGGTGTAGCGGCAATAGAAATCGAAATAGCGAATCATCCGCCACACCGATCAATAAATACAGCAACATGACACAAAATATCGGCATTTACTACGAACACCCGGATTGGTTTCGGCCATTATTCCGGGAATTGGATGCTCGCGGCGTCGATTACGAAAAGATCGATGCGGCGGGCGGCTTTTACGATCCGGCGAAGGCGGCGGAGTTTCCTGTTGTTTTCAATCGAATGAGTGCGTCCGCCTACCTTCGCGGCAATGGCAACGCGATTTTCTACACGAGCGGGTTTTTGGCAAATCTCGAACGCGATGGCGTCTGTGTGATTAACGGTTTTGAGGCGTTTCAGATCGAGATATCCAAGGCATTGCAGCTTTCGCTGCTCGCATCGCTCGGCATCAAGTTTCCCGTAACGCGGATCGTTAATTCGACTGAAAAGCTCGTCGAAGCAGCTACGGAACTCGCGTTTCCCATTCTCGTCAAACCGAATATCGGCGGACGCGGTGCGGGCATTGTTAAATTTGACACGTTTGCGGAATTGCAAAAGGCGGTTGCCGCCAACCTGATCGATTTCGGCCTCGACGGCACTTTGCTTATTCAGGAGTTTGCGGCAAAACGCGGCGGTCATATCAATCGAGTTGAGACGCTCAACGGCAAATTTCTCTACGCGCTGAAAATTTATCCGTCGGATGAAAACTTTAATCTCTGCCCGGCCGAGGTTTGCCTGACGGAATCGATACATGGTGCAGGGGAAATTTGCCTTGCTGACGGCCCCAAAGCTGGACTGAGGATCGAGAATTTCCAGCCGCCGCCGGAAATTATCGAAACGGTAGAGCGGATAGTCGCCGAGGCAAAGATCGACGTTGGCGGCGTCGAATATTTGGTCGATGACAGCACGGGAGAGGCTTTGTTTTACGACATAAATGCGCTCTCGAATTTTGTGGCGGACGCGGTAAATATCGTCGGGTTTGACCCGCACGAGCGGTTGGTCGATTTTCTTGAGGAGGAACTGGAACGATGCGGTACGGATATTGGATGCCTGTCTTTGGCGGCTGGTTAAGGAACGTCGAAGACGAACAAATGGAGGCGAGTTGGGCCTACGTCAAACGGCTGGCCCAACGGAGCGAGGAGATAGGATTTGACCTCTCGCTGATTGCCGAGTTGAATCTCAATGACATCAAGGGCGTCGATGCGCCATCGCTTGACGCATGGTCGACCGCGGCGGCGATCACAGCGGTCACGAGCAGTCTGGAGCTGATGGTCGCCGTGCGTCCGACGTTTCACAACCCGGCGTTGCTTGCCAAACAGGCGACGAACATCGACCGCATCGGCGGCGGCGGGCGGCTGTCGTTGAATGTTGTTTCTTCGTGGTGGTCTGAGGAAGCCAGGAAATTTGGCGTACATTTTGACGAGCACGACGATCGGTACGCCCGAACGGCGGAATGGCTGGAGATCGTTGACCGGATGTGGAAAGAAGATCATTTTTCATTTTCCGGCACATATCATCAGGTTGCCGACATTGTAATGCGGCCAAAACCGGTCAAAAAACCGGTCATCTACGCCGGCGGCGAATCCGAAAAAGCGAAGGAAACCATCGCCCGTCAATGCGACGCATACGTGATGCACGGCGACGAGCCTGAAAAGGTCAAAGCAAAGATCGACGATATGGAACGTCGACGCGATAAGCTTAATCTGCCGCCGATGACGTATGGCGTCGCGGGATACGCGATCGTGCGCGAGACTGAGCAGGCGGCCCTGCATGAATTGGAGCGTATCACGGACGTAAAACAGTCGGCGGCCGGTTACGGAAATTATCAGGATTGGCTGAGTAATACTAAACTCGACCAGCACGTTTCGCTGCAGGACTACTCTGTCTCAAATCGCGGCTTGCGTTCCGGTTTGATCGGCACGCCCGATCAGGTTGCGGAACGTGTCGACGAATTCGAACGTGCGGGCGTCGGCCTGCTTTTGTTGCAGTGCAGCCCGCAGATTGAGGAGATGGAGCGGTTTTCCGAGGCGGTTATCGAGCATCGGCAAGTGGGAGTTGGAGCATGAAAAGAATAATTATCGGGCTATTTATCGCGGCCTTGGGCCTTAGCGCGTTTGGCCAGGCTAAATCTGAATACGCTGATTCGATAAAAAAATGGCGCGCTCACCATCGGGCGGAATTGCTGACGGACGACGGCTGGTTTGCGGTTGCGGGACTGTTTTGGCTGAAAGATGGGGTCAACACAGTCGGAGCTGGTAATGGTTACGACGTCGAGTTGACGAATAATTTCACGCGCGGAAAATTCGGTGAGATCATCTTTTCGAACGGCAAAGCCACCCTAAATGTCGCGCCCGGCGTCTTAGCAACCAGCGGCGGAAAGAGCATCTCTACGATCGAGATGGGCTCCGACGACAAGACCAAGCCGACTAAGGTCACGGTTGGCAGCCAGACGTTTTACCTGATAAAGCGGGAAGAACGCTACGGCATCCGGCTCAAAGACACAAAAAATCCACCGAGGGTAAATTTCAAAGGATTGAAATGGTTTCCTGTCGACCCGAGTTTGAAGATTACAGCCGACCTCGTTCCCTACCCGGAGCCCAAAGACGTTACTGTGCCTAACGTACTTGGCGGGACATTTCCGTACAAGAGTCCGGGCATTTTGAAATTTAAACTCCAGGGCCGGGAATACCGATTGCAGCCCGTGATCGAGGACGATCATCTGTTCATTATCTTTCGTGACCTGACGAGCCGGACGGCGACCTACGGTGCGGGCCGGTTTCTCTACGCCGCTGCGGCGAAAGATGGCAAGGTGATCCTCGATTTCAACAAAGCGGAAAACCCGCCGTGCGCGTTCACGGCGTTCGCGACCTGCCCGCTGCCGCCCCAGCAGAATAGGCTGGACGTTGAGATAAAAGCGGGGGAGAGGCGTTACCACAACTAAAGTTTGCAAACGACCTTTCCAACGATGTCCGCTGTGTGTATTTTCCCGAAAGTGCGACTATCGGTGCTGTACTCCGGATTATCACCTGTAAGGAAATATTCGCCAGATGTAGATATTTCGGCGACACGTTTTATCAATTTGCTGCCTTGCGTGTAAGGATGGTGGGCAAGCACAATATCACCGACAGCGATCGAGGCTCTCGGATCGACGAGAATCTTGTCACCGCTTTTCAATAACGGAGACATGGATTCGCCGTCGACGACAAACGCTGTTCGCCGCCGCAGAATGAGCAAGACCTGATCTTTCCAACCGGCGACCGGCAAATCACGAGACATAATAAAAAAAGCGCGAGACCGAATGATCCCGCGCTATCTATTGCTAAATTGAAATCGACTACGCGGCTGTGTACCAGGCTACGTCACGATCTTTCGTCGCCCAGAAAATGCCATGGATCTCTTTGACGGCGTCCATGAGTTCGTCGGCGTGTTCGCGGCTGACCTCGACCTTTACGGACGAACAGAGTTTGGCGGCTTTCCAGAATGTGTCATGGAGATTCGGATATTTTTCAAGATGGGCCGGTTTGAAGTAGTCCGTCCATAAGATCAGTAGTTCGTCCTTGGCGACCTGTGCCTGCTCCTCTTTTATGGCGATATAACGGGCCATGGTGTTATGAAAGGCGACCCACGCTTGCGAATCGCTTGAATCAGGCGCTTTTAGATCAAGTATTTTCTTCGTCATCGACAGCGCCGCCTCAGCCGCGATCCGGGCTGACGACGGGTCATAAACGCCGCACGGCCCGTCACAATGGGCCTCGGCCGTTTCAATATTTCTCGTAAGTTTTTCAGTTATTTTATTTAACATATTCCCTCGCTTTTGATAAAAAATTAATCCTCCGGCCGCGTTCCGGCATCTATACCGGCGACGCTTGCCTGATTGACGACCTTTACCTCCATGTCCTCGTGAACACGAATCTGGCACGAAAGCCGTGTATTATCGCTCAATCCTTCCTTAGTAGAAAGTATCGCGGCCTCGTCGTCGGTCTTTTCGCCTACATTGTCCGACAA
>JANYIL010000157.1 GCA_025362075.1 Chloracidobacterium sp.
CTCCCTACCGGTCGTGTTTCAGCCTTTTGCTCCCCTTCTCCTCCACTCCCCTTCTCCCCTTCTATGCGAACCCGTATCTCGATCGTCCCTTTCAGCACCGGCGACATCTTTTCGAGTGTCAGGTTGAGCTTGTAACGAATGTCGGAGTAATGCGCCGCCCGCCATTTGGCTAACGTGTGCGAAACTCCAGTTTCGAGCGCGGGAGTTTGCGAGGCAACGCCGATGACACATAGTAAAATGACTAGTAGTGAACGCATAGTGGCATTCTAACCCACGGATGCAAAAAAAATTTAGCCACGAATGCACGAATTGTCGGAAATAGATCAAATGAATCCAATTCCTAACATTCGTGAATTCGTGGCTAATCTTCTCTTTCTTACAATGCGAAATTAAAGCTCACAAAGCCTGTGGCCTTGACCGGCTGGCCATCGCGGACGAAGGGCTTAAACTTCCATTTTTTGATCGCGTCCTTGGCGGCGTTTTGCAGCATCGGCGGGCCGCTGGTTTTCTGGATCGTGGCGACGTCGCCGGCTTCGTCAACCGTGAGCTCGACCTTGACGAGGCCGGATGTCCGCATCGTCCTTGCCTGCGGCGGATAGACCGGCGGCGATTGCCTGGTGGCATAGGCGACCAAAGAGCCGACATCGATGGGCCCGGTGGATTTCGGCGGATCGGCCTTAGGCGGGTCGACACTCGGCGGCTCCGGTTTGGGTGTTTGGGCTACCTGTTTAGGCTCTTCTTTAGCCTGCTGCGTCGGCGAAGGAATGTAAACGGGCTCGTCCGATCTCGTCGGCGCGGGATCGGCCTGCTTTACCTCACGTTCGCGGGTGCCGGGGGCTGGTTTGATGTCCGAAACCGGCTGCATGATAACGGGCGGCGGCTCGAGGGGTTTAGTGTTGGTTGCGAGCTGCCCCGAATTTGGCGTGTCTTGAGCGATCGCGCTCGTGACGACGCTGCGCGAATTGGCCATTATCTCACGCGTGTCGGCGACCTCGTCCTTCCAATGCCGCGCGTCGTAATCGTCGCGGGCGAGCATCGCACGTGAATTCGTAGCTTCCTCAAGCAGGCCCATAGCATCGACGGTTTTGGTGGGCGTCTTGCCGATCTCTTTTGATTGTGTGATCACGATCTCGACCGTCTCACGCATTTTTTCGAGATCGTTGAGGGCCTCGAGCGGCAGCGTACGGTCGGTCACGCTTAGGCCCAGGGCCCGATAACGCTCGGCGCGGTTGCGGGCACTCTTAATGACCTGCCCGGCAACGGCGGCGTACGCGGCGGCGGCATTCGGCTTGGTCGTTTTCTCAAGATTGTAAAATTGCCCGAGCATATCCTGAGCGCGTTTGAAATCGCCCTGTTCGAGATAGCTGTTCATCAATAGGACGTTGACGACCCCCTGAACGGCGGTATCACCACTCTCTTTGCGAATATTTTCAAGCTCGTAGATTGCGGCGTTGTAGTTGCGAACCGCGATGAAGGCCTTTGCCCTGGAGATGCGCTCACGCATTACGTCGCCGGATGTCGGCGGTGGCTGCGCTGGAGCAGTGACGGGCGGGGTGACCGTCTGTGCTGCTATCTGGGCTTGGGAGACCAATATGAAACCAACTAAAACCAGTAAAACCGAGGTGTAAAACCTTCTGACATTTAACGGCATTTATAGTCCTCCTATCGACTTAAATTTTCCGTAAAGGCCAAGCGAACTACCTCTAAAAAGGCTCACTCAAGCGACCTGTCCAACAAAAAACAGCGTTTTCAAAAAAAT
The DNA here is from genome assembly GCA_025362075.1 of Chloracidobacterium sp. Lineage (GTDB taxonomy): Bacteria > Acidobacteriota > Blastocatellia > Pyrinomonadales > Pyrinomonadaceae > OLB17. The sequence goes on from JANYIL010000157.1 coordinate 1,760, forward strand.
AATCAAAATGGCCTCTTTTTCCAGACCTGCAAAATCAGTTACGTAGGCTTTTGATGATTTTATCGCGGTACGCGTTTGCATCTATCTTTATACCATTTTCGTTGAGCGTGAGCAACCTCCGGTCGAGCATGACGATACGGCCATTGATAATGACAGTGCAAACATCGCTCGCTTTTGTGGCATAAACGAGGTGAGAATAGACGTTATAGAAAGGCGTCTGGTGAAGACTGTCGAAATCGACTATATCGATGTCGGCCCGCTTTCCCACTTCGATCGAACCGGTAATGTCGTCGAGATGCAATGCCCATGCACCGCGGATGGTGGCCATTTCAAATGCCTGTTCGGCGGGCAGCGTTTTGGGGTCGCCTGACGTGAGCTTGTGCAATTTTGCGGCGGTGTCTATCTCCTCCCACATGTCGAGGTCGTTGTTCGACGCCGCTCCGTCAGTGCCGAGACCGACCGCGACACCGGCAGCCAGCATCGCGGGAACCGGTGCGACACCCGACGCCAGTTTCATATTCGATTGCGGATTATGGGCCGCGCCAACACCGCGCATCTTAAGAATATTAATCTCTTCGCCGGTGATCCAAACAGTATGCGCGGCGATGACGCGGTTTGTCAGAAATCCGATGCTGTCGAGGTAATCGACCGGCGTTTTGCCATATTGTTTCTGAATATCGTCACGTTCTTTTTTGGTTTCAGCCACGTGAATGACTACTGCGGCGTTGAGCTTGTCCGAAAGGGCTCTGATCGCTTTCAAATGATCGGTCGAGACGGTATACGGGGCATGCGGAGCCATCGCCGGGACAATCAGCGGATCACCAGTCCATTTTTTTATGAATTTTTCCGAGTAGGCCATCATCTCGGCGTTTGTCTTATTATCGGCGACCGGAAAATCGATTATCGTCTCACCTAAAACGCCCCGAACGCCGGCCTTTTTCGTCTCATCGGCGACTGCATCCTCAAAATAGTACATGTCGCAATAAGTCGTCGTCCCGCCGCGAATCATTTCGGCGAGAGCGAGCCGCGTTCCGGCACGGACAAATGGTTCCGTAACATTTTTTGCCTCGGCCGGGAAAATGTACTTTGTTAGCCAGTCGTTCAGATCAAGATCGTCCGAAATGCCGCGAAACAGCGTCATCGCGGCGTGTGTGTGCGTGTTGATGAGGCCGGGAATGATGACCTTGCCGACGGCGTTGATCGTGCGTTTGGGCAGAACCTGCGACAGCACGTCGGAGCGTTTTCCGACGATCTCGACATTCCCGCCTTTGATCGCGATCGCTCCGTCCTCGATGATCTCGTGCTTGCCGTTCATCGTCACGATCGTCCCGCCGGAGATGAGCAGATCGACCGGTTCTCTAATCGGTATCAACCGCTTTCGCGCGGGGATGTGTCGCTTGGAGTCGAGCGGCGACACCTGGGCTAGACCAGCATTTGTTAGGCAAATAAGTAGGAGGAATGCGAAGAAAATTTTCAGCTTATCCATAGCTGAAGTTACTATTTTCCGCGGATATTTGCAATACTTGTAAGTCCTTCGGTAGTGATTCATTTTTCGATTCTTTGTGTCCTTTGTGCCTGCCTTTCGTGAACTTTGTGATAAAAAACTTTGGGTCATGACTAGATAAGAGCTTTATGATAGAAGTTAAATCTAGTGAAGACCTAAAAGGAATAATGAGATGAGATTGTCAGAACCGGGAGCGCTAGCGACTGGGCCTCTGCTCGAAAGGCGGTAACCCAGTAGCTGCCGCTACCGATTCTGACTTTGCCGGAAATTTGGTATATTCACAGCTTATGGCTAAAAAGGGATCGATCCTTATTTGCGACGACGAAGAGATAATGCGTGACGTGCTCGAAACGATACTTTCGGGGGCGGGCTATAAGGTAGATCTCGCCAAGACGGGCGAGGACGCGGTCGAACTGTATTCGCAGCGGGCCTATGACATTGTGCTGATGGACGTTTCGATGCCCGGCATGGGCGGCCTGACGGCGCTCGAAGAGCTGATCAAGCTCGACGCGGAGGCGGCCGTCCTGATGGTCACCGCCTACGCGACGTTTGACACGGCGATCTCGGCGTGGGAAAAAGGCGCGGCGGGGGTTATCCGTAAGCCGTTTCAGAATGAGCAGATACTTGCCCTGGTCGTAAAAGGCATCAGGAAACGCCGCAAGGAAGAAGAGCGTCAGGTGCTGCGGCAGGCAATGGTGCGGTCGGTCAAGCGCGAGGGTTTTATTGGGCGTTCCGAGATCATGGAAAACGTCTTTCGCCTCGTCGACCGCGTCGGCCCGGCCCGTTCGACGGTTTTGATCACCGGCGAGAGCGGAACCGGAAAGGAACTGGTCGCCAAGGCGATCCATGAGGCGAGCCCGCGTTCGTTGAATCCGTTTGTTGTCGTTAATTGTTCGAATATTCCATCCGAACTGCTCGAATCGGAGCTTTTTGGCCACACCCGCGGAGCCTTTACTGGGGCTGTCGCTGCCAAAAAGGGACTCTTTGAGGTGGCGGATACGGGGTCGATATTTCTCGATGAGATCGGCGATCTGCGGCCCGAGACGCAGGTCCGTCTGCTGCGCGTGATCCAGGAGCGTGAGTTTACGCCCATCGGCGAGACGGCGCCGACCAAGGTCGATGTCCGCATTATCGCCGCGACCAACGTCGATCTAAAAGAGGCCGTCAAGAACGGGCAATTTCGCGAGGACCTGTATTTCCGCCTCTCGGTCGTGCCCATCGAGTTGCCGCCGCTGCGGCAAAGGCGTGAGGACATTCTGCCGCTTGCCCAGCATTTCATCCGGAAATATGCTGCGGAAAACGGGCGGGATATTACGGAAAATCTCTCACCCGAGGTACTCTCGCTGCTGGAGAATTACTATTTCCCGGGCAATGTCCGCGAGCTTGAAAATATCATCGAACGGGCGATCGTCATCGCCCCCGGCAACGAGGTCTCGGTCGAGTGCCTACGCCCCGAGGTCCGAGACCCGAAGCTGGCGTTTGAGATGATCTCGTCGACCGAGGGAAGGTCGCAAGATATCGATATCGCTCGCGGCGTCAATTTTTACGACGAGGCGAAAAAATTTGAGATCGACCTGATTCGGCGGGCCCTCGATCAGACCGGCGGCCACCAGTCGCGCGCCGCCCGGCTGCTAGGCCTCAATGCGACCACGCTTAACTCAAAGATCAAGACCTATAACATCCCCGCAAGGGGCTAGAGCATCCTGCTCGCGTTTGTAGTCCACCGTACATTGCGGGATGAATATTTGGATTTTGTCCATTTTTTTACAAAATCTTGACTAAACCAAAAGATTTCACGGCCCCGAATCAAGTCAAACGATCAAAAAATCCGACCCTGCAGAATGCCGTAAGCGTTTTTATTTGCTTGTGTTATTGGTAATAGCAGCGCATTCGATGACGTTGGGGAAGTGTCTAAGGTCTTGCATCCGCAATATTGGCACGAAACTTGCCCATAATTCGGTAGATTGGTTTCTACATTTCACAAGTTATAGACAGATTTGATCTGGTTATGGCAATTCCATGACCGGATGCCGCCTTTGTGCGGCGTATTTATTCGCACTTATTAAGTGAATTCCTGAATTATTTTTTGAGGAGGAAAGAATGAGAAAGTTTACTAAGTTTTTAATAGCCGGTCTCGCATTGCTAATTTGCCAGATCGCTATTCAGGCACAGACATCCGGAACGATAATCGGAACGGTTAACGATCCCAAGGGTGATGTCGTCGCCGGTGCTAACGTCACAATTAAGAAGGCCGACACCGGCGAAGAACGCACCGTTACGACCAATGAAAAGGGCGTTTTTGCCGCCAACCAGGTGCCGCCGGGCCTTTATACGGTCACGGTGGAAGCCAAAGGTTTCAAAAAAGCCGTCGCTACTAACGTCAAGGTTGACGTGTCCGGCGTGGCAAGTCTGCCGATTGCTCTCGAAATCGGCGGTGCTACCGAAACAGTCACGGTAACCGGTGCGCAAGAGGTGATCAACACCAGCAACCCGAGCCTTACCAACGTTGTTAACACGAGGCAGGTTGTCGACCTTCCGATCAATGGCCGTAACCCGGTCGACCTTGCCGCTCTGCAGGCCGGTATCGCGGTGGTCGGTAACGACACACGCGGTTCGTCGGTTAGCGGTCTCCGCCAGACGGCGGTCAATTTGACACAGGACGGCATCAACGCGATGGACAACTTCGTTAAAACGAGTTCGTTCTTCGCCATTACGACCCCGTCGCTCAACTCGACCTCCGAATTCAGCGTCACGACCGGTACGGTCGGGGCGGATGGCGGCCGCGGCGCCGCTCAGGTCAACATCGTCACCAGGGGTGGCACGAACGATTTTCACGGCGGAGCTTTCCTCCAACTGATCAATTCGTGGACCAACAGCAACCTGTTTTTTAACAATTACAATGGCACTGCAAAACCGATCCTCCGTCAGCATTTTGACGGATTTGACATCGGCGGGCCGATCTACTTTCCTTCGTTCAAGCCCGGCGGTCCGCGTATCTGGAGCGGAAAGGACAAAGCATTCTTCTTCTTCTCATACGAAAGGTTTGTCCAGAGCGATTCTGCTTCGCGTAACCGCGTTGTGTTGACCCAGTCGGCGCGAAATGGCATTTTTCAGTACACCGCGAATGGCGCAACACAGTCGGTCAATTTACTTGGCTTGTCCACGGTGCCGTACAGCACGCTTAATCCGTTCCTGACGGCCCATCTCGCATTGATTCCATTGCCAAACAATTTCACTTGCGGGAGTAGTGATGGTTTTAACATTGGATGCTACACATTCAATGCAGCGCAGCTTACGACCAACGATAAGTATGTGGCCCGTTATGATCACCAGATCGTAAGCAACTCGAAGGCTGGGTCGCACAAGATCGAATTCAATTACAGCCGGGTTATTACGAAAACATTCCCCGATGTCACCACCAACGGACTCGAAGCGCCGTTCCCGGGCGGTGTCAACGGATTTCAGGGCTCGACTCGTAATCTGATCACGCCGGCCCTCGTTTCGACATTTGGCAGCAACATCACCAATACCTTCCGGTATGGCCGTCAGTTTGCTCCGGTCGTTTTTGACCGCGAATCTTTCCCGACGCAGCCTTTTATATCGCTTCCTGGTGTTCTCACGAACTATGACAACACATTCCTGGCGCAGCCACGCAATACGATAGTTAACCAGATAACGGATAACGTGGCATGGGTCAAAGGCAACCACATCTGGAAATTTGGTATGGATTACCAGAACGTTTTGGGTATCAGCCGGAACGATGCTGGTATTATCCAGTTGAACCAGCTTGGAACAAATGCTGCCAACGGTGCCGGTATAACGCTCGCCAATCTGCCGGGCGGAACCAACACGAATGTTACCAATGCAACGACGACCTACACGGCGATCGTCGGGTTATTGGGATCCGCATCGCAGACCTTTAATGTAACGAGCCCGACATCCGGTTTCGTTCCGGGAGCTACTCGTTTGAGAAAGGTACAGGAAGAAGATCTGGCCCTCTTTGCACAGGACGCATGGCGTATCAAGAGCAATCTTACCCTGACCTACGGCGTGCGTTGGGACTACAATGGTGTGCCGTATGTTCCCAATGAACTCGCGATCCAGCCGAAATATGCTGATCTTTATGGAATTTCGGGTTTTGGCAATCTCTTTAAGCCGACGGCAACCCCGGGCGGCCAGACTCAGGGCTTTGCCACCCAGCAGTTTGTCAGCGGCAAGACGGGTATCCCCCTTTATAAAAAGGACTGGAATAACTTTGCTCCGTCCGTCGGATTTGCCTGGCAGCCAAGCTTTAAGTCGGGACCGCTCCGCTTCCTGTTTGGCGAAGAAGGCAAGAGCGCCTTTCGTGGCGGCTACTCGATTAGCTATCTCCACGACGGTATCACGACCTTTACCAATCTATTGGGAACTGGAACGACCAATCCCGGCCTGATCCAGACTGCTAACCAGTCGATCGCGGACCAGAGCAATAACATTCGAGGTCAGTTGACCACCGCGGGTGTGCCCCTGATCGTCCCGACGTTTAGGATTCCGATCACGGACCGCGATAATTTCCTTATCAATTCAGGAAACGGCCTCTGGACGGTGGATCCGAATCTGAGAACAGCGTATGTACATCAGTACAGCTTTGGTTTTCAACGTGAGATCATGAAAGACACCTCGCTCGAAATTCGGTATTCGGGAAACCGGTCGCCGAACAACTGGCGTGCGCAAGATATTAACGAAGTTAATATCTTCGAGAACGGCTTTTTGAATGAATTCAAGAACGCACAGATCAATCTGGCGGCCCGCGGCGGAGCAAGCTTTGCTCCGAGCACGGCGGCCTCGCCCTGTGCGGCCTGCGTTGCTCTGCCGATCCTCGATAAATTCTTCGGAACAGCCGCCGGAGCACCGACGGTCGTCGCGGCGGGCAGCGGTTACGCGAGCAGCACGTTCATCGGGAACCTCAACAACAATAACGTCGGAACCTTCGCGAGTACGTTATCCTTTAACTCGGCCTATCGGCTTAACCGAGAAAGCACGGCACTTGGATTAGCTTCAAACTTCTTTGTTGCCAACCCGAATGCTGCTTTTGCCCGCGTTCTGATCAACGATGCAAAGTCGAACTATAATGCTCTCGTGATCGAGATCCAGCGACGTTTCTCGCGTGGACTCCAGTTTCAGGCCAACTACACATACAGCAAGGCAATGGGCGACGCGGTCGATGCTCAGGGCAACAACCAGAACGATCTCGTTAACCGCCTGACGCTTCGCAACAAGGCGCTTGACTATCGCCGTTCGGGACAGGACCAGACACAGCGTTTTGCTACAAACACTGTTTATGAACTTCCGTTTGGTAAGGGCAAGGACTTTTTCAGCTCAGCCAACGGTGTCGTTAACAGGGTAATCGGCGGCTGGAGCATCGGCGGCATCGCCAGCTGGTCCACCGGCGTGCCGTTTTACATCTCATCGGGACGTGCGACGTTCACCAGTTCGGTAACGAACAACGGAGCTGTTCTTTCGGGCATCAGCTTTACCGATTTCAAGAGCAACGTGGGACTCTACAAAGATGCCCGCGGTGTATTCTTTATCAATCCAAACCTGCTCAATATCACGGTCAATGCAGCAGGCAAGGCAACTGGTTCGACGCTGAAGACAGGTCTGCTGACCGCACCCGCACCGGGTACGTTTGGCAATTTCCCGGTCAACAGCCTCACGGGGCCGCAATACTTCGACTTCGACTTTAGCATTACGAAGCGTATTCCGATCACGGAAAGAGTTAGGTTTGAGCTCAAATCGACGTTTATCAACGTTTTGAATCATCCCAACTTTATCTATGGGACGCAGAATTTTGATGCGACTACATTTGGTCTCATCACAACTCAGCGTGGAACCGTGCGTCAGATGAACTTTATCGGACAGTTAAGGTTCTAGTCCGGCGTCAGTCGACTAATAATTGGCCCGCAATTTGTGGCCGATACATTCGCGGGCGTTGCCGGAGCATTTCGGCAACGCCCGCTTTTTTTGAAAATGCAGAAGCCCTTAGTCAAACAGGGGCGATACATTCAACGCCCGTGTGTAAGCCCTCGCTTGACTAAGGGCTTCTGCGGTGGTCCCGCTTAAATGCCCGAAAGAGATGAGTGAGTGAGCCACCAACGGCTCGTGCTCGAGACAAACCGCCGCAAAGCATATCTCCGCCTTGACATCGACACCGTATTTAGAGATGTGTTGAAATCGAGTTGAGTATTTTTCAAGTTAATTTCAACGCAGAGATCGCAGAGCAAGACGCAGAGTAACTTGATGAACAGTTTTCAATATAAGCAAATAACGGAAAGCATAATTGGTGCTGCAATTGAAGTTCATAAGATTCTGGGGCCGGGCCTTCTTGAGTCGGCCTATAATGAATGCTTGACCAGAGAGTTTTTGCTTAGAAACATTCGGTTTGAAAAAGAAGTGGCAGTACCGGTAGTTTACAAAGGCGTCCACCTGGAATGCGGATATAGAGTCGATTTTCTTGTCGCTGGATGCGTGGTGGTGGAAATCAAATCGGTCGACGGCATCGCCCCGATTTTTGAGGCTCAACTAGTAACATACCTGAGCCTCAGTGGCTGGAAGGTTGGGTTGCTCATTAATTTTAACGAACTGATGTTAAGGGATGGAATTCGGAGAAGGGTGCTCAATTTTACAGACTGAATTCTCTTTTTTCCTCTGCGTCTTCCTCTGCGATCTCTGCGATAAAATCGAGTTGAGTATTTTTCAAGTTAATTTCAACGCAGAGTTCGCAGAGAAAGACGCAGAGTAGTATTCTGATGGATAACGAACCCAAAAAATGCGCTCTCCCCGTCCGCGTTCTGCACATCATCACACGGATGATCGTCGGCGGGGCGCAGGAGAATACGCTGCTGTCGGTCGTCGGGCTCGACGCGATGCCCGAATACGACGTGACGCTCATCAGCGGCATCGACAAAGGCCGCGAGGGCGAGCTGTTGTCGCAGGCCCGCGAGACCGCTCACCTGATCGTCTTGCCCGAAATGGGCCGCAACATTAATCCTTTCTCTGACCTCATCGCCTTTTGGAAACTCTACCGGCTGATCAAAATGGGCCGCTATCATATAGTGCATACACATTCTTCAAAGGCCGGCGTACTGGGGCGTCTGGCGGCGTGGCTGGCTGGTACGCCGCTGATCGTGCATACGCTGCATAGTCTTGTTTTCCACGAATACCAGCCGTGGGTCGTCAATAAATCGTGGCGGATTGCGAAAAAGATCTGCGCGCCTGTGACCGACTATTTCATCAGTGTGTCGTCGATCATATCCGAAAAAGCCATCGCAGCCGGCATCGCAAAACCCGAAAAATTTCGCACGATATACAGCGGCATGGAGTTGGATTGGTTCCTGAACGCCAAATTTGACGCCGAAAAAGTAAAACACGAGTTCGGCATTCCGCCGGGCGCCCCCGTCGTCGGCAAGATCGCCAGGCTCTTTCCGCTCAAAGGCCACGACCAGCTAATGGATGCCGCGCCTGAGATCGTAAAACGTGTGCCGAACGTCCGCTTTTTTCTCATCGGCGACGGCATGCTGCTCGAGCATCTGCAAAAACGGGCCTGCGAATACGGCATTCTCGAAAATTTTGTTTTCGCGGGCCTCATCGAACGGACGCGCATCCCCGAGATGATCTCGGCGATGGATATTGTCGTACACACGTCCCTGCGCGAAGGGTTGGCCCGCGTGCTGCCACAGTCGCTGGCGATGGGTAAGCCCTGCGTTTCATTCGATATCGACGGTGCTCCTGAGGTCGTGATCGACGACTATACAGGCTATCTGGTCAAGGCGTTCGATTCCGAGGGGCTTGCAATGCGCATCGCTCAGTTGTTGGAAAACGACGAGCTGCGAAAAAAACTTGGGCTTAACGGCCGGCGTCACGTCGACCCCAATTTTCGAACCGAAAAGATGGTCGCGGACATCTCCGAGGTTTATCAGATGTTGCTGGACAAATACGCGGATCGGATCAAAGCGTTTGATAAGGCGTGATCCCTCGTTCTGTAAAATTCGTTGTTGCGGTATCATCAGGTCCTGTTTTTTTGCGATAATCATGGGATAAATCAGCGCAACCGTGAGTTTCGCAGGACGCAATGCAAAATCTGACCACAAGCCCAATATTTGTCGGCGCCGTAGCGGCGATAATCTCGGTGATATCTACATTCGCCGTGAGGTCGATCGCGGTGCGATATGGATTTGTTGCAAAGCCAAAATCTGACCGCTGGCACAAGAAGCCGACCGCGATGCATGGCGGTATCGCGATCTTTATTGCGACCACGGCGGTATATTTCACACTTGTCCCAATAAGTCGGGAATCTCTCGTAGTTATCGGCGGCAGTGCGTTTCTCTTTCTCGTCGGGTTGATCGACGATCTGATCAGCGTTCGGCCTTATCAGAAGCTGATCGGGCAATTGATCGGTGCGGGAATACTCGTGATCTCGGGCTTGAAATTACCGCTAACCGGATTTGAGATCGTCGATATCTGGATCACGGTTTTCTGGGTCATCGGCATCACCAATGCAATAAACCTTCTCGACAATATGGATGGCCTCGCGACCGGCATCTCGGCAATCGCGGCGTTTTCGCTGGCCATGAACTTTGCATCGAGCGGCTTAACGAATGAATTGCTGCTTACAAGTGCGTTCGTTGGGGCATTGGTAGGTTTTCTCGTATTTAACTTCAATCCGGCGTCGATATTCATGGGCGATTCCGGTTCGATGTTCATCGGATTTCTGCTTTCCGGATCGGTGCTGCTCAATCAGGTGGGCGGACGATCGCGCGGAATAGTCGCGATCCTCGCAGTTCCGGTCCTCATATTGTTTGTTCCGATCTTTGACACTACGTTCGTAACGGTCCTTCGCAAGTTATGGGGACGAAAGGCGTCGCAGGGCGGCCGCGATCATACGTCACACCGGCTCGTTGCTCTCGGCTTGTCTGAGCGAACCGCGGTTCTGATGCTATACGGGTTTGCCTTGATCGCCGGCGGGTTGGCGGTAATGGTCGCACGGATCGGGCCTGCCAGGAGTTTTGGTCTGATCGCCGTTTTCACGGTCGTGCTGGTTATCGTCGGCGTCTATCTTTCGAAGGTCAAAGTCTATGAAGGCGTCGAAGAGGAACAGGCTGTCCAGGAAAACGCTGTTTTCGCCTTTCTCGTCAACGTCTCGCATAAGCGGCGAATCTTCGAGGTATTTCTCGACGCTTTTCTGATCACACTTGCTTATTATTCGGCCTGGGCATTGCTCTTTCGCAATTTTGAAGAGTCGACGAGCTGGGTACTGTTTCTGCAGACCTTGCCGCTGCTTGTACTGATAAAACTTGCGGCGTTCCTCGCCGTTGGCGTTTACCGCGGCCTATGGCGATACACTAGCATCGGCGATGCTATAACCTTTGGGAAAGGCGTGGTCCTCGGGTCGGCGGCAAGTATGCTGGCGGTGCTCGCGATCTATCGGTTCGAGGGATTTTCACGTAAGGTATTTTTCGTCGATGCTTTGCTGCTGCTGCTCGCCGTCATGGGCAGCCGAATGGCGTTTCGCCTGATACGTCAGGTTTTGCCGGCGGTCGCCGCGCAGGATAGCCGCAAGATCCTGATCTACGGTGCGGGCGACGGCGGTGAAATGGTGCTCCGCGAGCTTAATAACAATCCTGAATGGAGCCTACAGGCCGTCGGATTTATCGATGACGATCCGATGAAAAAGGACAAGGTCATTCATGGACTAAAAGTGTTTGACGGAAACGGCACGCTCGCCGAAATTTGCCTTGAAAAGGACATCGCCGAAATTCTCGTCTCGATCCGTAACATGCCGCCCGAACGGCTGCGAAAAATACGTGAGACGTGCCGCGATACCAACGTCACGATAAAACGGGCCCAGATCACGATCGAGCCCGTGGATCTCATCTAAACAGTAAAAGGGAAACGTATAAATTGTCTGTAAAGATCGTCAGATTTGACCGGGGAATAACGCAGATCTACCTGATCGCGATAGCGGTCGTGTGCGTGGCGGCGGCGTGGTTTTTCATCAAATGGAATTTCGCCGACCTCGTCGCGTATGGCATGGATACCAACCAGCCCGAATTAAAAGTTGTTGCCGATCTGCTCGTCTCGACGGCGCCGGACGACCCGCTGACGCATCTGGCGGCGGCCCGTATGTACGAAAAAACGTTCGACCCCGCCGATCTCGCACATTCTCTAAGCGAATACGAGGCGGCGGCCGGCCTTGCTCCCAACAGTTTCAAATTTTGGCTCGAATTGGGCAAAGCCTACGACCGCAGCGGCGAAGACGCCAAGGCCGAGGCCACTTTTAGACGAACCTTGGAATTGGCTCCGAATTATTCCGTCGTCCAGTGGGCATTTGGCAACTCGCTCGTCCGCCACCGCAAAACGGAAGAGGGCTTTGCCCTTATAGCCAAGGCCGCGGCATCCGACCCGCAGTATTCGGGCCCGGCTGTCGCAACCGCCCTCGCCATGTTCGAGGGTGACGTCGCCGGCATACGCCGCGTGCTGGGTGACACACCCGAGACAAACGCCGCGATCGTGAGCGTGATGGCGGCCCAGACGAAATTTGATGACGCCGCCGATGCCTGGTCCAAACTTGCGCCCGAGGATCGCCGCACAAAATTTAAGGCTATCGGCGACAAGCTCATCGAAAAGCTCGCAGCCGAGAAAAAATTCCAGCTTGCGGCCCGTCTCACTGCGGATATGGCCCCCGACAGCGGAGAAAAACCGGCGACCGGCCAGGTCAGCAACGGCGGATTTGAAAGCGAGGTCAAACTGCGAAACGCCGGTCTGTTCGAATGGCGTATCGCCGAGGGCCAGTCGCCGCAGATCGGTATCAGCGAGGGCGAAAAACACTCGGGAAAGCACAGTCTGCTGATCGCGTTTAACTCAACCGAAGTGGCGGCGTTTCGCTCGATTTCGCAAACGGTGCCGGTCGTCCCCGGAGCGGCGTACGAATTAGAGATCTTTTACCGTAGCGACCTCAAATCGATGGCCACCTTAAAATGGGAGATCGCCGACGCCGCTACCGGGACGGCGATCGTAGCTACCCCCGCGATGACCATCGCTGCCGACTGGACATCGCTAAAGGCCAAATTCACGGTGCCGTCAAACATCGACGGCGTCGTTATTCGTCTCACGCGGGAAGGCTGCGGCGCGGGATCGTGCCCGGCAAACGGCAAAGTGTCATTTGACGACATTTCGATAAAGCGGCTCTAGGAAATGAACGACACACCCGAAATGATACCGCCCGTCCAACGCATCGAAAACGTCGCGATCGGCGACGTTTCGTCTCGTGTCAGCTCGATAATCTTTTTGCTGCTATGCGTCGTTCCGGTATTTGGGACGGTGCTGTTCGGTGCGGTCGACAATATTACCTGGATCATCCTGTCGGTCTTCTGGCTGGCGATAGTCCTACTATGGCTGGTCGAATCGATGAAGGCAAAGGGCCTATTGTTCAGCCCGAATCCGCTTCAAATACCCGTTGCCGGTTTCCTGCTGATCGGACTCGTTCAACTGTTGCCCCTCGGCGGCGGCGTGGCGGGCGATCTGCTCAGCACGTCGTCGTCTCATGCGTTGTCGTTCGACCCGAACGCGACAAGATTTTTCGTCATCCGGCTGATCGTCTATCTCGTGTTTTTTGCGGCGTGCCTCGTATTTATCAATAACGAGAGGCGGCTGAAAAAGGTGGTCCTGCTCGTGATAATTTTCGGCGCCTCGATGGCGTTTGTCGGCATTCTCCAGCGGCTTGCGACGCCCGATGGCATCTACGGGCTACGAAAAACGCCGCAATCTATATCCTTCGGCCCGTTTGTCAATCAGCACCATTTTGCGGCCTTTATGCAGATGGCTGCAGGCTGCGCGGTGGCCCTGATGTTCGGCAAAGCAACGGGCCGCGACCGCAAGCTGCTGTTGGGGATGGCCGTTGCCGTCATGGGCATGGCGACGCTGCTGACAAGTTCGCGTGGCGGCGTGCTGGGTTTTGCGTCGATGATCGCGTTTGTGCTGGTGGTAAATTTCTTTGGCCGCGAACGTTCCGGCAAAACCGCGAGTGCGGAAGGCACGGGCATTCAAACCAAGATCGCCATTACCGTGGGAGCGGCCACGCTCGTCCTGCTTGTCTTTGGCGCGGTGCTGTTTCTCGGCGGCGGCGACTCGCTCGTTCGCGGCATCGGCGTCGGCAATACGCCGACGGACGTTTCATCGGGCAGGTTCACATTCTGGCCGGTCGCGATAAAGATATTTCTTGAACACCCGATCATCGGTGCGGGTTTTGACGCTTTTGGTGCGGCGTTTACCAAATTCGACACCGGCAATGGCTCGCTGCTGGTCGAGCAGGCCCACAACGATTATCTACAGACCCTCGCTGACTCGGGCCTCGCCGGGTTTGCGTGCATCGCAGCGTTTATCTATCTGTTGTTTAAAATGGGATTAAAAAACATCTCGGCCGGCGGCAGCATCTTTAGGCAGAATGCGGCAACCGGTGCTCTGGCGGGCTGTTTCGGCATCTTAATCCACAGCTTTTTTGATTTTCCACTGCGGACGCCGTCAAACGCTTTTTTCTTTCTGCTACTAGCCGCGATAGCGACTGTCACGATCAAGGCCGGTGATGTCATTGTGCCATCCAGACGTCGGCGAACTACTTGACCTTGATCAAAACCACTTTCTTACCGCATGGCATGTCGAATTTGATCTGATACATGCCTGTATTTGGGGTGATCGATCTGATGATAAAGATGCCCCGGGTCGTTACACCCTCGATGACTTTCCGGGTGACGCTGACATTTTTCGGGCTGTTTGAGGTCGCGGTCAGGCCATCAAGTTCGCCGTCATCGTCGAGACCGATAACGACGGCCATTTCGTTGCCACTCTTGTTCAGAGTAAGGATTTCGTCGCTGGCGTTGAGGACGCATGGCTTAATTTCAGCGATGGGTTTTGAGTCGATGATCCGCGGACGCGAGCCGGTAGCGGTCGGCGGCGGATTGATCTTGTTCTCGGGTTTTGGAGCGTTGGGATCCTCAGCCGGTTTTGTCTCGCTCTGAACGGGCGTCGGATCTGGTTTTACAACCACCTCTTTTGCCGCCATCTTGCTCGTGTCCGGCGGTGGAATGCTGATCACGATGGGCGGAAACATCTCTTTGATCGCGTTCGCCGGTTTTGTTTCCGTCGGCGTTTCCTTCGGTTTCTCAACGTTGGTTTTTGGCGTGTCAGGTATTAGCTCGGCAACCTGTTTTGATGCATCGATCTTTACGTCGGGAGTCGGGGACGGCGACGGCTCTGCCTTTGACGGCTCGATCTTTGTCTCCGGGGTAGCGGTCGTCAGCGGTTGCGTTTTGGTCGCGGCGGGGGAATCTGGCTTCGCCTCAGGCGTCGGCGTCGGGGCAGTCTCGATCTTTTGGCCGACGGCTTCCGCAGGAATTGGGCGTGTCTTCGGGGCATCCGCCTTGATCTCGGGTGTAGCCGCTACGGTCGGTTCCGGTTTTGGCGGGGTCTGAAGCTCAACCTTTACCTCCGGCGTCGGTGTTGGCTCTATTGTTTTTGCAACCACTTCGGC
>JANYIL010000164.1 GCA_025362075.1 Chloracidobacterium sp.
CTTAAACCTCTTTTTGAAAGCAATCCTGAGCTCGTCCAATCGATAAGTGAATTGGTCGAGGAACGCCGTGAATTGCTAAAGAAAACGATCGAAACTGAGGAAGAATTTGAGGGCGACGATAGACGCAGAGGAATGCTTGGGTCGATCAGAAATTTCTTTGGATTAAAACAAAAGGGGAGCTAGTATCGGGTGCCGCCCTCCTTTTATTGGACATTCTTGTCGTAAATATCGTGAAGCACTTCGGAGATGGTCTTTCGCTCCGGGTTCATTTCTTCCGGTTTTGCTTTCCTGGATTTCTTTGATCGGGCAAAATCCGCAAAACGATAGGTTATCCCGCGTTCAAATTCCTGCGTCCGGTTGGTATCGTGTGATTCGCGTCCAGTCTCGCTTTCATTTAGCGTGGGAGTGGAATCCATGTTATCGACAATACTTGCGGGCAGTGCCGGCTGGCCTTGACGATCATCCACAGTGTTTTCGATCTTTGTCCGGCTTGCAGCAAGAAGGTCGCGGCCCTTATTTTTTCTGGCACGCTCGAGGGACCGGACTGCTGCGGATGTCAGCGGAGCTTCGCCCGGAGCCCGTTCTATTTTGCGTAAAACCCTCACGTACTCGCGAAGTTCTCTAGTCGGGAACACTATTGCCGATTCGTCCGCGCCGTTTTCTTCGACGACGTAGGCGAGATGCTTTTCAGCCGAGCTTTGATCGCCTATTTTTTGGTATAAAGCTCCGAGCCCAAAATGTACCAACGGCGGCGGCGCTTTCATCGTTTTTAGGATGTCCTGGCCACGGGCGATAGTTTCCTGGATCTCAAAACCATACCATCGCCGGTCATCGTCGCGAAGTATTTCGTTGGCGGCAAGGTAAAATTCAAAGATCTTTCGCGTCTCCGTCTTGGCCTCAGAGGAAAAGGCCTTCCAGATGAAAAATCCGAGAGTGCCAAAAAAGAAGAGGATGAATACGGGGAAACCAACGAAATAGAGCATTATCGCTATTGCTCCAAAGGCAATTGCGTACTGGCCCTTCTCTTTTAGGGGCGTCGAAGATCGCTTTTCGATGGCTGTTTCTTTCACATTTAAGGTCGAAGGCCGGCAAGCTACTCTGCGGAGTTAGCGTTAGGTGCCTTTTTTGCAGGCCGCGCTTTTGGCTTGGGATCCGAGGCTTTCCCTTTCGTCTTGGGTTCGGACTGGGCCGCCGCTTTGGTAACCTCTTTTTCAAATTTCGCTCCGAATTCCTCGATAGCGGCTCCCGCCTTTTCAAATGCCTTGGCGGATGAATTTACGACGTAGTTAAAAGCCTCGGTGATAGTAACTGCTTCCATTTGCAAGAGGCTTGCAAACTTTTTGTCGAGCGGTAAGGCCTCGAATTCCTCATGCACACGGCTCTTGGAAGTATCGGAACCCTTTGTTTTCTTATCGTCAGTCATAATGATTACCTCTTTCGGTTCGATCTGGCCTGCCCTAGCGGCAAATACCTAATTAAACCTACGCCCATCGTGCTTAAAATGTTCCATTCAGCGGAACGCCGTTTTAACGCGGACACGGGGCTGTGCTCCCGACGGTGCGGTGGTCGTTTCAACCGCCATTTCCTGACAGTCCGAGCAAACTCCCCACATCCGCAGACTATGATGCGTAGGCTTGAACCCAAATTTGCCCGCCATTTCATCCTGTCGGGCCTCGATTTCCGCCGAGAAAAACTCGATCACCCTGCCACATTCGGTGCAGATCATGTGGTCATGATGATCGTGATTGTAATGATGCTCGTAATAGGTCTTGTTGTCGCCAAAGCGCACTTCCCTGGCAAGGCCTGCCTCGGTCAGTAGTTTCAACGTTCGGTAGACGGTTGTGTTGCCGACAGACGGGTCTTTTTGATGAACCAGTGAGTAGAGATCTTCGCTGGAGAGATGTTCTTCGGTGCTCAAAAAAATCTCAAGGATCAAATCCCGCTGCCCGGTTTTGCGCAACCCGGCGGCCTGGATATGTTCCTGAAAGATCGCCTTTTCCACCTCGAATTTATCTTTTTTCTTCACCAACGTTTACCCGTTTCCAAAGCTTGATACTACCACTTCAATTTTGATTTCGCCACGGAAACTTTTGTCCGTAGGGTGTCGATCCGCTCTGCGCTCACGCCCTGCAGAGCGGCGAGTTCGAGTGATCTTTCGCCAAGTAGCAGATAAATTTCGAGCAGGTCGTCGGAGACGTATTGGTTCAAAGCTGTCAGATGTCGCGTAAAGGTCCCAATGTCGGCACGGGCGAATGTCCCGGTCAATGCCGCCGAAGTGCTTTGCTCGCCAAGATTCTGGACCGTACTTTTGACCAGCGGCAGGAGAATTGTCTTGGAATCCTCGGCAGAGAGACCGCATTTGGTCATCATTTCAACGGCGGCGTCGAATAAAGCGACCAAATGCCCACAGGCTGTAACGGCCGAGGCGTGATATAACGTTTTGAATTTGGTATCGATCGTAAAAGAAATACCGCCGAGGTCGTTAACTATCTCCTGGCCGATCGCGACCGCTTCCGGGTGGCCCTCTACGCAGAAATATGCTCCCTTGAATCGCTCCGGCCCCCGCTCCGGACTGCTGATCGAAACCAAAGGGTGGATCGAGCCGGTCTTACAACCGGCAGCGGCGAGAACGTCCAATTCAGATGAAGATAACGCACCACACGTGTGAAAAACGACAGGGTTACCATGAATTTTAGCAGCTATGGTGTTTGCGGTGGGAACGATTTCCGAATCCTGAGTCGTTATAAAAACGGCGTCCGATGAGACAGAATCCATATCCGTGAAAGGGATCGCTCGTCCTGAAGGGGCCAACGATTGTAGAACCGAATCCGAAACGGGGGTGTATCGAAAAACGATTTGGTCTATTGAATATTTCACTTTCGGAACCGCCAGAGCGATTGCACCGCCGACCCGGCCTGCACCTATAATCGAAATGGTGACCATATCGATAAAATATAGTTCATAGCTTGGTCAGGTAAAAACTTAGATGGCCGAATCTTTCGAAAGGAGTTCATTTAGCCCGGCCTACGCGTCCATCTCGGCAAAAGTCTCCAAACGGTCGATCTCTTTTTCCCAATTGCGAACCTCGTTTGGCAGAAGGTCTCCAAAGTCTTCGAGCCGCCTGGAATTTAACGTTTTTCCCCCGGTCATTAAACTTTCTATTGCGGGACGCAGAAGGGCTATTTCCTGCGCAGACAGTGTTGTTAGTCCGTCAGCCTCCTGCGGCGTAGAAAGCCATTTCTTTAGCGATGCCGCATCGTTCTTGCTAGCGTTACCGGCCGCAAGGTCGACGGCTTCGATCAGTTTCACGCCATTTTCCGCTAAACGCTTATGCAGCAGCGAAAGGCCGCTGTTAACGATAAATTCCAGGCGGGTCGCCTGATCTCGCCTACGTTCAAAGCGTTCGAGGCTAAAATGGCAGGTACAAAATGGATTTGCCTCGAGCAACTCGGCGACGTTTGCCCGGCATTCCGAAAGACGGGACCGGCGCACAATATCGAGTGCCCCGGATGCAAAATTTTTGTCGAATAACGGCAGATCTACAAAGGTTTCAAAGGCCGCCCAGCGGACCGAGTGGAGAAATTCATCCAGAGCTTTACCATCGGGCCCGTTCATCTGGGCGTCGTGTTTTTCGATGTAATAAGCTGAGTATTTGGCCTTGAATTCCTGCCATAGGTGGTCGATCATTCCCTCGGTCGACGGAGGTTCCTCAAAATAGCGCGTTCCGGTAAGGTCTAACAGAGTCCGTCTGAGATTTTCGACATCGGCATCGGCGGTTGTCTCACATAGTGAGAGATATATGGCTACCTCATCGCGCCACGCGGCTCCATGGATAAAAGCGCGGAGCACGTCGAGATCCTTCTTCTTTTTTTCAAACTCGGCTTCCGAATCGGAAAACAGTTCGGCGATATTGTGTATGCAGTCGGCCAGGGCTATCTCCTGGCGGGTCAGTGCCTCGATATATGCGGCTTCCGCACCAAAAGTCTTTTTCAGGTTTGCGGCTATACGCCATATTGATGCGCTGAGATTTTCGTCCGAAAGTGTCTCAAACTCATCGAGTACCCGCACCGTCTTCCACTCATCAAGCCACCCGGACATCGCCTCAATGATTACTTTGCGATCGTCGGGCGAATCCAGCGATTTGATCGCCGCGTTTCCGGTGATCAATTTGGCCCATTCACGAAGCCGGTTGCTCGTGTAGATCTCGGTAATCGGCTTGGCAATACCCGCTATATCGTCCCAGATGATCTGCAGATCCAGCGACCGGTGGTTTATGCGGTTTCCGCTAAACGTAACAAACTCAAACTGCCGCTGGGCGACCAGCGACGCCAGGATAAGATGCCTTGCCTCACGCGTAAGCCCGTACGGGCTTGCCATCAGGCGCGAGGAAAGCTCGCCGATGGTCACGACCGCGTCATCGGCAAAGTTCAGCCCGTCCAACATTGACCGGACGAACGAGATCTCGCAAATCGCGTCACCGGACGCCGGAACATAGTGGCCATCCTGCAGTTCAACGAGGCCAAGCGGCAGCGCAAAAGCTTCGGCCATGGCCTGGACGTCAGAATTTTTTGCCGCAGAACCGCCCAGAAACTGTCCCGTAAGTTTTGCGGTTTCTTTGACTCCCAGATGCAGGAAAAAGTCAGGGTGTGACGGGTATTCGGACTCGAACAGGGGGTCGAGCATCACCGTCAGGAGATGAGAAAGTGTGTGGGCGGCCTGAGCATCATCGGTAAACGATAATTTCTGCTCACCAAAGACCAGGGCAGCGTCGGTCAGAAACACGCGCTTCCATATCTTTTCGACCGCGATGGCCAAAATATGATTAGCCGAAGCAAACCGTTCCCCAAGCGTTTCGCGCAATCCCGAATCTGTTTGCAGAACGTACAAGCGGCGGATCGCATCCGCTTCTTCGGTAGTCAGGTTACCAAGCCACCACTGAAAGACCGGATGTCCGCTCGATGCGGGATCTGTCGACTCCGCGACTTCGCTCGCAAACCTTACCTGCAAATTCCAATCGACAAGTTCATTAGGAGCAGAGGTCGCTTCGGCATTTTCACCAACCTGCCAAAACACCTCGCCGTGCCTTGCGGCGTTACGCCAATCGACCACACAACTTGACGAGGCAGGCTTGCAGTCATCGAAATTCCCCATATCGGAAAATCTCTCGCATGCGTGCCTTAGCAGGACCGATGAAATCGCGTCCCCCGGAATATTTTTTGCGGCTTCGTCCAGGACAGTGTTCAAATCGTCCTTGGTTGCGACCTTGAAGCAGAATTTTGCGGCCGAGCCGTCTCGCGTCAACCGGGTTATCAAGTCAGGTTTTGCGGTCGAAATGGAATCGAGCAATTGTCCGACATCGACCGCGGGGGCACCGGTTTCACCTTCGTTAACTATGAGCATCGACGCCGCGATATCCGTTGCTGTAGATCCCTCGCCATCGAGCGATAACATGAATAGGCCTTTCAGGATGAGCTTTGCGGGAAGCCGTAATTGTACCGGCGTCTTGGCCACTACGTCCCGGTCGATCTCGTCGAAGGCAGCAAATGCCTCGGCCAGATCCGGCAAATTCCGCATCTTCTTTTCGACGGCGTCGAAGATCTCGTCGAGACCGATGAGCGAATTTGCGGGACGGCCCAGAATGCGTACACCGGCCTCGGACGCAAAGCCGAGCATAGCAAAATCATGAAGAAACAGCCTGATCAGCGGTGCGATCTCGAGCGTTGCCGGATGCATCGGGTACAGCGACATAAATCGCTGTTCGCTCCATCTGAAACCCGGCAGAACGCTTGAGAAATACCGGTAGATCTCCTGCAAGATCGGCCGTGCATGATCCTTCTTGGCAAAAACATGCGTGTCGACGACCTTGTAGAGATGCTCCTGATCGAGATAGTCGATACTAAAATTGCCCGCTATCGATGAATTCGCACCGTCAGCACCGGCTATATCGTCATCAAGGGCGAGAGCAATGAATACGCCGAGTGCTTTTGCCGTTTCAGCGATCTTGCTCAGTATCGCGCCGTCATCACGAGAAACCCGCGAATCACGCCCAAGCACCGTGTCGATGACTAGGACGAGAGGGGCCTCACCGGCTTTCTCCGACGCGCGTTGCAATAGTTCGTCAAATGAATCTGGCAGCTCGGAGGGCTGAGCGTCGATGATCGGAGCCAAACCGGCTTTCAGCTCATCTAATAGCGTGTCCCTCGATCCGCGCTTGATAAAAGCGACAGAATGAGGTCTGCGCGAGAGGCGGTCCGCACGAGCGGCCACATGCTGGTCGATGATCGTCCCGCGGAGATCGGGACGTGAAACAATTGCGGCGAGCACGGCCAGAAAATGACTTTTTCCAACACCTCGAAATCCCGCAAGAGCAGCAGCCGAGCCCCGCCCTGCGCTTACGTTAGCGACCGTATCCAGCCATTTGGCCATCAGGTCTGATGTAATGTCGGTAAAATGATATCCGAGGAGAGTCAGGGCCGGGTCGGCCGTAAAGTCTTGAAGACTCGAAAACGGCCGAACCTCGACTATATCTTTTACCTTTTCTTCGACGCGCTTCATTTATTAATGAAAAACCTATTGACCTCTGTCCGCAGTCAGTTTATTAGGGGGATTGGATAGTATGTCAGCGGCGAGCCGAGCGACAGCCGCATCCTAATTTTAACAAGTTTCAGCAAATAATAAAACAACTTTTATTTACCGCAGCCCGGGCCAGTTAAAAATTACCGTTTTTTGCACAATTCACAACTAATTTGTAAATAAGAGCATCATATACACGTTGATTGAAACAATACGTCCGGCTACATTTTTGTAGCCGGTCAATAAGAATTTGGAGACTCTATATGCGTAGCGGAATTTTTGGAAAAACTTCGGCGGCTTTGCTCGTATCGAGCATGTGGTTTGGGGCCATCGCGGTCGTTCCCGGTGCGGGTTTTGCACAGGAACCGGCCAAAGATGCGACTAAGACCGACAGCAAGAACAAGGGGAAGGACGCGGCCAAACCAACCTCAACGCCCGCTCCCCCGGTTTCGGGGCCATTGGGCGAAAAGGATGACCCGGCGCTGATCGGTAAACGCAATATAAATAAAGGGACTGACAAATTTTTCGGTTGGCTGGGCGGGTCGCAGCAAAAAGAGATGCAGATCGGCCGCCAACTGGCTATGGAGGTCGAGCAGCAGTCCAAAATGGTCGACGACCCGGTAATCACTGAGTATGTTAATAGAGTCGGCCAAAATATCGTCCTCCATTCCGACGCAAAGATACCCTTTACCATTAAGGTCATCGATAGCGACGAGGTCAATGCATTCGCCCTTCCCGGCGGCTTTTTCTTTGTTAATAAAGGACTGATACTCGCGGCCGATAATGAGGCCGAACTCGCCGGTGTAATGGCCCACGAGATCGCACACGTTTGTGCCCGGCACGCGATGGAAAATCAGGGTAAGGGAGCGTTCATGAACTACGCTGCTCTAGCCGGTATCCTATTTGGCGGGGCGATCGTCAGCTCGGTCCTCCAAAACGGCGGCGGCATTATGGCGGGGCTTGCAGGTTTAAAATTCTCGCGTTCGGCTGAGGAAGAAGCCGATAAGCTAGGTGTTCAATACCTCTACGCATCGGGCTACGACCCGACCTCGATGTCCACGATGTTTGAAAAATTGGCGGCACAGAACAAGAGCAAGCCCGGTAAGCTGGCAAAACTTTTTACGACCCACCCGCAGTCGGTCGATCGCCGTGATACGAGTCTCCAATTAGTTGCCCGTTTTCCTGAAAAAGACGAGTACGTCATAAGCACGTCGGAGTTTCAGCGTGTCAAAGGCCATTTGATGAAGACTACAAACGCCAAGGCAGGTGTGACGACCGATTTCGATCCGGCCGACGACAGCCGTCCGTCGTTAAAGAAACGACAGCCCGACGCAGCCGATTCCGGAACCTCGGACACCGGCGGATCGAGTTCCTCATCCTCGGATAGCGGGCCACCTAAACTCAAGAAGCGGGACGATCCCGACCCAAAACCGACGCCGTCACCATCACCGGAACTTTAACAAATAAATGAGGCTGGGTGGAAACGAATTTCACACAGCCTTTTTCAGTTTTGGCTTGTCGGAACCATCGAGCCGGCAACCGCCAGATTCCAAACAACTGCGCCAAATTAAGGCTGTAAATATTGACATACATGTATTTAGACGGAGGTCGGATCTATATTTGGAGCTTGAATACTCCACGCTGGTCGCCAACGGCGACGGACATTAAAGCCTAGGGTGAAGCCGTTTCGGCGGAACCCTAGGTTAGTAGAACCGCACCCACTCGCTAAAGGCGAGCAACGACCGTCTCCTAATTGTTAGTCGCCTTCAGCGACCCGAACCTATTTGCCGCCAGACCTAGGGTTCCATTCACTTCGCTCATTGCACCCTAGGCTTTAATGTCTGTCGCCGTTGGCGACCAAATCCAAACGAATGTTGACGGGGGCTAAACCAGATTCTGACCTATAGTTTCAGCACTAACTCCACTCCTTAAACTGAGAATATAGTCCCAAAATAAAAAAAGACCGCCTTCCGGACGGCCTTATTTCCAATAAAAAACTTCGGCACAGCTACGGCTTGATAGGTGACGCTTCCGGTTTGGGTTTGGTATTCGTAAGCGATCCCGGCTGTTCGGGTTGTTTCTGGATCGGTGCGGTTGTTGGCGTCGGGGTAACTTTGGCCTGGGGGGCTGCGTCTCTGATCACTGTCGTTAAGGCTTTAGGAATCTGGTTGACGAGGATATCTCCCTGATTTTCGATAACCTGGTCGATCATTTCAAACTTTTCCTTGTTGAAATTCCTGGTCATCAGAACGCCGTCCTTGTCGATCGTCATCGGATAGACGCCGAAGAACTGGTTCTTAAAGTTTTGAAAGAACGACGGCTCGGCACACGGTGCGATCGCGGCCCTCTCCGGATTAGCGGCGGGCACGGTAGCGCCCATTAGTTCGATCTGCTCCTTTGCCTTGTCAAGCCATTCGCTGTTGGGATAATCGGTGACAATCTTCTGAAAATAACGGGCGGCCTGATCGGTCTCTTCCTCAACGAGATAGGTATTGGCGATCTTATACAAGGCTTCGTCCATAAAGCAAAAACTTGGGTATTTTGCGAGGATCTCGAGATAGCGCGATTGGGCCCCCTTCAGCCCGCCCTTTTTTTGGTCAACGGCCAGCGAGTAATAATAATTTGCGATAAGCAGGTTATGAAGCCCCAGATTGTCCTGTACCTGCCGGAGCCTCTCTTGTGCGTCGGGAATGAGGATCGACTTCGGATACTGCTGCACCAAGGCCTTGAGGCGTGACTCGGCACGCTTGGCGTTGCTCGCCTGACGATCGGGTAGACCCACCTGCCGCATTTCGGATTCGGCGATCTTTAACACGACCCGGTCAGCGAGCGGGTGGGTAGGAAAGAATGTGAGCCAATCGTTATACGCCGCGATCGCCTGGATCAGCGCGCTGGATGAGCCCTCGAGGTAGAACGAGTCGCCAACCGCCAATTTTGACATCGGAAGGTACGGCGAATCGGGGTACGTGGTAATGATCGTCTGGAAGAGCAGACGGCCGACATCGTTATTCCCTTTGCGGACCTCGCGGGTGGCGACGACAAACAGCTCGCGGTCACGGCCCGGACTGACCGTGCCCATAAGCTCTTCATACTCGTCCTTGCCGCCCTTACCAAAAATGCCGAGGAATTTGCCTTTCTTCTTTCCATTTTTGAGGTCTACCTGATTTAAGGGGTTCGCACGGGCAGTCGCGGTTTCCAATTGCGCGGTATCGACCCCGATCTGAAGTTCCGTAACGGATTGTTCGAGCGAGCCGACATCCGCACTCTGATACTTTTCGCCGCGATCGAGCTTTCCGTGGAGGTTGCTAACGTCAGCCTGGAGGCGGGCGGCATCCTTTTCCAGCGACTGCATGCGGCTCAATGGTGTCTCGAGCTTTGTCTTATCGTCCTTTTTTGATTTATCTTCTTTAGTCTCGTCTTTTAAGACGGAGATGGCGCTGTTCAGGCTGCGTCGCATACGATCAAGTTTGTCACGCATAACGTCGAGCCGCTGTATGTCCGTTCCGTCATTGGCCTTAACCTGACCAAAACCCGAAGCCGAAAAAGCTGCGATTATCAAAAAAGTAAGAAAAACTGCACGTCTAACGTCAATTAACATAATGCCTCAAATAAAAAACCGAATGACGGACGGTCGCCCGCTGCCGTATAAATCTCTATACCCAATTTGTCCCGTGCTCGATCAACCCTTGTACAGCAGCCGAGGGGTCGCCCCGGCCATATACAGCCGATCCCGCGACGATCATTTCAGCCCCGGACCGAACTACCTCACCGATATTGGACTCATCTATGCCGCCGTCGATCTCGACCCGGACCGGCAACCCGCTGGCGGCAATCATCTGTTTGAGCCGCCGGAGCTTGTCTATCATCGTCGGGATAAAACTCTGGCCGCCAAACCCCGGGTTTACCGACATCAACAGAATAAAATCCGCGTAAGGCAGCGCCTCGGTCAGCATTTCGATCGGCGTCGCAGGATTTATGGCGACACCTGCCTTTGCCCCCGCTCCTGTGATCGCAGTCAATGTGCGATGCAGATGATGATCGGCCTCGACATGCACTGAAACCATATCTGCACCGGCTTTGACAAAATCGACCGCGTAACGCCCCGGCTCCGAGATCATCAGGTGCGTATCGATCACCATATCGGTGGCCTTTCTGATTGATTTGACCACCGGCAGCCCGATCGTAATGTTCGGAACAAAGTGCCCGTCCATCACGTCGACATGGAGCATTTTTGCCCCACCCGCCTTTACCGACGCGATCTCGTCCGCAAGCCTCGTGAAATCCGCCGATAAGATCGATGGTGCTATTTCAAACATTCCTATTTTGCTTTTGATTTGTTGCGGCAACCGGCTCTACGGTTGCTCAAATATCAGGGCTGCTTTGCCGGAGGCTTTGGCTTAACTACGGTCAATCCAGGCCGATTCGATGCCGGAACACGGTTAGGCGGCGTCTGCGTATTCTTATTCGTTTTGTCGCCCGAATTATTGCTTGTACCGCTTTCTTTCTTATTCGAATTTGAATCGGTCGAATTTGAATTCGAGTTCGACGTGCTGGTGTTTACATCACGGCTCGTGTCGGCTTTCTTACGATTCGTGTTAGCGTTTGCCTTCGGTTTCTTGGGCTTATCCGTAATCATTTCCTCGATTTTTTCGGTGTCGTCCTCATCCGTAGTTTTCTTTAGCTTCTGAGGTGCGTCGTCTCCCCCGGCATGCTTGCTTGTGACGACGAGGATCATTTGTCCTGTTTTTACGGTGTCGCCGGCTTTCGGTAATTGCTCGATCACGGTGTTCGGTTTTTCGGCGCTTGGGCGGTCGGCGCGCTTTTTGATTTTCAGTCCCAACAATGCAAGTTCACGCTCGCCGTCGGCCAGATCTTTGCCGGTGATGTCGGGCACCTTGACCTCAGTCCCCTGCAGCGACATGTAAACGACACCCGTCAGTCCGAACAGAAACGCGCCGGCCAGCAGCGCAACCGCCGCGAGCTTGCCGATAGCCGAAACTCCTGAACCAATAAAACTCACAAATTTATCTCCAAAAAACCAAAACGAAAGTTTAGCATCATTTGACCAAAATACGGAACGTCCACAAGCAAATTAGGGCATTCGGCACCGTTCATTTTTTGCGAAAGGCCGAAATAAAAAAACCATCGATACCGTCGCGATGCGGCCATGTTCGGGCGAATCCATCGCCGGTCACAAACCTTTCATCGACAGCAGGCCGGACCAATTCAAAGTCAGGGTCACTGGCTAAGAAATTTAGAGCCACTGATTCATTTTCTTCCCGTTCCAACGAACAGGTCGAATAGACCAGCGAACCACCGCGTTTCACGAGCTTTGATGCATTTTTGAGGATGGCGAGTTGTTTCAAAGATAGCTCGGAAAAGTCGCCTGGTTCGAGAAAATACCGGATCTCAGGATGGTGGCGGATCGTGCCGGTTCCGGAGCACGGGGCATCCACAAAAACGGCGTCAAACCCATCATTCGCAAAAGGCAGCCCCTCGATCGCATCGTATTGAACGACATTTACAAAATCAGCCGCCTGCCGACGACAATTGTCTCGCAAATACTCGACTCGCAGCCGGTACAGATCTCCCGCAACGGCGAGTTTCATAATCCCCTGGAAACGTTTGGCGATCAGCCCGGTTTTGCCGCCGGGCGCGGCACAGACATCCAGAAATAACCCACCATCCGATATCTCCACCGCGCGGGCAGCCATTTGCGAAGCCTCATCCTGAAAATAGATCGCCCCATTTTCCTCAAGTAAACGCAGGTCAGGGCTTGATCTATCCGCCGCAAAGCAGCCATCTACAAAATCGGATCGGCTCCAATTTGACCTAATCTCAGAATCGATTTCTTCGAACGGCGTCAATCGAAACGTGGGCCTTGGAATTTCATTATTTGCGTTCGCGATCATTTCTGCTTCGTCGACGCCGAAATCGTCTCTCCATTTTTCGAGCAGCCAAATCGGATGTGACGTCTCCTGCGAGATCCGATCGATCTCGTCGGTGTATTGAAAATTAGGTTTGTCACGAGTCGACCGCCGCAGGACGGCGTTTACAAAGCCCTTTGCGGAGACTTTTTTTGCCCGCTTAACGAGCAGGACACTCTCATTGATCGCCGCATGGTCAGGAATTTTGTCAAGAAATAATAGCTGATAAAGGCCAAGACGAATCGCAACGCGAACAGCCGAATCAAGCTTTTTGCTGCCCGCAAAATGTGTAATTAACTTGTCCAGGTAGATCTGCCGCCGCAGCGAGCCAAGCGTAAGCTCGTGACACAGTGCCGCGTCGGCCGCTGAAAGCGTCTCTTCGTACAGCGGTAAAAGCGCCGACGAAAAAGACTTTTCGTTCTCGATTCGGAGCAGAACATCGAAAGCGGCGGTGCGTGCCGGCGAAATGTTCATTTTGCGACCTTGTAAGGCGGCTTTTTTGCGTTTGCGTGCCGTTGTGAGTAGTCCGGGCCTGCCCCTTTGCTCAGCTTATCGTCGACGGTTGTTCGTTCATCGAAAACGAAACACTCGCCTTCCCAAAGCATTTCTGCCTTAGGAACCTCTTCGAGATACTTCAAAATGCCGCCCTCGAGCTGATAAACTTCCTCAAAGCCAAGCTGTTTCATAAACGGAGCAAATTTTTCGCACCTGATGCCGCCGGTACAAAACATCGCGACTCGCTTGTGTTTTTCAGGGTCGAGATTTTCGGCCACAAAGTCGGGCAGCTCGCTAAACTTTGCGGTATTTGGGTTTATCGCGCCGCGAAACGTGCCGGTCTTGTATTCGTAATCATTTCGCGTGTCGAGGAGTAACGTTTCGGGATCGGATATGACTTTGTTCCAGTCTGTCGGCTTAACATGAGTACCCAGACCAAGCGAGATGTCGACTTCTTTTTTTAAGGTCACGATCTCCGGCTTGATCTTGACGTCGATCTTGCGGAACGGGGCGGTGTCATGAAATGACGATTTAAAGACGAGCGTGGTTTGCAGGATCGTTTCGGCACGGCTGATAAACCCCGTAATCGCGTCCATGCTGCCGCATACCATGCCGTTATAACCTTCGGCGGCAAGTATGATCGTTCCGCGAACGCCAAGCTCAATAAAAATTTCTCGAAAGCACGTCTTAAGATCCTCGAGCGGAGCGACCACTTCGAGTTTCTTAAACTCATAGAATGTAATTATTTGAACCTGACCTGACTCACTCATCTACTTACCCAATATCGTGCCTATCTGTGGTTTTGCCCCGTTTAGAAAATCACGAACGGCCATCCGCCGTTTTCCTTCCGGCTGGACCTCTTCGATCTTTAGCACCGTACCGCCACCGCAACCCACCTCAAACATATCACCGCTCGCCATCAATATCTCACTAGGTTTTGCTCCGGCAAGCGGCTCTGTCGGAAACGCACTCCAAATAGTCAGTTTGGTCGCATTGATAAACGTGAAACTTGACGGAAACGGCTGAAAACCACGGATTCGGTTTGAGATATGTTGTGCCTGCATTTGCCAATCGATCAGGCCGTCTTCCCTCTTCATTATCGGAGCCAACGTTGCGAGATCATGATTCTGTTTAACGGGTGCGAGCGTATCGAGAATCGCCAATGTTTCCGAGAGTAAGTCGGCTCCTGCAAACGCCAATCTGTTCATCAGCTCGACGGCCGTTTCTTCGGGGCCGATCTCAACGGTTTGCTGCAAGAGCATATCGCCGGTATCGAGACCGGCGTCCATCTTCATTGTGGTCACACCGGTTTCGAATTCACCATTAACAATGGCCCAGTTTACGGGTGCGGCCCCACGATATTTCGGCAGCAAAGAAAAATGCACGTTTATCGCACCTTTTGGATATGCATCCAGCAAGGTCTCCGGCAAGAGTCGTCCATAGGCGACGACGACCGCGACATCTGCTCGATGTGACTGGAAAACTTCGTGGGTCTGGATTGTCTTTACCTTGACCGGCTGAAAGACCGGCAGATCATGACCGGTCGCAAATTCCTTGACTGGGGACAAAATTATCTTGTTCCCCCGCCCCGACGGCCGGTCCGGCTGCGTGTAGACCGCCGCGACGTCATGGCCGTCGCTTAGCAATCTGGCTAATGACGGAACCGCCGCCTGAGGCGTTCCCATAAAAACAATTCTCATTTTTGCCGTATTGGCATCGACGCTACAGTTTTACGCCCATATATTGGAAAAAAGTGTTAAGCCCAATTAAGAACTTAACACCTGATCCGGTTAACAAGAAATTTGAATGTCCGTGATGATCAAAACCCGCAGTGATA
This sequence comes from Chloracidobacterium sp., assembly GCA_025362075.1. GTDB lineage: Bacteria > Acidobacteriota > Blastocatellia > Pyrinomonadales > Pyrinomonadaceae > OLB17. Next base: position 14,833 of record JANYIL010000164.1, read on the forward strand.
ATTCGAGCCTTCGAAAACCCTGGTCCATTTTGCCCCGGAGCGGTGATAAACGTAAAACCCGATGCCCTCAAACGACGACTCGCTCGTAAATATTTCAGCGGTTCCATCACCGTCAAAGTCATAGGCGTCGAGCAGCAATTCGTGAAGCGTTCCATCGTCAACCATCTTGATCTCAGCACCACTCATGAGGCTGGCCTGATCGATGGAGCGATATTCCTGATACCCGATCGCATACTTGCCCTTGCTGTCTTTAGTTGCAATAAAAAAGAGCAGTCCGCGGGTCAGCTTGTCGATCTCGACCCAGTAGGAGCCAACAAAATCTGCCTTGCCATCATTATCTATATCCAGAGCCGTGAGATTTTGATACCTCATCACCTTAGGCGTTAATTTTTGCTTTACAAATTCGGCTTTGGCCAGAGCATCGATCTCATCCTTTTCGGCGGCGGTCGGTTTTCTCCGGTAGCTGACAGTGGTAGTTTTAATCGGGGCATTTGTCGCCAACCCCTCAACCAGTCCCTTGAGCTGTGCCTTGGGCGAACTTGTCGTCACCGTAGCTACATTTCTGGAGCATTCAGCCTTTGCATTTGAGCTCTTGACGGTCACCGTTCCGGCATTTGCCGAGCCGAATATGAGCCGGTAGACGGTTCCGGGCTTGTAATAGGTCTTATTAAACGCCGTGATCAGGTTTGCTTCATCGCCACCGCTTACCGGTGGCTCCAACTTGCCCTTGCTAATGTACGCGATGGGCTCCAGCGATTTACCATCACCCGATACCGCAAAGATGATAGGTTTTACAGCCGTTTTTTGAGCAGAAGCGGCAACCGTCGAAAGCGACAGCAGCATTACCGCGAACAATCCGATAAAGAGATTTCGATTTTTCATTTATATTTTTCCTGCGAAAGTGTCCTAAAACCAAATATATTGTGAAGATCAGATCTTCTGTGCGATAGATTTGCCCTGCATGAACTGGAGCAAATATTCGCGGCCTCCCGCCTTGGAATCGGTACCGCTCATATTGAACCCGCCAAATGGATGGACGCCGACAAGGGCACCTGTACATTTTCGATTCAAATATAAGTTACCTACGTGAAAATCGCGAACCGCGCGATCCAATCTCTCCTGAGATGCAGAATATAGAGCTCCGGTTAGCCCAAATTCGGTGCCGTTGGCGATTTCAAGCGCATGATCGAAATCCCGGGCCTTGATAACGGCCAAAACGGGAGCGAAAACCTCTTCCTGCTCGAGTGTCGATCCCGGCTGGACGTTATCGATGATCGTCGGTTCGATAAAATATCCATTGGTCTCGTCGCCGGTCCCGCCCGTCAGAACCTGGCCGCCTTCGGCCTTGCCTTTTTCGATGTATTTAAGGGTCGAATCGAACGACCGTTTGTTAATGACCGCTGCCACATTGGTATCGCCCTCAGTCGGCTGGCCGATCTTGAGCCGCTTTGTTTGCTCGACAACCTTTGCGATCAGCTCGTCATGGACCTTTTCGTCAACAATCAACCGCGAGCACGCCGAGCACTTCTGGCCCTGATAGCCAAAGGCTGCCGCCACGACACCACTCGCCGCCGCGTCAATGTCGCCGTCGTCGGTAACCACGATCGCGTCCTTACCGCCCATTTCGGCGACAACACGTTTGATCCAGATCTGTCCAGGCCGGGTTTTTGCCGCTTCTTCGTTGATATGAAGGCCAACGCCTTTCGAACCGGTGAACGAGATAAACCGCGTTTTCGGATGCGTCACCATCGCTTCGCCCGTTGCGGCGCTGCCGCTTATAAAATTAACGACGCCGGCCGGCAAACCGGCCTCTTCGACTATTTCCATGAATTTGGCGGCGATCGTCGGTGAATCCGACGATGGCTTCAACACAACCGAATTCCCCGCAACCACAGCGGCCATTGTCATTCCCGCCATGATCGCGAGCGGAAAATTCCACGGCGGAATGATCGCCCCGACGCCGAGAGGAATGTATTCAAACGTATTCTTTTCACCCGGATAAGGCGTGATCGGCTGCTCGGCCGCCCATTTGAGCATTTCGCGACCGTAGAATTCGCAGAAATCTATCGCCTCGGCGGTGTCGCCGTCAGCCTCGGCCCACGTTTTCGAGACCTCGAATACCATCCAGGCAGACAGTTCGTGCTTCCGCTCACGCATTATGGCGGCGATCTTAAAAAGATATTCGGCCCGCGTTGCTGGATCCACGTTGCGCCACGACTTAAAAGCAGAAGTCGCTGCTTCGATGGCCTGATCCACAAGGGCCGTATCGGCATCGCCTTCCGAAAAAACACCTATGACCTCCGATTTGTTAGAAGGACTAAAGCTTGAGAATTTTGCATCGAGCACGACCTTTTCACCGGCGATCACGATCGGATATTCGCGGCCAAGCTCGCTCCGCACCTTTTCAATCGCGGCTCGCATTGCGGCAGCATTCTCCGGCTTCGAAAAATCGGTAAATGGTTCGTTCTTGAATTCGTCCAATGTTCGTTGTGTCTGCATAAAAATCTGCTATCGGTTCCTACTCATGCGGATCTCGCGACGTTCCCATTCGTCAAGCAACTCCGGAAATACCGGCGGCCCGTCGGCCTGCCAGCCGACGACAAAGCGCGGCTGCTGTGAGTCGCTCGCATGTTTAACATAACTCAAAATAAGCACCCATCCCTCGGTGAGATATTTATTTAGCTCTCCGCTGGAACCCAATTCGGCCGTTAGTTTTGTCTCTTTTATATCCAATTTAATTCCACTTCCCTGTTTTTTGTAATGTCTTGATCTTTCGCTTTGCCATTTGCCGTTTTAAAGGCGTCATCCGGTCAAGAAAAACAATGCCGTCGCAATGGTCCGTCTCGTGCAATATGCATCGGGCGGCGAGATCGGCGACATCCAACTCAAACTCTTCGCCTTTGACGTTCCTGGCACGAGCGATGACGCGCATTTCGCGTCTAACAACCTGATAAAGCCCGGGAAAAGAAAGACATCCTTCGTCGCCCGTCTGCTCGCCTTCAACATCGATGATCTCGGGATTGACGAGCACGTGACGCTCAGGCTCGCCGCCTTCGACCGGAACGTCCATAACAAACAACCGTTTCGACACCCCGACCTGCGGTGCCGCCAGTCCAACGCCACGCGCCTCTGCCATCGTTTCAAACATATCGGAGACTAATTTCTCCAGATCGCCGTTAAACTCTTCGTCCCCAACCGGCTTCCCAACTTCTTGCAAGACTGGTCCGGGGTAATGAACGATCGACAAAACTGACATAAATAGTATCTACTGCCCCGCAGCGGCGATCGCCGCATCTACCCTCGCTTGTTCACCCTTTGCCCAGTCGCACAGAGCTTTCGATTCAGTATCGCTCAAGACCGCGCCCCGGTGGATCCAGAGGTATGACGGCAGTGGCATCTCCTTTGATGTAATCTGGTCGCAGATCTGCTCAAATTTCTTCGATTGCCGCTTCGGCGCGTATGTACTCCAAATACTAAAATTCAAATTCCGACGCCCGTCATCAATGTCATTTTTAAGCATCCACGCCATCGGCTGTATGTTCGAATACCACGGATACCTCGTCTGATTGCTGTGACAATCATTGCACGAGCGTCCGATGATCAAACTGATGTCCGGCGACACGACCGTCGTTGCCTCTAATGTCTCCGCCTGCACGACCGGCGGATTGGCCTTATCGATCCTGAAGAACTGCAATACTATCACAGCCGCAACTATCAATATTACCAGAACCTTTAAGGTTTTCTTGACCATTTCGCTCAGCTGCGGCAGAGAGATCCAATACCCTGATGCTACTATATTTTCACTTTTCTGGAAACTTTTCATTGGCAAAGCCCGACAAATGAGCATCCAAACATCATTGGGCGCTTGAAGCCATTCCTTGAAGTGACTTAATGTAAACACATGCTAACGCCGACCGTAATTGCCATTCCGTTTTTTGCCTCGATGATAGCGATCGAGGCATTTTGGGCGCGGCGTAAAGGATCGAGTGAATTTAACGATAGCAAAGACACATGCGGCAACATTTTCATGGGGTTTATGAGCGTCGTTTGGGGTGCGTTGTTCGGGCTGGCCACCGGGTATATCTACTTGTTTTTCTATAATATCGCCCCGTTCAAATTCCCGGCGGATGCGTGGTGGACGTGGGTCGCGTTATTCTTTATCGACGACCTGGTTTATTACGTTTTTCATCGCGTGAGCCACGAATCACGACTGTTTTGGAATTTTCACGTCGTCCATCACTCCAGCGAGCATTACAACCTAAGCGTCGCGGTGCGTCAAAGCTGGTTCAGCGGCATTTTGCACTGGATATTTTATGCACCGATCATGCTACTAGGGTTTGCTCCGTGGATGTTTGCGGTGATGCATGGATTTAATCTCATTTATCAATTCTGGATACATACGAAATTTATTAAGACGATGGGCTGGTTTGAGTATGTATTTAATACTCCATCGCATCACCGAGTCCATCACGGTGTGAATAATCCGTATTTAGACAAGAATTACGCGGGAGTTTTGATAATTTGGGATAGAATGTTCAATTCATTTGTCCAGGAGACCGAGGAACCGCGATACGGGATCATAAAACCGATACACAGCTATAACCCATTATGGATAAACACCCACGGATGGGTCGAAATGTATCAGGCGATAAAACGTCAGACGGGCGTCACAAAGAAGTTGAAATGCGTATTTGCTTCTCCAAACATGGACGTGGGCAAAAGCTAGGACCACTTATCAAGCCCGGCGGTTTGCTCTCGCGGTTCAAGCCTTAATATACTGGACACCTATTATGAACGAGCGAAAGATCAGAGTTTTGGTCGCCAAGCCCGGCCTCGACGGACACGACCGCGGTGCAAAGGTCATCGCCAGAGCGCTCCGCGATGCTGGTATGGAGGTCATTTACACTGGCCTGCGGCAAACGCCCGAAATGATAGCCTCGGCGGCCTTGCAGGAAGATGTCGATGCGGTCGGCATTTCTATTCTGAGCGGAGCACACAATACGCTGTGCCCGCGCATCGTTGATCTGCTTCGCGCAAACGGAATGGATGATACACTGGTGCTGGTCGGCGGCATCGTGCCGCAAGAGGATATAGGGCCGCTAAAATCCAAAGGTGTCTCGGAGATATTTCTGCCCGGAACGTCGACCGAGGATATTGTAACTTTCATTCGCAAAAACGTCCGGCCGCAATAGTATGCCGGACGACAGACATCTCGCATTTTACGTGTGATGATCACAAGTGTTTTACTAGTTCACAATCAATTAAGGGGAGATATAATGAAAAAATTAGCAACATTATTTGTCGGCATTTTGATGAGCCTGACGATCGTATTTTTCGCGGACAATACAGCGGGGGCTGCGCCGTCAGTAAATTTGACGACGCAGATCGTTCCGACGACCAAACGCGTTTCGCATAAGGTTTATCGTAAAGGCCGTTGGGTAACGAAAACGACGTGGCGACACGGCAAAAAAATCACCAAAAAGGTTTGGGTAAAAGGTAAAGGCATCGGCCGCGGCGTCGGGCACAAAACCCACGACATCGTCATGGGACCGAAAAAACCGAGACCATAACGGGCTCGTGTAGTTTTCTATTTCTAAGATAGGCGTTCGCATTTCGGCAAAATGGCCGGAATTTGGACGCCTAACTTTTTAGCATATAATATTAAGTTATGAAGGAAACTATTCGCGTCGCCGGCGGGCAGGGATTTTGGGGCGATATGCTGACCGCCCCGGTCGATCAGGTCCGAAAGGGGTCAATCGATTATCTAATGCTCGATTACCTCGCCGAGGTAACGATGTCCATCCTGCAAAAACAGCGTTCACGCGACCCGGAGGCCGGATATGCACGCGATTTTGTCTCGCTGATGCGGGAAATATTGCCGGATTGCGTCGAAAAGAATATCAAGGTGCTCTCAAACGCCGGGGGCGTTAACGTCATCGGCTGTGCCGAAGCGATCCGCGATGTCGCCCGCGAACTCGGCCTTGCGGGCAAGGTCAAGATAGGAGTCGTGACTGGTGATGACGTTCTCGACAAGCTTGACGCCTGGATCGCCAAAGGCATTGCGATCGACAGCATGGACACCGGCGAACCGCTGGCGGCCATTCGCGACAAGGTCCAGTCCGCCAATGTTTACCTCGGCGCCGCACCGCTCGTCGAAGCGCTTGGAAAGGGTGCGAACATCATCGTCGGCGGACGCCTGACGGACACGGGTTTAACCCTCGCTCCGCTAATGCACGAATTTGGCTGGGCATTCGACGACTGGGACCGCATCTCAGCCGGAACGATCGCCGGGCATATTATTGAGTGTGGTGCACAGTCGAGCGGCGGTAATTGCCAATACGATTGGCAATCGATCCCGGACATGGCAAATATCGGCTTTCCCATTGTCGAAGCCTCGCCAAACGGTGAATTTATTGTCACCAAACACGAAGGCACCGGCGGCCGCGTCAACGTCCAGTCCGTCAAAGAGCAGCTGCTCTACGAGATGGGCGACCCGCACGAATACATCACGCCCGACGTAGTCGCCGATTTTGCTACGATCCAGGTTGAGGACGCCGGAGAGAATCGCGTCCGCGTATTCGGCATCGGCGGCCATCCAAAGACCGATTTTTACAAAGTTTCGATCGCGTACTCCGACGGCTACAAAGCCGTCGGCACCCTCGTCTACGCCTGGCCCGATGCCTGCGAAAAAGCAAAAGCCGCCGACAAGATACTTCGTGAGCGGCTTGATAATCTAGGATTGAACTTTGACTTGATCTTAACTGAATTCGTCGGCGTCAACGCCACCCACGGCCACCTTGCTGTCAGTACCGGGAGCGGTAGCGACAGGGATCTTTCCGACATCCCCGAAGTCCAACTCCGCATCGGCGTCCGCGGCCAAAACAAAGCCGATGTTGAAAGGTTTACAAAAGAGCTCGCCCCCCTTATCTTAACCGGCCCGCCAGCCGTGACCGGCTTCGCCGGCGGTCGCCCAAAAGTCGAGGAGATCATGGCCTACTTCCCGGCGTTGATACCCAAAACATTAATCGAGACAACGGTTGAGATCGTTGAGGCATAAATTGCCAAGAGGCTTTCGCCATTA
>JANYIL010000217.1 GCA_025362075.1 Chloracidobacterium sp.
CTAAAAAGGTGGTCAAACCAACAATGAACAAAGTGCAGCGAAGAAACGTTTCCCCCGGCAACTGGGGCGGCAATGGCATCAGGCTTGTTGTCGAAGCCAATTCGACCGCGATCGAATACGACTGCGCCCATGGCGAAATAACCGGTGTCCTGACGATCGACCAAAACGGTAATTTCGACGCCAAAGGCTTTCACACCCGCGAACGGGGCGGCCCGATCCGCGAAGGCGTCCTCGACAGACGCGACCCCGCCCACTACACCGGCCGGATATCAGGCAATCAAATGACCCTTAAAGTCATGATGGCGGACACGGGCGATCTGATCGGTGATTTCCAACTTGAACTGGGAAAGAACGTCCGGCTGCATAAGTGCTTATAGCTCACGCAAGCGGCGAACGGCTGTTCGTAGCCTAATCTTCAGACCCGGGTGGGACACTACCCAATCATTCAGTTTCTTTAACTTCCTGCATTTGAATGTTATTGACGTCCTGCGTGGCCGCATCGAATACGTGCGGTGGCGTCGGCGATGGCGATGCGTCGGCTTCGAGGGCGGCGGTAAGGACATCGCTGATAAACTTTGCCGGAATGATCTCAAGGTCTTTTCGCACGTCGTCGGGGATCTCCTCGATGTCCGGCACGTTTCGGTCCGGCATGATTATCCGTCGGATGCCGGCACGGTGGGCAGCGAGTACTTTTTCCTTGACACCGCCGACGGGAAATACAAGGCCCGAAAGCGTGATCTCGCCGGTCATCGATGTGTCGGAGCGTACCTTGCGGCCAGTAAAGAGCGACGCCATCGCTGACGCCATGGTCACCCCCGCGCTCGGGCCGTCCTTTGGTATCGAGCCGGCAGGGACGTGGACGTGAATGCCGTTTTGCTTAATGACATCGGGGTCGATGCCAAATTCGGAGGCGTGCGACCACAGATAGCTGCGTGCCGCCTGGGCCGACTCCTTCATCACCTCGCCAAGCTGGCCGGTCAGCGTCAGGCCGCTGCCGCCAGGCAGCAGAGTTGCTTCGATAAACAGAACTTCCCCGCCCATCTCGGTCCAGGCCATGCCGGTCGCTACACCTGCGGGCAATTCTTTGCGGGCCTCTTCCGGATAAACTCTCGGCGGCCCGAGATAGCCTTTGACCTCCTCAGCGGAGATCGAGACTTTTTCGGTCAGGCCCTGGGCGACCTTTAGCGCCACCTTTCGGGCAAGATTGCCAACCGTGCGCTCGAGCTGGCGGACACCGGCCTCGCGGGTATATCTTGAGGTCAAAAGGTTTATCGCGTCATCGGTGATCGCAAGCTGCTCATCCGAGAGGCCATTTTCCTTGATCTGACGTGGTATCAGGTATTGCTTGGCGATATTCAGCTTTTCGCGGTCGCTGTAACCGGCAAGCTGGATAATCTCCATGCGGTCGCGAAGCGGCATCGGTATCGGTGAGAGCTGGTTGGCGGTCGCGATAAAGAAAACCTTTGACAGGTCAAACGGCAGATCGATGTAATTGTCACGAAACGTATTGTTTTGCGCCGGATCGAGGATCTCTAGCAAAGCAGCAGACGGGTCGCCGCGAAAATCATTGCCGAGCTTGTCGATCTCATCGAGCATCAGCACCGGGTTATTGACCGCCACGCGACGAAGGGCCTGGATAATACGTCCCGGCATTGCTCCGACATATGTCCGGCGATGGCCACGTAATTCCGCTTCGTCACGCATACCGCCCAAGGATATTCGGTCAAATTCGCGGCCCAAGGCCCGTGCGATCGACCGCCCAAGCGACGTTTTACCGACTCCCGGAGGGCCGACGAACAGGATGATCGGGCTCTTGGAATCGGGCCGCAGCTTTACAACCGCAAGGGATTCGAGAATACGTTCTTTAATGTCATCGAGGCCATAATGATCCTCGTCGAGTATTTTCCGAGCTTCGTTGAGGTCGAGCTTTTCCTCGCTGGACTTCATCCACGGCAATTCGAGGATATATTCGAGATATGTGCGAATGACGTGGTAATCGGGTGCGGCCTGGGGCAATTGCTCCATCCGCTTGAGTTCGCGGGTCGCTTCTTTGCGGACATCGTCGGGCAGATCGGCCTTTTCGAGCCGCTCGCGAAGCTGGTCGGCCTCAGCCTTTTCTCCCGTTTCGTCGTCGCCAAGCTCCTTTTGGATCGCCTTCATCTGTTGGCGCAGCACGTAGTCGCGTTGCGATTTGTCCATCTCGTGCTGGGCCTCGTTGGCGATCTTAGACCGTATCTGCATGATCTCGAGCTCCCGTGCGAGCGCCGCGTGCGTCAGCGTCAACAATCCGTCGACGGTACTCGATTCGAGCATTTTCTGCTCGGTCTCGAAGCCGAGGTCGAGCACCGACGCCATAAAATAGGCGAGCTGCACCGGGTTATCCTGCGACGTGACCGCCATCCGGATCTCGGGCGGTACGTTTGGCAGTAACGCGAGGGCCTCCTGGATCATTCCCTGAATATTGCGTTTTAACGCCTCGATCTCTTCGTCGTCAACGCGGCGAAGCTCGGGCAGTATTTGCACTTTCGCCTTTAGATAGGGCTGTTCGCCGGTCCATTCAACGATCTCAAAGCGGTCCATTCCCTGGACGATAAGCTGCATAATGCCCTCGTTTCGCATCATGCGTTTGATGTTGACGATGGTGCCGATCTTAAACAGATCGTCATATTTAGCATCGTCACCCGTGACATTGTCGGAGCGGGTTGTAACCGTGGCGATGAGCTTTTCCTCGGTCGCAAGAGCAGCTTCGACCGCGCGGGTCGAACGCTCGCGGCCAACCGCAAGCGGCACGACCGTTTCGGGAAAAAGCGTCGTATTTTGCAGCGGCAAGACCGCTATCTCAAATTCCTGCGGCTTTTTTATCTCAGCAGTTTCAAATGGGTCAATGTTTTCGTTATCAGCCATAAAATCCTTTGTACGACAGACTGCCGAGTCTGTCGGTTAAGTCGAACGTCCATTCAACTTGATTGCATACTTACGTTGATGAACAGGCTCGGCAGCCTGTTCTACACTGCTTTCCGCAAAGTGATAATCAGCAGGCCATTCTCAAACATGTGCTCGATCGACGCACCTTCGAGTGGCGCGGGAAACCGCAGCGTTTTCTCAAAACTGCTGTACGTTATCTCCATCTGCTGATACGAAATGCCGCTGGCGCACGACCGGTCCTTGCGGCTGCCCGCGATGTAAAGCGCATTACCCTGGATTTCGATCACGATTTCCTCGGCCGAAACGCCGGCTAGCTCGACCTTGACGACCCAGCCGTCCGGCGTCTGATACACATCCGCCGCCGGATACCACAAGCGGCCGGAAACTGGGGTTTTCGACGAGCCGATGAATTGAAAATTACGATTGGTGGATTTGGCCATTTTCGGGTGACGGGTAACAAGTGACTGGTAACAAGATTCGATCTTTCCTGTCACCCGTCACCTGTAACTAATTCTTACTCCAAAACGAACTTCCGCTTGAAATCTCTTCAAGAGTCTCGGCGATCTCACGTTCGTCTTCCATTTCAAGGGCGACATCTGCCATCGCGATGATGCCGGCGAGTTCGCCTGACGAACCGACGACCGGAATACGACGGATCTGTTTGTCGCCCATCAGGCGGATCGCTTCGAAAGCAAAATCGTCCCGCGTGACAGTAAAAAGCTCGGTCGTCATCGCCTCACCGACAGATGTGTCAATTCCTTTGCCCTCGGCGATCACGCGAATAACGATGTCGCGGTCAGTTACGATACCGATCAGCTTGACGCCGTCAACGACCGGCACGGCACCCATATCGCCGTCGCGCATCAAGGCCGCGACCTCGCTAAGTGACATATCGCGCGTCGCCGTCCGCACGTTTTTCGTCATTATTTCGCTGCACCGCATGCGTGAGATCGCGGATGATTCGGCTTCGGTCATCGTAAGTATTCTCCTTTTAATTATTTTGTTTGACCTGAGTGAATAATGCAAGGAAAGAGTTTTGCCACGAATTACACGAATAGCACGAATAAAGCCTCTTCATTCGTGCTATTCGTGGCTAATTTCTTTTTTCTGTAAGCGAGATCATCCGGTCAAGGGCAACGCCCGCGAAGTGCTTAGTTTCGTCATCTACCACTATCTCGTTGACGACGTTCCCGTCGATGAGATTTTCCATCGCCCACGCCAGGTTTTGCGGGGCGATGCGGTACATAGTCGCGCACATGCAGAGGTCGGGGGCGAGGAGACGAATTTCCTTATCGGGAAAGCGTGTCTGTAGGCGGTTGACGAGATTTACTTCGGTTCCTATCGCCCATTTTGATCCGACAGGCGAATTTTCGACGGTTTTGATAATGAACGATGTCGAGCCGTCGAGATCGCTCAATTCTACAACCTCGCGGATACATTCGGGATGGACGAGTACCTGCACGCCGGGTAACTCTTCTCTAATTTTATCGACATGCCACGGCTTAAAGCGTCCGTGGACCGAGCAGTGGCCGCGCCAGAGAATTAATTTTGCTTCGCGAAGCTGCTCCTCGGTATTGCCGCCCAATTCCTCGTGCGGATTCCACAGCACCATCTTGTCGAGCGGGATGCCAAATTTCGCACCGGTGTTTCGCCCAAGATGCTGATCGGGAAAGAAAAACATCTTGTCGAACTCTTTCAGGTAGATGTCGAAGAGCGGAATGGCGTTCGACGACGTACACACGACACCCTCGTTCCGGCCACAAAACGCCTTGATCTGCGCCGTCGAGTTCATATAGGTGATCGGCGCGACCTTTTTGTCCAAAACACCGATCTCGCCTAGCTGCTCCCACGCATCCTCGACCTGATCGATAGTCGCCATGTCGGCCATCGAGCACCCGGCACCGAGGTCGGGCAGGATTACGTGTTGATGATCTTTCCCAAGAATATCAGCCGATTCGGCCATGAAATGAACGCCGCAAAAGACGATATATTCAGCCTCGGTCTGCGACGCCATTACCGAAAGCTGGTAGCTGTCGCCCGTCAGATCGGCGTGACGGATGACATCGTCTCGTTGGTAATGATGGCCGAGAATAACGACCCTTTTACCCAATTCCTCACGCGCTGCCTCGATCCGCGCGTGAACCTCTTCATCAGGCATGATGAGATAATCTTCCAGAAGCTGAGGTGTTTCGAGTGTTATGGACATCACATTCTCCAAAAGAAAATGATGTCATTCGGGACAAGTTTTGGCAAGTAAATGAGGCTTTTACGACACAACGCCGAAGATCTTTTCAACCAGGAGTACCACAAAATACGAGCCTGCGGCGATTGCGGCGGCGGCGGGGATGGTCAGCACCCAGGCCCAGACGATGCGGCCGGCGACGCCCCATTTTACTGCGGAAAAGCGTTTGGCGGAGCCAACACCGACGATCGAACCGGTGATTGTATGCGTCGTTGAAACGGGAATTCCAAACGCGGTCGCGCCAAAGAGCGTGATCGCCCCGGCCGTTTCGGCGCAGAAACCGCCGACCGGTTGGAGTTTGACGATCTTTGTGCCCATTGTTTTGACTATGCGCCATCCGCCTGAGAGCGTGCCCAGGGCGATTGCTCCACATGCAGCGACCTCAACCCAGAGCGGGATGTCGGGCAATTTATTGCCGGGAGCCATTTGGAGAAAACCGCCGGATACAAGCACGATCGTGATGATGCCCATCGTCTTTTGAGCGTCGTTTCCGCCATGCCCCAGAGAATATGCAGCCGCCGAAAAGAGTTGGCCGATGCGGAAAATGCGGTCAACGCGGTTGACCCGCACACGGTGAAAGATCCAATACACTGAAACCATCAGTATAAAACCAAGGAGCATCCCTATCAACGGCGACAGCACGATGAACGTGATCGTTTTGATCCAACCGGCAGCCTTTAGCACGGTTTCTACTCCACCTATACCGGAATTCGACCAAATGTAAGCGGTAATAGCAGCTCCGGCGTATGCCCCTACCAGAGCGTGTGAACTTGATGTCGGCAGCCCGAGCCACCAGGTGATAAGATTCCATATAATGGCGCCGATCACCGCTGCAAGCAGGACGTAAAGCCGTTCTTCTACACGGATAGCGTCAATATTTATCATATCGCCTCCGACAGTTTTAGCAACAGCGGTCCCGAAAACAACTACGGCGAAAAAATTGAAAAACGCGGCCATCGCGACTGCGACGCCAGGCGAGAGAACGCGTGTGGCAACGACCGTCGCTATCGAATTTGCGGCATCGTGAAAGCCGTTGACGTAATCAAAGGCAAGGGCCACCGCGATAATGACAATTACCAGGGCTAATGAAGCAGTTTGTTGATCCATATGGTCGGTCAGTTGTCAGTGGTCAGTTGCCGGTTGTCAGTTCCAAAGCCCATTCTGACAACTGACAACCGACACCTATTAATTATGTTTTAGAACGATGGATTCGATGATATTACCGACATACTCGCACTTGTCGGTCGCGTTCTCGAGCATGTCATAAAGCTCCTTGTATTTAATGAGCCTTACGGCGTCGGGTGAATTCTTAAATAACTCTGCCATTGCCCGGAAATAAATGTCGTCGGCATCATTTTCGAGCCGCTGGATGTTTAGCAGATGCTGCTCCATTCCCTTTGCGACTTTAAGGAACGAAACAGCTCCGTTGATCTCGCCCGCGAGCTTTTGAATTATAGCTCCGAGCTGTTGTGCATGCGGGTCGTTACCGTGGATGTCATACATTACGATCGATCGGGCCGAGGCATCGATGTAATCGCAAACGTCGTCCAGGGCCATTGCCAGCGTATAAATATCCTCGCGGTCAAATGGCGTAATGAACGATTTATTGAGCTTGGTGGTCACGCTGTGCGCGAGTTCGTCACACTCGTGCTCAACGCTCTTGATACGTTTCGAGAACGAGTCAAACTCCTCGTCGGATGCCTTAAGCATATCGACCAGAATGTCCGCCGCTTCCTGAATTTTCTTCGACATTTGCGAGAACAATTCAAAATATTGATCTTCTTTCGGCAAAAAGCTAAAAGCCATTCGATGTATCTCCCGATCTATTTTTTACTAAGAAATCAAATCATAAACGAGCGCCGAAGTTATTGTCGAACAAGCGCGCACCTTTAACTTTGCGGGCTGTGCTTGATAAAGACAGCCTCTCGCAGATATACGTTCAATTCGCAAATATCTTTTACATAATCGCCGATCCGTTCGATGTGCTTTGCAACGAACATCAGCCGTGCCGTTCCGGCCGATGATTCCGGGTGTCTGGACATATTTGCGAGCAGCCCGTCGAAGACGCGGCCGTAGCACGCATCCAACTCGCGGTCGCGGCTGATGATCTCGCGCGATTTGTCCGCGTCCTCGGACGTGAAGGCGTTTAACGCCTCGCCTAACATATCCGCCGCGATGTCGGCCATCATCGAAAAATCAACATAGCTGTCTATCTGCGGCTCATTGTTGAGAATGATCGCTGCCGCGGCAATGCTCGACGCGTGATCGGCGATGCGTTCGAGTATTGGCGTAATTTTGGCGACTGACACGACAAGCCGCAGGTCGTGTTCCGTCGGCTGCTGCGACGCGAGTATCTCGATGCTGAGCTGATCGATCTCCAACTCCATCTGGTCGATCTGCTCGTCGTTTTCGCAAACGCTTAACGCCAATTCGCTGTTGCGTTCCGTCAGCGAACGCAGGCCCCGGTGGACGGCCTCCTCAGTCTTGCCGCCGAGCAATAAGATTTTGTCCCTTAACAGGTCAAGTTGTGAATTTGCTATGCGTCGTTCCATTTTGTCATCGGCGAATGTGCCGAAATGTCCCCGAGCAGGATCGAACGTGATCGATTGCGGTCGCTGATTCATAAATGACTCGCACGATTATAGTTCAGAGCGGATGTCCGGCAGGTTACATAATACTTAACTTTTAAGTAGTACTCTTTTTTTAGGTGGGTTTTGTAACATCTTGTTAACATTTTGATAATATTGCGGCCGTCAATTGCGGCGAACGCGCGCGAAAACAATTTACATCCAAGTTGGCGTCACCTAAGCTATGTTGGCGTCAGACCGGCATTGCTATTAGAATCTTGGGTATTGAGATTCCGGAGGAACATATGAGAAAGGGATATTTTGGCAAACAGTTAACCGCTGCCGTGATGGCGGCCACGCTTTTGATACTGCCGCTCGCGGCCTCGGCCCAGACGCGGATCGTGGCACCTAAAAATAAGTACAAGGTGCAGGACGACATAAAATTAGGCAACGACGCCGCCCGCCAGGTCGAACAGCAGATGCCGATCATCTCGGACACTGACGCGGCCCGTTATATCGACCGGGTCGGTCAGCGGCTGGTCGCGTCGATCCCGCCGGAGTTTCAACATCCGGAATTCAATTACCGGTTTCAGTGGCTCAATGCCAGCGACCTCAACGCATTTGCCCTGCCCGGCGGCCCGATGTTTATCAATCGCGGAATGATCGAAGCGGCGCATAACGAAGGCGAACTTGCGGGCGTCATGGCCCACGAGCTGAGCCACGTCGCGCTTCGCCACGCGACCGCGCAGGCGACCAAGGCGTCGAGTACGAGCAGCACTCTTCGCAATCTTGGTTTGATACTCGGCGGCGCGGTTATTGGCGGTCAGGCCGGTGCACAGCTCGGAGCGGGCCTTGCCGGGACATTTATGCTGAAATTCAGCCGCGAGTACGAGTCTCAGGCCGACACGCTCGGTGCCCAGATCATGGCCAAGGCCGGGTACGATCCGCATGACCTAGCCAATGTATTTAAGACAATCGAGGGGGAATCCAAAGGCAGTGGCCCCGAATGGCTCAGCGATCATCCAAATCCCGGCAACCGTTACGAGAACATCAACAGAGAGGCATCGTACCTACGCGTCTCTCAGGACCCGCCGATCAAAATAACCCGCGATTTTGAGCGTGTTCAGGCCAGATTCCACGCCTTGCCGAAAGCAAAGACGATGGCCCAGATCGAAAAAGACGCCCAGGCGGGCAAGGGAACGGAGGGGTCTAACAACACGCCGAACCCGACCGCAAATGGACGGTATTCGAACAGCGTCCGGTTTCCGTCCAGCCGCGTCAGAGCATACACCGGCCTCAGTTGGCTCCGCGTCAACGTCCCGTCAAATTGGCTCGATTTTCCAAGCCAGGACGATGTCCAGTTTTCCCCCGAAGGGGCCTACGGCGACCAGGGCATCACTCGCGGAGCGATGATCGGCATCTACAACGGCCGAAATAATAACCTGACTAACGACTCAGAGGCCTATGTCAGCAGCATGCTACAGGGCAATCCGTACCTAACGCAACGCGGCGACCTCGTCCAGACATACGTCGCCGGACGGCAGGGCTTGACCACTATTCTCTCGGGCCGTTCGCCGGTCACAAACCGTACCGAGGTTGTCACGATCTACACGACAACCCTACGGAACGGTGGCCTGCTCTACGTCGCGACCGTCGTCCCACAAGCCGAGTCGGCAAGCTATTCGGCGGCGTTTCGGGCGATGCTCAATTCGATGCGTTTGAACGACTAGAATGTACGGCAGACTGCCGAGTCTGCCGGTCAAGTTTATTATCCGCACATCTTGAAAGTAAATGAACGTTGATGAACAGGCTTGGCAGCCTGTTCTACGTTTTCGCCTCTGTTTTTACGGTCGTTAATAACAATATTGCCAACAAAGACACGCCGCCGCTGGCCAAAAATGCGGTGGCGGCCCCGAATTGATTCCAAGCCAAACCGAACAACAGCGACGCCGGAAATACCGTAATGCCGAACGCCAAATTGTACAACCCGTATGCCGTCCCGCGTTTGTCTTCGGGCACCATGTCGGCTACAAATGCTTTTTCGACGCCCTCGGTCAGGCCAAAATACGTGCCGTAGACGATGAAGAGCACCCACGCGTGCCAGGCCTCGGACGCGAAACCAAACCCGACGTAAACTAAAGCATAGATCAGCCAACCCGCGACGATCAGCTTTTTTCGTCCGACGCGGTCGGAGAGGTCGCCGCCGATCAGCGAACTGACGACCTTGCTCACATGCAGCGTCATCCACAGCAGCGGCAAAATTACCGGCGAAATACCCGATTGGCCGGCCCGCAGCAGCAAGAATGCGTCGGTTGAATTCGAGAGCGTAAATATCGCTATGACGAACAGAAATCGTTTGAAATTGCCGTCAAAACCGCGAAGCGACAGATTTGGCGGCGCGACAGGAGCGGCGTCGGCAGCCGGTTTGTCTCGCTCTTTGACAAAAAAGGCGATGACGATCAGGCCGAGCACCACGGGAATGGATGCGAACAGGAAAACCTGCTGGTACTCGCGGATCGTCGGGTTCTGCGTATTTGCGGCGAAAATCGAGAGCAGAGCAAACGATGCGAGCGGCCCGAAAACGGCCCCGAGATGATCGGACGCGCGGTTAAATCCGAAGGCAAATCCGCGTTCGCTGGGCGGCACGCTGTCCGCGATGAGAGCGTCGCGCGGTGCTCCGCGAATGCCTTTGCCGACGCGGTCGGTCATTCTAACGACGAGGACCTGCGGCCAGCTTGTGACAAATGCGAGGAAAGGCCGCGTGACGGCGGCGAGCGAATAACCCAGGAAAACAGGCAGTTTACGGGTGCCGAAACGGTCGCTGAGATAGCCGGAAAAGAGCTTGAGAATGCTGGCGACCGACTCGGCAAACCCCTCGATCAGGCCGATCGCGAATGGCGACGCGCCGAGGCTAAGAGCTAGAAACGCGGGTAGAACCGGGTAGATTATTTCACTCGACGTGTCATTTAGCAGGCTAACAAGGCTCAGGGCGAGGACATTTTTCGGTAGGTTGCGATACCGGTGCCAAGCCCTTGTTTTTGTCCCGGCCCCGGTGTCTGCCATAAATCGTTATCGGGGCTGCGTCGGGCGCGGCTGCGGACGGGTTTTTGACGCGCTGAACGCCCATAGTGCGACGCTGCCGGCGACGGCGATTGTCAGGATGACCACAACAATCGCGACGCGAAACGCCATTTTCAGCGAGCGTTTGAGCATCTTAAAAGCAACAAACGCCACCGCCAGAAATATGAGGAAAAATACGACCGCAGCGATCACGCCCACGCCGTTCGCGACCGGTGCAACGTCCATTAAAAGTGTCATATTTCTTTCTTCTCCAATGCTCTCTCGATCTCGTCGAGCTCGTCGTCGCTCATTTCCGTGGGTTCGCCGGCTATCCCAAATTTTTCATTCGCCCAGTCGCCAAAATCCAGCAATTTGCACCGTTCCGAGCAAAAGGGCCTAAATCCATTATTGTTATATTCCGTTTCCTTACCGCATTGCGGGCATTTTACGATCGGCATATGGTGCGTCTTCTTAAAAAGCTAGGATACCAAATCCCGCGCAAAAATCTATTTAATATGGTGGTAAAGTAGAACAGGCTGCCGAGCCTGTTCATCGACGCTCGTTATGTTCAAAATGAACTGGCAACAGGCTGGATCGACAGACTAGCAGTCTGTCGTACGTTTGGGCGAACAATCTAACGTTAATAGACGTATTTGATTGGAGAGATCGGGAGGAAGATGGATATATGGCCGATTATAAAGAAACATTCGAGCGTTGGACAAAAAAGGCGACTGAAAAGCTTGAGGAGATCGATTCGCAGTACGACCTGAAAGGCAAGATCGAGGGAGCCGCCAATGTCGTCGTCGACACCGCACGTACCGGGGCCGAGTATATCAAGACCGAGGCCGAGAAATCTGAACTTGGCAAACAGGCGGTCAAGGTGACCGGGGACGTGATCCACACCGCGGGTGACGCCGCGAAAACCGCTTGGAATGTAAGCGAACCCGTTCGCGACGTCGCCGTCGAGGCCGGTTCCAAAGCAGGCGGCGTTGTCGTCGATGCAGCCGGGAAAGCAGGCGATTTTTTTGACGATGCCGCCGATTCGGTCGGCACAAATGCTAAACGCGTAGCGAAGGTGGTCGGTTTTGGCGCCAGCCTGTCAACCACGCTTGATTCGGCGATCAATTCGGTCAAGAAAGCGGCCGGTTGGGCACAGGAGGATCCGCTCCGCGCGGCAACCACCGGGGTTTCTATGGCGATCGGCGCGGGCCTTGGCGTCGTTTTTACGGGCATCAGCTCGCATTGGCTGTTAAACTCCGCGATCCCGACATGGTCGGTCAAAAAGCTTGCCGAAAATTTCGACGGCTATCTCAAACGCCGCGAAGACCTGATCGAAAAAGGCCAGCTTTCCGAGGCCGACGCCGAACGCATTAAGTTTGAGCGCGACATTGCGACACGCATCGGGGCCCCGCTGCTCGGAGCATTTTCGTTTGCGTCGGGTGCGGTCATGATGACAAATGTCCTCAATCCCGCAGCCGTCACGGGTTTTCCGCTCGGCAACATCATCGGCGGCAACCCGCTACTCGAGGGTGTCTGGTTCTTTGGCAACGGAATGGTCTGCTTTAAGACGAGCTACGACTTTTTCATGATCGCCCTCGATGGTCAGGAAGATGTTGAAAAGATGGTGAAGGAGATCAAGGGCTTGTTGCCGGCAGCAGCGTAGGAAGATTGGCCACAAAAGGCACGAAAAACATAAAAGAAATTTATTTTCTTACTTTTGCGCTTTTTGTGCCTTTTGTGGCTATTGTTCTTAATTAATCTGTATAGGAAACGGTACGAAGCAAAGCACAAAAATCACTAATGTCAAAAACGCGATCACTTTGCGTTTTCCATCGAGTGGGGTTTGATCGTACGGCATCGGGTGCCGGATGCGCATCATTATACCGAGGATGATCGCGATAAGAAAACCGCTTGGACTGCCAAAAAAATACAGACCTAAAACCGACAGCGAAGCCATTATTCCGAACGCGATTCGGCCCGTCCACTTGTGGATGGTCTCGCCAAAAATAGCGTAGATCGCATGGCCGCCGTCGAGCTGGCCGGACGGGATGAGATTTAACGCCGTCACCAACAGGCCGACCCACGCTGCGAAATAAAACGAGTTTCCGATACCGTATTTCAGATCGATCCCCAAAAACATTGCAAATATCCGCATCAACAAAGGATCGGTAAATATCAGCCCACCGTGAATGTCGGCCATCTGCTGCTGCGTCGCCACCTGCATGGTCGCGAGGCCGATCAACGCCACCGGTATCAAAGCAATAAATCCCGCGATCGGTCCGGCGACGCCGATGTCGAAGACCGCCCGACGTGACGGCATTGGCGACAGTATCTTGATAAACGCACCAAACGTCCCGGCCGGCCCGACCATGGGCGGCGTCGGGATAAAAAATGGCAGCGTCACGTCGACCTTGTACAAACGGCATGCGATGTAATGGCCCATCTCGTGAGAGATCAGGATAAAGAGCAGCGAGAGTGAAAAGCTGAGCCCGTATTTGAGAATTTCGGGTTTGGAAAAGATCGCGGTGACCGCATCCGAGATAACGCCGGCGTATTTCAACGGAGCGGTGGCCAAAAACTGAAAGAATTCAGAGGCCGTTTGCGGATCGGCGTCCGGCAGTGTTGTGTTTGGGCCAAAGGGAAAGAGTGTTCCTGCAATGGTCGCCGTACAAAACGTAACGCCGAGCAGTAGCAGGTGCTTTGCATAGCCGAGCGCGGTTGGCCGCCTTAGGGGCGGCTCATATGAAAATTCGGGTTCGATCAGATCGGGATCAGTCATCGGTTGTCAGACAAAAAAAGACCGCAGGTCCCGGGCTCGCGCGAATAAAGCGCGCCGTGCGATCTACGATCAATAAACCTCTCTTATATATGTTACTACCGTTAGCCGGCTTTCGCCGAAAACGTCAGAAGGCTTTCGCCGAAAGCTCTTTGCCGGGTTTGAATCTTATGGTCTTGCCGGCGGGGATCGGAACCTCTTTGCCCGTTCGTGGATTGCGGCCAACGCCACGCTTTCGCGGTTTGACGACAAAAACACCGAAGCCGCGAAGCTCGATGCGATTACCATGGGCAAGTGCGTCCTTCATCGCCTCAAACAGCGAATCGACGACCTGCTCGGCCTTTTGCTTGGGGACACCCGTCCGGTCAGCGACCAGATTGACTATATCTAGTTTGATCATTATTGCCTCCTATGGTTCGGAAACTCGTAGAGAGAACTTAAACTAAAGCGTCTCTGAATCATAATCCTCTAAGTCCGCATCTGTCAAGATTTTGCGGTTCAATTAGCATTCGGGTAGTGTCCTAATCCTGTGGTGCCGAGAAGAATGGGAGAAAACCTCGGCTTTTCTCTCTCGTCTTCCTCAAGCGGCCTCTGCGTTCAAAGCCAGGTTAACGCAGAGGCCGCAGAGATTTTCGCAGAGGACGCGGAGGAGACTATTACTCCTTAATTCACATCCATAAATCAGAACGGCACCACAAGATTAGAACACTACAGGATGTTGTTATTACATGTTATAATCTTAACCACCATGTTATTAAAGAAAATTGGCGGGATCACGTTTGGTATAACGTTGCTTTTCGTCTTTTCGTCCGTTCGGCTAACCGCTCAGGGCATCCCCAACGGGGCGGCAACAACCGACAGCGGGATGGGCGGAGTGAATTCAATATCGGGCATGGTATTGTCGTCAAACGGTCAGCGTCTCGAGCGGCGCATCACGGTCCGCATCCAAAGCATGCTCGTCGGCGACCGGGTTACATCGACCGACGAGTACGGTAATTTTAAGCTAAACGGCCTGCCGTCCGGTGACTATACGGTCGTTATCGATAAAGAAAAGGATTTTGAGCCGTTTTCACAGGTGGTAACGATCATCCAGCCGCGCGGCATGCCGCCGCAAAACTATTTCGTCAATCTTCGCCTTAAGGTCAAGCCGGGTACCGACGCGCCGCCCGGGGTCGTAAATTCGGATCTGGCCAACGTACCAAAAGTGGCGATGGACTATTTTAAGAAGGCCGGCGACCTGGTCAAGGCAAACGACAACAAGGGGGCCATCGAGCAGCTGGAGCTTGCGATCAAGGAATACCCGGACTTTTACTATGCGCACAGCAAAATGGGCGATCTCTATCTTCGCCTTAACGATTATGAACGAGCCGACGGCGCATACGTCGCCGCACTCAAGATCAAGCCCGATTTCTACGAGCCAATGCTAAATCATGGGATAATACTTTTCACCCAGAAAAAGTACACCGACGCCGAGCCCGTTTTCCGCAATGTGGTAAAGGAACGCTCTCAGTCTGCACCCGGACACTATTTTCTCGGCCAGTCACTCGCCAATCTCGGAAGATTTGATGACGCGGAGCCGGAACTCAAAACCGCTTTTTCAGTGGGTGGCGACGCCATGGCGGACTCGCTAAAAGAGGGCCACCGGCTACTCGCGATAATATACAGCACCCGCGGCGACAAGAAACGTCAGGTGGCCGAACTCGAAACCTATCTGGGGTTAGCACCAAACGCTAAGGATGCCGACCAGCTCAAGGCCCTCGTCCAGCGGCTAAGAGGGCAGTGATGGACTGCAAGTAATTTTTGGGTCAATCGACTTCCTTGTAACTGAATTTTCCGATTTTTTCCATTTTTTTGACAATTCTTTGCAAATCTTGAGATTCTAAGACGGGTCTTTTAGATAACCGCTTAAGCGAACGATTAAATCGTCGCCCTTCAAAAAATCCGTAACTTGTTCATTGCCAAATACTATCCGCTGGCATACTCATTCTCCGGATTGTGCCTTTGAATCCCAAGCATACTATTGGCACGAAATTTGCGCCTATTCTTAATTAATTTTCTATCCACATAAAAAGTTTTGGTGAGAATCACTCCGGTTTAGGTTTAACTAATCCCGGAATGAGTAATGACACGGGGAGACAAATATACTTTTGCCAGGTATTGACTAAATACCTCATTTGGTCATTTATGATCCTGACCATGCACTTATTTTTGAGTGAAACCTTGAATTATTTTTCTTGAGGAGGAAATGAATGAGAAGACTAACAAATGTCTTGATAGCTGGTCTGGTGCTGCTGTTAGCCCAGATCGCTATTCAGGCGCAAAATACCGGATCGGTCACCGGTACGGTAACCGACCCTAATGGTGCCGTACTTCCCGGGGCCGCCATTAAGGTAAAAGGGCAAAGCGGCCAGGAATTTGCTACCGTCACGACCGACGGCGGGGCCTACCGCATCCCGTCCGTCGAGAACGGCCTATACGTCGTTACCATCACGGCCAACGGCTTTAAGACCGTGACCGTGAGAAACGTTAAAGTCGACATCGGAACCCCGGTGACGGTCGACGCCAAGCTGGAAATCGGCGGCATTGGCGAGATTGTCGAGGTGGCAAGCGGCGGCGAGGTTCTGCAGACAGAGACCGCCGCGGTTGGAACCACGATCACGGGCCGCCAGATTACGGGAACGCCGATCGCCTCGCGAGACGCTCTCGATCTGGTCGGGCTGCTGCCGGGAACCGCCACTGTCGGACGTCCCCGACAGGCATCCATTAACGGTCTGCCGAAGGGGGCGCTGACCATAACGATCGATGGCGTTGACGTGCAGGACAATCTGCTGCGTTCGAGCGATGGTTATTTTACCTACGTTCGTCCGAGGGTCGACGCGATTGAGGAAGTGACGGTTTCGACCGCCAATCCCGGTGCCGAGAGCGGTGGGGACGGAGCCGTGCAAGTCAAATTTGTTACCAAACGCGGAACAAATGACTATACCGGCGGAATATTTTACCAGCATCGTAACGAGGCCTTGAACGCCAATTACTGGTATCTCAATCGCAATCCGGTTGGATTCGATAAGAACGGCAATTCCACCCGGCAGAAGATCCGGCTCCATCAATTTGGTGGCCATTTCAGCGGCCCCATCCCGTTTCTTAAGTTCGGCGAGGGAGTCGGCGCCGTTGATTCCGGCAGGAACAAACGATTTTTCTTCGTCAATTATGAGCAGTTTCGTCAACCGGAATCGCAAACGAAAACCCGCGTAGTTCTGACACCTGCCGCACAATCGGGTATTTACAGCTATATCGTCAATGGCGTTACGAACACCGTAAATGTTTTGACGGTTGCGGCCGCAAATGGACAACTTGCGACCCCGGACCCAACCGTCGCCGCGGTTTATAACCGGATTCGTTCCGCCGTCGGCTCAACGCCGCTGGTTCCGATCGCAAATTCGCCAAACATACAGAACTTTAACTTTGCCCCGATCAGCAACACGCTGCGAAAGTTTCTGGCATTGCGTTTTGACGCGAACATTACAAAAAATCACAGCGTTGAGTTGGTTGTTAACAGGCAAAAATTTGACGGAACAAAGGACTTTCTCAATGGGGTTGAAGAGAGATTCCCGGGCTTCCCGTTTTACACGCAGAGATCCGACCGCAATTCATATTCATTCGCGGTTCGATCCACTTTCTCGAAGAGCATCGTAAACGAGGCCCGATATGCCGTTGCCGTCGGACCTGCAGTATTCTTCCCCGGATCTTCGGTGGCCGATTTTGCCTATATGGGCGGCCGCAGTCTTGGGGTAAATGTCCTCGGATCGACATCGCCCGTCAACCTGAACTCGAATAGCCAACGTGCGACACCGACCTATGACCTTACCGATTCGGTAACCTGGATCGCGGGGTCTCACTCGATCAACTTTGGCGGCCAGTACAAACGGATCAAGTCTGAAGGCTCGGCTTTCAATCTGTTAGCTCCAACCGTCACCTTCGGTCTTGATTCGACGGCCGGTTCGGCCGATGCGGTTGCGTTTAATATGTTCAACGCTACGACGATGCCGGGAGCATCTGCCGCTCAGATCACGGATGCGAGAAATCTTTACGCCGTGACGGTTGGCCGGGTGCTCAGCTATGGCACGACCGCGTATCTTGGAGCGGACGGAATTTATTCGGAAAGAGGGTCATTGGCCAGAAGGGCTGAGCAGAAGAGCTACGGGCTGTTCATTCAGGACAGTTGGCGGATGAAGCCCAATTTTACGGTAAATTATGGTATCCGATGGCAGCCGCAGACCGCCTTTGTAGCACTAAGCAAGGGTAACTACACGGCCCTCGAAAATTTTGGCGAGATCTATGGCCTTTCGGGTGTCGGCAATATTTTCAAGCCGGGTGCAACCGGCGGGACAGCCTCACGTGTCGTGGCGGTTCCGGTAGGCCAGAAAGTCTATCCCAACGATTTCAATAACTTTGCTCCAACGGTCGGCGTTGTATGGAGTCCGAGTTTTGGCGATAAAGGCTTTTTCCACACCCTGTTTGGTGGCGCCGGAAAGAGCGTTTTCCGGGGCGGTTATTCGATTTCTTTTGTACGTGAGGGGACAAACCTTCTCGAAAGCATCAATGGTTCGAATCCGGGTGGCTCGCTGCCGCTATCACGAAGCCTGACTGTTGCGGGCAGTTTTGTCGCGGGAACGAACTTGCGTGACGCGAATAATCCCAACCTCACCCCGCTTCCGGGCATCGTCGGGACTGCTCCGGCTTTTCCGATAGCCTTGTCTCCGTCCAATTCGGCTAATGCGTTCGACCCGACAATAAGGACGGGTGCGGTCCATTCGTTTAGTTTTGGATATCAGCGCGAGATAGACCGCAATACGGTGGTCGAGGTCCGTTATGTCGGCAACCGTGGCAAAGGCCTCCAGCGTCAGTACAACATCAACGAATTTAATACGATTGAAAATGGATTTGCTGACGAATACCGGCTTGCACAGGCTAATTTGTACGCAAACATTGCGGCCGGCCGCGGATCGAGCTTTGCATACTTTGGTGCTGGAACGAGCACAAGTCCGCTGCCGATAATGGTTTCGTATTTCAATCCGACGGCGACTAACAACCCCAATATCGCTCAGGGTTTGGCAAATTCGGGATATACGGCGGCTAATTTTGCCAATACGACCCTTGTTTTGGCGTTGTCAAATCAGGGAACGAACATCAACGCGTTCAGCGGCACGAGTTTTGAAAACAGTGCGGCCCGTAGAGCAAATGCCATTGCGAACGGGCGTCCGGCGAATTTCTTCTATGTAAACTCGTCCGTTTTGTCGGGCGGTGCTTTCATCGTCGGCAATAACAGCACTACTTGGTATGACTCGGGGGTCATAGAGGTTCGCCGCAGATTGTCACAGGGGCTTCGTATCTCGGCCAACTATGTGCTCTCAAAGGCACAGGCGAATGCGTATGCATCAAGCAGCGTTGCTTTCGCGGGATATTCCCTGCGTAATGACGGCTTGAAACTTGCGAAGGGCGTTCAGGCGTTCGACCTTCATCATCAATTCAAGCTTGATGCGACATACGACCTCCCGTTTGGAAAGGGACGTGCGTTCTGGTCCGGTGCCAACTGGTTAGCTGACGCTCTTGTGGGCGGATGGTCTATCACGCCGACAATTCGTTGGCAGAGCGGGTCGCCATTCACATTTGGAAACGTTCAGCTTGTCGGAATGACGGTTAAGGAACTACAGAAGATGATCAAGGTCCGCAAAGAGGCCGATCTGGCTTATTATCTGCCGGCCGATGTTGTACTGAACACGCAAAAGGCGTTCGATCTTAACCTGGCCAACACGGCCACTAATAATGGTTATGGCACTACGTTTGGCACGGGCGGACCGACGGGCAAATTTATTGCACCGGCGGGATACGGCAATTGTGTTCAGAAATATGCCGGCACCTGTGGTTTCAATAACCTGGTTGTTTATGGCCCGGGATTCTTTAAACTGGACGCGAGTGTGGCAAAGAAGGTTAATCTTGGCGAAAGGAGAAATCTCGAGATCAGAGCGACATTCCTTGATGCTCTTAACCACCCGAATTTCCGCGTAGGCGGATGGACAGCCGACACGGTTAATGTGCAGCCGGGCATCGGTGCAAACACAACGTTTGGCCAGTTGGGTAACGGTTCGGCCTATCAGGACGTTTCGACGACGAACGATCCAGGTGGCCGAGTCATTGATCTGATGATCCGATTTAACTGGTAACGCGTGTTATTCGGTTTATGGGCGTTGCCGGCGACGGCAACGCCTTTTTCCGACTTGCAGATAGCTGGGATTTATTCAAAACTACCGCCATGATTAAGAGTCACGCCCGACATTTGATCTTCTCACTCCTGATTTCCCTTGGTGTCTCGGTTCCAGCCCTGGCTCAGATCGCGGGTGGTATGACCGAGACGACTAACACAAATCTCGGTGGTAATAATTTTATTGTCGGGACTGTTTTTTGGCCCTCGGGCAGGCCGATAAATGTTCGGATGGCGATAAAGCTGGCGTCGATGACCAAGGGCGATATCATGGCAAATACCGACGACAACGGCCAATTTATCTTTAGCAAGGTCGGTGCCGGAAATTACTTCATTGTGATCGATGGCGAGCAGGATTTTGAGCCCCTCGCTCAGGCCGTCGATATTTCTACATCCCGAAACCCCGTTCCCCAAACCTACAATGTGTCGGTTAGGCTACGCGATAAAACTAAGTCAGGCATGAAACCGGCCGTGATCGATCAGGCGAGTCTTGGTATCCCAAAACGCGCGTCGGAATTTTTTAAGAAGGCGGGAGCGTTGTCAGCGGCCGGTGATCATAAGGGAGCGGTCGAGCAGCTCGAACATGCCATTGCCGAGTATCCCGGTTTTTTTGACGCTTACAATGAGTTGGGCGTCCAGTACATGCAGCTCAATGATCTCGCAAAGGCAGATGCGGCCCTACAGTCGGCGCTCAAGATCAAGGCCAATGGTTTCGAGCCGCTCGTCAATCGCGGGATCACGTTGTTTCGGCTAAAGCGCTATCCGGACGCCGAGACCTCATTGCGCGCTGCCATCGCCGCCAAAGAACAATCGGCGGTTGCCCACTATTACCTGGGCCGAACCCAGATAGGTCTCGAAAAATACGACGCAGCCGAGACTGAGCTGAATCAGGCAATCAAGATCGGCGGCGATGCCATGAAAGAAGGGCATCGGATGCTGGCTAATCTCTTTATCCAAAAGGGTGACGACCGGAACGCCGTTAAGGAACTTGAGATCTATCTCAAACTCGCGCCTGGTGCTCCTGACGCCGCGAATCTGCGCAAAGTCATTAACCAGCTCAAGACGCCCGGACCGGCCAGTCCAAAGCCAAGACCTCTCTGATTCTCCGCGTCACCGCTGTTGTTGATCGACTACTTTTTTGTCAGCGGAAAAGACGTTACAATTAACGCATTCCTACTTACAAAAGGGTGAGGCTTTACAGCAGGCCCAAAATTTGGAGAATAAAATGATGAAAAATCTGTGTGTTGTGTTTGTATGTCTGCTGCTGGCCGGGTCGGCGTTTGCCCAGAAAACCAAGCCGTGGGGCGACTGGTCGAAAAAAGACGCTGATAAAATATTGAACGATTCGGCGTGGGGCCAAAGCCAGACAAAGGGCGAAAGCCCGGCTGGCCTGCCGCAAGGGGCCAATGCCGGCAATGCAAACAGAAACGCAAACGCCGGGGCCAACTCGGTGACGATTCCGACGGAATATTACATGCGCGTTCGCCTTATATCCGCAAAGCCGATCCGTGAGGGCGTCGCCCGCCGGATCCAGCTCGCTCAGCCCGACAAGGCGAGCGAAATGGCCGGGCCGCTGCAAAATATCATTGATAAGGGATTCGGTGATTTTATCATCGTGGCACTAAATGCCGAAGGCGTGGACCCGCGAACCGGGGCCATGGTCATGCAGGGATTCTCGAGGCTCAATACGGCGGCACTCAACGGCAAGGCATATCTTGAACGCAAGGACGGGAAACGGCTCGAACTGATCGAATACCAGGCACCGGTCGGCGATAATCTGGGCGGCAAGTTTCTGTTCCCCCGCACGCTTGACGGAGCACCGTTCCTATCGCCTGACAGCGGGACGCTACGGTTTGTGCTGAATGGTTCCGACAAGATGAAGGTCGACACAAAATTCAAGGTAGCGGACATGATGTACGGCGAAAAGCTCGAGTACTAGTTGCCGCCGCGAATTGTTTTAGGAAGGTGATGCCCGTGTGGTGTCACCTTTTTTGTTACTGCGACGGCGGTTATACTTTATTGATGTCTGAAAACTCCTGATGGCTGATCGAACCGAATTATCATTAGTTCCGCTCGGTGCCGGTGATTTGATCGACCGCGCTGTGCGGTTTTACCGTAAGTATTTTTGGACTTTCGTTTTGATCGCTTCACCGCCGGTCATTGTGGGGACGCTTGTTTCGGTTGGTTGGACGATCACGGGACGGCAGATATTTTCTCCGGGTACGGACAAAAATTCTTTTGAGAGCACGTTTTACATCCTGTTTCTGTGGTTTGGCAGCGTCGTTATCTGGCTGAGCGAGACGATCGCGACGCTGGTGGTCATGGGCGGAGCGTCGCGAAACTTTGTCCGGCATCTGCTCTTTGGCGAGGCGATAACGTTTCGCGAGACATATCGAAATACGTGGGGACGTCTCGGGGGGCTCGTCGCCGCTTCGACAATGATCACCATAATCGTCGGTGCGGTGGGGATGGCGATTTTTTATTTTGGAGCTATCATTACGGTCGTCGTTGTAGGGCTTGTTTATTGGGTATTTAGCCCGATTCCAATCGTCTTCGTTCTGCTGGCCATTATTCTGGGTGGCGGGGTGTTGGTGGGGATAATGTGGCTTTTTTTTCTGGCAGCCTCGCGGCTCGCTTACGTGCCGCAGGTGATGCTGGTCGAGGGGCAAGGAGTTTTTTCGGCCCTGGCACGTAGTGCCTCGCTGGCCGGCGGCAGCGTAAAGCGGCTGGCGGCGTTGTTTATATTTACGACCGTGGCCGCGTATTCGGCTTTGGCCTTGTTATACGTTCCGCTCGCCTGGTACGCGCGGGCGAACGGCGTCCAGCTTATGACGTTTAACGCCGACCTCATCCCGGCGTGGTACGAGATCGCCTACAACGTGATCTGGCAGATCAGTTTTATCCTGATGTCACCGGTCTGGATGGTCGGGCTGTGTTTGCTTTATGTCGACGAACGCGTCCGATCCGAGGGCTACGATATTGAGCTAATGGCGGCCCGCCGATTGGGTGAAATACCAGCGGTTCCGACGACCTACCTTAACCCTTTGCAGCCCGCCCTGTCTACGGTTATGCCATCGAGCGATGCGGGCAGTGGCCCCGATCGGTCGTCGATCACAACGCTTGGTTTAGGATGATGCGATTGACCCTAAAAAGAATATTGTGGGTTGCCGGGCTGGGCATTTTTTTGGTGTGCCCGGCAGCAGCGGCAACGTTGAGCGATTATCATAAACGGATTGACGCGGCCCGCGGCTATGTGGGCGAGCTTCTAAAGTACGCGGACGAAACCAATTCCGCATTCGAGCGTGAGAAATCGGCGGCGATACGAATGGCTATTCCGCCTACCGAAAAGATCCACTTGCCGGGTGGCGAGATTGAGACGGACAACCGCTGGCTGACCACGAGCCTCGGCGAACTGGAGGCGGAAACCAACCGAGCGAAGCGCGGCCCGATCTTGACCGGCATCGAGGAACGTTTGCTTGCCCTGTCGGAGACGGCCGACGAACTTGAAAAAGCAATCGCCTCCGTCCACTCCAAGGACGAGGACAAACAAAAGCTGGCCGAAATTCTCAAACGCGAGGAGTACCAAAAGCCTCAGGTAAAGGAAGAAAGCCTTTTTCAGAAATGGCTCCGCGAGTTTTTTGAGTGGCTCGCCCGCGTCTTTCCACGGCCGGAAATTTCACCGGATACGGCGACCGGTGTCGGGTCGATGAAATTTGGACTGCAGATTTTGATCTATGTTCTTGTTATCGGCCTGGTTGGCTTTTTAATCTACAAATTTGCCCCTTTTTTCGCCCGACGATTTGGCTCCCGAGCGAAAAAGGAAAGGAAGGATCGCGTCATTCTCGGTGAGCGGATCGGACAGGACGAGTCGGCCGAGGACCTATTCAGCGAGGCCGAAGCGTTGGCCCGCGAGGGCGATCTGCGCGGAGCGATCCGCAAAGGCTACATCGCCATCCTGTGCGAGCTGAGCGACCGCAAAGTGATCGGACTTGCGAGGCATAAGACGAATCGCGACTATTTGCGGGACGTTTACAAAGACCAGGGTTTGTTTGTCAATATGACTGGGCTAACAGGCAGTTTCGAGCGAAACTGGTATGGCCTGGGGCAGTCGGGAATCCAGGATTGGGAAGATTTTAGGGACAGATATATGCGAACCATCGGCGAGGTTCGGGGCTAAGAAGCGGTGAAACAAAAGCTCTTCATTTTTGTGTTTTTGATATTGCTTGTCGGCTTGCTGGCGGGCCTCAATGCCGCGACGTACGTGCAAAAGGAAAAGACGCCGGACAGCGAGATCTCGCCGAACCGCTCGACCTTTAATTCGGGAGCGACGGGCACGCAGGCGTTTTATACTCTGCTCTTCGAGACGGGCCGCAATGTCGTAAGATGGCAGGAGCCGCCCGCCGCCCTGCTGACTGCCAAGGCAAACAAGCCGGCCATTTTTGTGGTTACGGGAACCATACGACGTGAATTCACTCCGGCCGAAAGCGAGGCTTTGCTGCGATGGGTGTCCGATGGGGGCCGCCTGCTGATAGTCGATCGTGAGCCGCCGGAAACGCTTATCACGACGACCGCAAACTGGAAATTGTCGATCATGCCGTCCGGTCAGATGGCAGAGATGTTTTCCGTAGATCCGACAGATCAGAAGCAGATGATAGGCGACACGGTCGCCGCTAAGCCGGCCCAGCCGTCGCTTTTAACGCGAGGCGTGAATGCGGTGCAGCCCTCGAAACTGGCGTCGTCGTTGGTTTTTGATGGTTTATCAGAGTTTCGGGACGACGATGAGAATCCACCACCGCCGAGTAAAAATATGCAGCCGATGGTCGAATCACCAAGTCAGACGGCACCGGTTGTTCATTTTGTTTCGGGAGACCGCAATCTGCTCGTCGATGTGCCTTACGGCAGCGGAAAGATCGTTTACCTGAGCGACCCGTACATGATCTCAAATGGGGGCATCAGTCTGGTTGATAACTCCCAGATGGCGATCAATATGGTCGCGGCCGGTGACGGCATCGTTGCTTTTGACGAATACCATCAGGGCTACGGGACGGACAACAACCGCTTTCTCCAGTTTTTTGCCGGAACGCCGGTGGTCGCGATCTTTTTGCAGGCGGTGATACTGGTCGGCTTTATCTTTTATTCGCAGAGCCGCCGTTTTGCCCGGGCCGTGCCGGAGGCGGAGCCCGATCGCCTTTCGAAACTCGAATACGTCGCCGCGATGGCCGAGCTGCAGCAGCGGACGCGGGCCTTTGATCTGGCCATTGAGAATATTTATGTCGAGTTTCGTCGACGGGTTGCAAGGCTTGTCGGCCTCGACGGTTTGACGGCCAAAAGTGGTGAACTTGCCGTTGCGATAGCCGGGCGGACAGGTCTTGATCGCTCGAAAACGGAAGACACCTTGTTTAAATGCGAAGACATTATTCGCGGTGAACCGACCAACAAACGGGAAGTCGTTGCTCTGACGACCGCTCTTCGCGAGATCGAGGCGACGCTCGGACTCAAGCGGGCCGTGAAATCAAAGATCTAGCCGATGCCCATCTACGTTCTAATTATATTGATCGTGCTGTTTCTGCTGACCAGCATGATCGGCGTCGTCACGGGCAGCAATTCACTGATTACCGTGCCGGTGATGTTTCAATTCGGTATCGAGCCTAAGATTGCCGTTGCGACCAATATGTTCGGGCTGGTGTTTATGTCCATCGGCGGGGCGATACCGTTCGTACGGCAGGGAAAGATCGATTACGGCAAAATAACGCCGTTCATCATCCTGACCGTGTTCAGCTCGGCCATCGGGGCTTTGCTGGTCGGGGTCATCGGCAATCAGGGCGTCAAACTGGTCGTCTCGGTCGCGATGATCGCCGTGGTTATCTTTACTCTGGTCAGGCACCGGGCGGGCGTCGATGACGATTTCACGCCGGCTGTGTACACTGTACCGCTGACATATCTGCTGGTATTCTTGCTCGGAATTTACGGAGGTCTTTTTAGCGGCGGATATACGACGATACTGACGGCAGTTTGTGTCGGCGTTTATGGAATGCGGTATGGCGAGGCGGTCGCATCGACCAAATTGATCAACCTGTTTTCGTCGCTGATTGCCACGGTCATCTTTATGTGGCAAGGTTTAGTGGATTACAAACTCGGCCTGATCCTTGGCTTTACGATGTTTGTCGGAGCGTACGCCGGAGCTCATTTTGTCACAAAATTGAGCGATGTATGGCTGAGAAGGATATTTTTGACGGCGGTAATCCTCCTCGCGTTAAAGACGCTTTACGATTTTATATAAGGCGGAGACACGACCGGTAGGGAGTGTGTTCCTTCGCCACAATTTGTAGGTCGAGGCCATGGCACCCTCGCTACCGCTCAGGTTTCTGCCCTTTAACCAATGTTAACTTACACACCTACAACTGTTGCACATATATTGAACGAGCTTCGTAAAGTTATCGTCGGGCAGGATGACGTTATTGAGCAGATACTGGTCGCGGTCCTCGCCGAGGGCCATGCATTGATCGAGGGCGTGCCGGGGACGGCTAAGACGCTGACGGTCAAGACGCTTGCTCAGATCATCGGGGCGCAGTATTCGCGGATCCAGTTTACGCCCGACCTGATGCCGTCGGACATAACGGGAACGAACGTTTTCAATATGCAGACGTCTCAGTTTGCCCTAAGGCAGGGGCCAATATTCACAGACATTCTGCTGGCCGACGAGATCAACCGGACGCCGCCGAAGACGCAGGCCGCGCTGCTCGAAGCGATGGAGGAACGCCAGACGACGATCGACGGCGAACGCTATCCGCTGTCGCCTCTTTTTACGGTACTCGCGACCGAGAATCCGATTGAGTATGAAGGCACGTACCCGCTGCCAGAGGCGCAGCTTGACCGGTTTTTGATGAAGATATTGATCGATTATCCGCAGGCAGCCGAGGAAGAGGAGATCGTCGCGCGTTGGGACGCGGGCTTTAATTCGCGTAATTTGCAGCATGTGCAGATCACACCTTTGCCCGACGCAACGGCGATCCAGCGATGCCGGATGGAGGTCCGCGAAATGCGGATGGAGCCGGGCGTGCAGAAATACGTCGTCGAGATCGTGCGTCGCAGCCGCAGCCACCCGACGATACTCTACGGAGCAAGCCCGCGCGCATCGGTTGCTTTACTGTTGTGTTCAAAGGCCTTGGCGGCGATTCGTGGCCGCGATTTCCCGACGCCGGACGACATCCGCGATGTGGCAATGCCAGTTTTGCGGCACAGGCTGGCGCTGCGTGCCGAGGCCGAATTGGATGGAGCGACGGCGGACGCGGTTATCTCGGATATTTTGAAGACTGTCGAAGTGCCGCGTTGACTGGAGCGGCAAGCATCCTGCTTGCGATTCTTTGGCTTAATCCAACTTGGGTTCGCCCGGCTTGCCCGTAGCGGGTTTCGTGCCTGTTGCGGGTTTATCTTTGCCCGGAGTGGTGGTTGCCGGCTTGTTGTTCTTCGGAACCGGGGTAGCTAGAGGCTTTGGAGTTGCTGACGGAACAGCTACATTCGCGTTGGGGTTTTTCGGCGTCGGCATGGCTTTCGCCGCCGTATTCGCGTCTTTCTGGACTGGAACGGGGACCAAAATTATCCCGCTGTCCTGCGGCATGAACTGGCTGCCACCGCCGGGATCGATGGTTACGGTTTGACCGCCGCCGTTTGGTACGTAAGCTGAGGGCGGAATACCATTGATCGGCTGCTGCTGTAGAGACGGAGCTCCGATCGGGGGGGCACCGCCGTTTGCCCATGCGTTGTAGCCGTCGCCGCCGGGCAGTGTTCCCGGTGGCAGGGCCATAGATCCAGATGATGCGGCGAGAATCTCGGCGTCGGTCATTTCGGGAAGCTTGGCTAGGCTCTCTTCCTGAGCGCCGGTCGCGGGGCCGATCGGTTGGACCGGCAGGCTGCCGGCGTCCGCGACCAATTGCGTCGTCGGATCCGTCTTTCTGACATAGGTCGCGTAGATCAAGCCGCCGGCCAGCAACGAAATTCCCGCGAAAACGATGAATGCCGTCTGCCAAATATTTTTCTTAGGCGCGGCTACAGCCGCCGGGGCTACGGCCGGAGCCGGTGTGCCACCCGAAAGTAGTTCAAGATCTTCGGCGAACGCGGCCATCGTCGGGTAACGCCTGTCCGGATCGAGGGCCATGGCGCTCAGGATCATCGGTTCGAGGTCGTCGGGCAGATCGCGGCGAAAGGCCGATAGCGGGGGCGGCGGTTCCTGTTCGCGTTTTTGCTTTACCTCGGCGGTCGTTTTGCCCTCGACCGGCGCCACCCCGGCGAGCATTTCGTACATGATCACGCCAAGCGAGAAAATGTCGGAACGCGGGTTCGCAACCGGGAACTGACCGGTTTGCTCAGGCGACAGATATCGCGGATCAGCGTCGCGCGGGATACTCAGGTCGTCGCCGCCAAATCCGATCACCTTGACGGAATCAGAGCCGTCCTCGTTCTTAACTAGAAAAATATCCGACGGTGTCAATTTGCCGTGAATGACGTTTTTGGCGTGGGCCGAGGCAATTGCGGCCGCCGTTTGTTTCGCGATACTCAGCGTGCGGTCGACGTCCAGGCTGCCATCGCGGGCGATCAGCGAACCCAGCGTCTCGTCAGGCGCCGACTCAAAAACGCTGTAAACAATACCACGCGAATCGGTGCCAAAATCCGTTGCGTTCAAAATATTTGGATGCGAAAGCGCAGCGGCATTTTTTGCCTGATCGAGAAACCGTTTGCTCCAGCGGCCATCCATCGCCAGTGCCTGCGGCAGCACGCGGATTGTCACGGGCTTGTTCATAAACTCGTGCCGCCCCGAGTACAAGTCGCCGGAATCGCTCTCGCCGATCAGTTCGGCGAGACGATATTTATCCGCGATCAATTTTCCGTCAAATTCGTTAGCCATCAGATATTAGAACGCTTAAAACACGCTCAGGTTGCAATTATAATGCCTCAAGCCCCCACGTTGCAGAAGCCCGCACGTTAGTAAGGGCGTAACAGTCAACTTGGATGTTACGCCCTGCTTACGCCGCGGGCTTCTGCATTCATAAGCGGATCTCCGCAGTCCAATTAAAGCTTGACGAAAACGATGAGCAGTGCAAAAAGCACCAGCGATTCGATCAGCGCGAGGGCGATGATCATCATCGTCTGGACGGTGCTGGCCGCACCCGGGTTACGAGCTGCACCCTCTGCCGCACGCGAACCGACGAGGCCCTGGCCGATACCCGCGAGGCCAGCCGCGAGGCCGAAACCGATGCCGCCGCCGATAGCCTTAGCGGCACCGACGTACGATTCGTTGTAGGGGGCGGCTCCGCCCTGTGCCATTGCGGTAACCGCAAGCAATGCGATCGCCATCATCGCAAAAAATATAAATTTCAAGTTTTTCATTTTAAATGTCTCCTGTTTTTATCTAACTCGAAGACTCGGGTTGCGGTCATAAAAACTCGCGCAGGTGGTATTATTTCGCCTCACTTCCGGTATGCCGCGGAATTTATACTCCGTAGAGTCCGCGTCTCCTGCGTGCGGGCACATCTGATATAAAACGCAAGTTTTCAATCGACCTTGTCCGGTCATCGTCATTTTGAAACGCGGTAGCGTACAAAAACTAAAATTAAGCATGTGCCGCGATGGCTTCACCGTGGGCCTCATCCGTATGCTCTTCGTCGTGGTGATCATGCGGAGCGTGGGTAACCTCGCCGATGTAGATCATCGAGAGCAGCGTGAAAACAAACGCCTGGACGAATGCCACGAATACACCGAGCAGCGTCAGCACGAGCGGTACGACAAAATGCGTGAATGGCGGTGCCAGATTAGTGATCTGCGTAAACACCTGTTCGTCCGAAAACATGTTTGCAAATAGCCGAACGCCGAGCGTAAATGGCCTGATCGAGTTACTGATCAGCTCGATCACAAAGATGAGCGGCGTAATGAACAACGCAATCGCAAACGGCAGTTTCGGCCCGGCGAAATGGGCAAGGTGGCCGAGCAGGCCGTTTTCGCTGATGCCGATGTAGTTGTAATAAACGAACGACGAGATGCCGAGGGCAAAGGTCACGTTGACCGACGCGGTTGGCGACCAGAAGAGCGGAAATTGGCCCATCAGGTTCGATACGAGGATCAAAATGCCAAATGTCGCAACGACCGGAAAATGCCTTGCGCCGTGTTCGCCGATGATCGTCGAGATCATGTTTTTGATCGCCAGATATCCGGCCTCCAGCGTCAACTGGCCGCCTTTTGGGTCGTCCTCCGAGAGCTTTCCTTTTAGCAAGCTGATGACAAAGACGGTCAATGCACACGCGATCACAAACATTATCG
The DNA here is from genome assembly GCA_025362075.1 of Chloracidobacterium sp. GTDB lineage: Bacteria > Acidobacteriota > Blastocatellia > Pyrinomonadales > Pyrinomonadaceae > OLB17. Next base: position 30,141 of record JANYIL010000217.1, read on the forward strand.
TGTACCACGGAATTGCGTTTTCGACCGTGTAGGGTCCGCCGAACGCTTTTTCCGCCGTCGTGCCAAAATGTGAGAACACAAGTTTGTTCCACATCGGCTCGGTGTAAGCGACCTGAAATTTATGCACCGGCTCGCCCAGGTAATGGTTAACAAACTGGACGATCAGGGGTAATTCGTGTGCTTGTTCTGCAAATAAGAACATATGTTCAAGACTTCCTGCCAAAAATATTGTTAAAAATGCTGTACATTCCGTCGGCGACGACCGCCAGAGCAAAGGCCGAAAGGCCGATGATAACCGCCACAACGGGCACGACACCGGTCGCGTAGATCAGCCAAAGTGCGGCCCCGAGAGCAACGTACCGCAGAATGTACCGGACGGCGAGCAGGCTCGGCATCACCCCGGCATAAGCATTGTCAAAAATTGCCCGGGTCGAGCGGTCGAGCCAGAAAAAATTGGCAAATGCGAGGATGCCGCCGATCAAAATACCCGAACCAAACCCGGCCGAGCCGAACACAAATCCCGCCGCCGCGGCGATCACTACGAAGGCCGTCATCCAGACGAGCAAACGCCGTTTGGTGATCTCATGCGGCTGCGGCCCGCCCTCTGTCAAAATATCCAATTCTTCGTCCACCCACGAAACCTATATTTTACAAAGAAACGTCAAAAATTCAAAAAGGACTACGTGAAATAAGGCACAAAATAAGGGAGGCATCATTTCTCATCATCGCGGTCGAGCAGCGGGCGGATCGCGTTTTTATCCTTTCCGTTGTTAAAGATCCGTGACGTGAGCCGGAAAAATTGAATAAATCCGATGATCGAGCCAAATACGATGCCACCGACAATTCCCCACGGCGAACTCCCAAGCAGCCAGTCGGCGATCCAGCCCAGAAAGAGCATGAACGCGATCGCGCTGAAAAACACGATGCCCGCCGACCACGCCAGCCCGCTGCGGCGGACGTTTTCGGCGGTCGAGACGGGGGCGAATGTTTGCGGCGCGAACGGCGCGGGCTCAGGCTCTTCTCCACGCCCCCATCCGTCTGTTTTTTCCGTTTCGTCGTTGTCGAAAATACTATTGGACATTAAAAATAGCCGTTACTCACTGCGTTTGATGGCTGGCTGCGGAGCCCTTACTTACGTGCGGGCTACCGACACCTTTACTCTCCGCGTATGATGACAGTTTCGGTCGGTGATTTCAATTCGTAGGTAATGCCGCGCCATGTCATTCGCTTTGAAAGGGCGGCCGCGATGCAATTGATAAGAAATAGTACGGGCGACAGCAGCCACAATGTGGTTTGCAACCAAAACTGGTGTTTTAGCTTGGCTTTGTAATCGGTCAGGACGAGGCGGACCGCCCGCAGACGCAGCCAAGCCTTGCCGACGCTAAAAAAAGTTACCAGAAACAAAACGCTGAGACCGATCCAGACCGGCAAGCTGTTCGTTCGGTCTAAGATAACGATCAAAAATGCGGCCAGCATCACCGCTATAAAGAGGACCGAGCCGATAAATGACATCAACCACAGCGGCGTTGCGTAGACGCGCGTGATCTTCATTTGGCGGTTGGTGAACTCGATGGTTTGGAGCAGAGACGAATCCTCGATCGACGCCGTAACCGCCTGTGGGACAAAGACGATTGGCCGGCCGGCCGCGTTCATCGCACGCGTGACGGCAAAATCGTCGGAAAGCGTTCCCCGCCATTTTTCGCGCATGCCGACTGCGTCAAAGACATCCCGCCGGATCGCCGTCGAGCCGCCCCAACAGAAATTCGATCTGGTGTTGGACCCGAGGGCCGACGCGATCGAGGCGTTCCAGACGGACCGCATTTCGGAGCCGAAGGTCGGATTTTTTGCAATGTACCAGCGGTAACCTGTTGCGGCCCCGACGTTTTCATCCTCAAGTGGGGCGACGAGATGGCGAAGCCAATCCTTCGATGGCCGCGCGTCGGAATCGACAAAAACAAAGACTCGTGACAGGTCGGCGACATGCAAAACGGCCTCGCGAAGATTTTCGACCTTTTGGCTACAGCCGTGTGCCTTGGGTGCGACGACGAGTCGAGTAGGCGGAAACACGACCGGTAGGGAGTGTGCCCCAAGACGCGGAAAATCCTGCTTCCAAAGGGGCACACTCCCTACCAGTCGTGTTTCCGCCTTTATTACCTCTACGGCCGGATCGGCGGGGTCATCCACGACAAATATGACCTCGTAATCTGGATAATCCTGTTCGATGAGAGCGATCAGATTTTGCTCCAGGCCGTCATCGAGACCGCGGCAAGGAACTATTACAGAAACAAAAGGCGTAAATTCGGAGGGTGGTTTTGCCAACTCATCTTCAAAAAATTTAAGGTACGCAAGGCCGCTGCGGAACGATTTGAGGCTCAGCCAGACCAGCAATGCGGCGAAGACGTTGAAGACGAATATCATTGATGTTGGTGGGGATGGATCAGCGGCATGAGATATTCGACGGTCCGGTGTGCGGCCCCGCGATTGTGCTTCATGACCTCGTGGGCGGCGGAACCGAGCTTTTGCCGGCGTTCGGCGTTAAGGAGCAGTTCGTTAAGGGCAGCGGACAATTTTTCGGCAGCGTTCCTTTCTGAAACGCTTTTGATTTGCACGAGAGCGTCTTTTTGCATAAATTCGTCAACGGCGGCGGTAAAGTTCGCGGTGTGCGGCCCTGTAACAATCGCTTTTCCGGCGGCCGCCGGTTCAAAGATGCTCTGGCCCCCGTGCGGGATCAGACTGCCGCCGACGAAAACGATCTCGGCCAGCGGATACGCCGCCCGCAGTTCGCCAATGCTGTCGAGCAGGATAATTTCAGCCGTCCGGTCGCGGCTCGATGCTGCCTCCGAGCGTCGCACCCACGTAAACCCCGTTGCCTTGACCACATCCGCAACCTCATCAAACCGCTCAGGGTGACGTGGTGCTACCATCAGCCGCGGCAGCGCGTCTCCTGACGATTTCCAGACATTCTTAAATGCCTCGGTCACCCACTTTTCCTCTGGTTTATGGGTGCTGGCGGCGATGATCAGCGGGGCTTCGGGAGCGAACCCAAACCGTTCGCGGAGTTCGCCTGTGAGCGTATTTTCCTGTTCGTCCAGATCGTGGTCAAATTTTAGGTTGCCAGTCACGCGAACTTTGCTGGCACGCATGCCCAGGGACATCAGCCGCGTCGCATCGGCATTTTCCTGCATAAGAGCGAGATCGACGTAGACGAGTATGCGTTTCATGAAGTGCCCGATCTTGGCGTATCGGCCAAACGAGCGTTCGGAGAGGCGGCCGTTGACTATCGCGACGCGGCCGTTAGCTTTGCATGTCTCACGGATCAGGTTAAACCAGATCTCGGTCTCCATCAGCAGGAGGATCGAGGGTTCAAATCGCCTGAGCGCTCGCCGGACCGTCCACCGAAAATCGAAGGGCACGTAAAAAACGCACTCCGCCGCGTCGGCAAAGATCGATCTGGCCACTTTTTGACCGGTGCGGGTCGTGGTCGAGATTATCAGCCGATGATCGGGCAGCGTCGCCCTTAGTTCCTCGACCAGCGGGCGGGCGGCGTTGGTCTCGCCGACGGATACGCAATGAAGCCAGACCACCATTCGATGGTCCGGCTTAAATTTTGGCAGAAAACCGAGCCTTTGGGAGAAGCCCGCAGCATGCTTGCCCCGAAATATCGCGCTCAACAAAAAGAGCGGCAACATCAAGACAAACGCGAGCGTGTATAAAAGGCTGTAGATGACGAACATAGTTCAAAGTCCAAGATCCAAGGTCCAAAGTTATCTGAGAAGATCTTGGACTTTGGGCCTTGGACTTTGGACTGCCGATTTATTTGACCCGTTCCATGTACCGGGCTTCGGTCGGGTTTACCTTGATCCGCTCGCCCTCGACGATGAATGGCGGAACCGAAAGCGTTACGCCGTTTTCGAGCGTTGCCGGTTTGTTCGAATTCGAGGCGGTCGCACCTTTGAGAGGCGGATCGGTCCGGGTGACGGTCAGCTCCATCGTCGCCGGTAGAGCGACGCCGATCGGGGTGCCGTTGTAAAACTCAACTTCGATCTTTAAGTTCGGCATCAACCATTGGGCGGCGTCACCGAGTTCGTCCTCGGTTAGCTGCACCTGTTCGTAAGATTCCGAATTCATAAAATGATGGTGCGAGCCGTCAGAATAGAGGTAATCCATCTTGTGCTGCTCAAGCGTCACTTTTTCGAGTGTGTCGTTTGAGCGGAAGCGAAACTCGAACGAGTTGCCGGTCACCAGATTTCGCAGCCTAGCCTGAACCATCGCACGCAGATTGCCCGGCGTATGATGATGAAATTCCATCACGCGTACCGGCACGCCCTCGTGTACAATTACCATACCTTTTCGAATATCGTTTGCTGAAAGTGCCATAAACTATTTGTCCTCACTGCGCCCGTCCTATCGACGGTACGCAAAGGAGTTAGTTTAATTTTTCGCTCGCCGTTTTGTCTAGTGAACGGCGACCTTAAGCTTAAAGGTCCCTTTCCAGCGGTCGGCCTTCAGGCATTCGGTGACAGTTATCGTGTAGTCGCCGGCGGCGGTCGGGTCGATCTCATTCGTCGAGTGGCAGTCGGCCGCCATATCCTGTTCGTAGTTCGATCCCGGAGGGCCTTCGATTGCGAGCGTGATGTAGTGGCTGCCGACATTTTCGGTCGTCATCTTCTGACCGGCTCGGACGTGGATGACATAGATCCGCTTACTCTTATAACCATTCAGCGTACCGGTAACGACGGCGCTCGTTTTGCCGGGGGCAAATTTTATGCGCGTCTTTTGGCCGAGCGCAACAGTCGACAGAACAGTGAAAATACCGAGGACGAGAACGACTCTAGTAAACGTTTTCATATATTTAAATAGGTTTTGATAGCGGCAGCGGGGGCGGTTCCTCGCCTTCTTTCGGGGCTTCACGATTTATGGTGTCATAAATCGACATAATCTTGTCGATCCAGCCTTTGGCGTCAGTGTTCGCGGGATCGTACTTGATGGCCTTGCGATAATCACCGAGAGCCGACGCGTATTGCCCAGCATCGGTCAGAGCGACGCCGCGTTTGTAATAGGCCTCGGACATGACTTTTTTTAAGGCCCCGTCGTCGGGTTTTTTCTTCAGATTGACCTCGGCAGAGGCGATCTCGGTGTCAAATTTTTTCGTATCGATGGGGTTGCCGCTCTGTTTCCATTTAGATTTGCCGGCTGAATTGGCATCGACCGGCGGCTGCTGATTTTCGAGCGTGTGTGAGATCGCCGTCTGCGATTTTTCCGGGGTCGACGCCGTCGAAGGTTTCGTCGTATTCTCGGCGACGGGCCGAGCCGAGCTGTTACAGCCAGCCGCAAAGATACAGGACGCGATGACGATGAATAATTTCTTCATGATTTATTTCTTATCAATATAGGGTCGTGATTGAACGACGTAGATCTTGCCGTTCATTATACCCCATTCGATGTCTTGTTCCTTCCGTCCACCGAACGCCGTTCGGATATTTATCGCCGCCCGTGCCAGAGCCCGGGCCTGCAAGTCGGTAAGGACGCGTTTCTTGGCGGCGGCGCAGACGTCGGCGGTTTCCTTGAGATCGCCATGCTCGTCAAAGCGGAGTGCCCCTTTCTGCTGCGAGAGCGTCATGACGACTACCGAATTCGACTTTGGATTAAACAGCACCTGTTCCGGCACACCATCGTTGGCGGTAACCTTGGTATTGTGTCCACAGGTCGCACTGATGTAGACCGAGTTTTTGTTGCGGTCGTCAAACGGGTCTTTGGTGATCATCACTCCGCCGCGGTCCATGTCGATGCCGGTCTGTATGAGGGCCGACATGTAGACGTCGTTCTGACTGACATAGTTACGGACGCGAGCTTCGTAGCCCTGAAAATTCCAGAGCGAGGCCCACACCGTCTTAACGGCTTCGATGACCTTGTCTTCCTCGCGAACGTTTGGGACACTGGAATATAGCCCGGCGCCGCTGAATTTAGGCAAATCTTCGGCGTTTGACGAGCTACGGACAAAGACGGGCTTGCCGCCTAGCTGCTTTTTCCAACGGGCAATAATGTCCGCACGAAGGCCTTCATCAAATTTGCCGTTCTGGAGCAGTTTACGAAATTCGTCGAGCTTTTGACGGCGGATCTTGGGGTTGTGAACAAAGGTGTTGTCGTCCATCAGGTCGTTGATCACCTTGTCAAAACCGTTGTCCTTCATAAACTTGTCGTACCAGTAATAAGGCACCGAAAAGCCGTCAGGCACGCTGATGCCCCGCACGCGGGCGTGGAGCATTTCGCCGAGATTTGCGGCCTTTGAGCCGTAGGCGATGCTGTCCCTTTTACGCATTCCGCCGAGCGTCATCAGCCGGGTCGCCTTCATGTCGGCGGGCGGCACCTGTTCGTCGGGCGAGGCGGGCAGCTCCGTGCCCTTTGTGACCGGCTCGAGATGGTAATCGTCCATCTCAGCATTTAGCTTGTACCAGTGAGTGTCGTAGTCGCGAAAGAGCTTATCGGCGTCCTTGATGTATACGTTCGGGATGTTCCAGCCCTTTGCCAGGATATTGACATGCGACAACGGCGAGGATGGCTTGGCCACGATCACGCCGCGGACCAGCGGCAGATCGAGCGGCAATTCCTTTAGAATGATGATCTCGTTATCACCGATCTCGACCGTGTCGTCGAGCTTGTCGATGATGTGGATCCGGCCGACCGCCGAACCCGTGTTCAGGGCAAGATATGCCTGATTTCTATTAAGCTCGTCCTGCAAAACACGGTCAAGGCCGGAGCTTGCGGTCGCATCTTCCTGGCGGATCGAGTTTGGTTTGTACCACACCTTTTGAAAAAAATTGACGTTGATCGCGTGGTTTACCGCTTTGATCACGTCGCTGGAGGCAAGGTCGCCTTCGTAGAGTTCCCATGTGAATTTATCCACCGGCGACTGCCATGCGATCGTGCCGACGACGAAACGCCGGTCAGCATCAACGTATATCGCCTTAAAAGTATCCGCTCCGCGCGGGATCAGATAGGTGGCAAGCAAAAAGTCTTTGTGAAAGCGAAACTTTTGCGAATTGACGAAATAGATCTTGTTATTATTTCGGCGGTCGATGACGAACATCGCATGTGGCAGAGCATAGGGTGTTCCCTGATGATAGACGCGGGCGACCGAATTAAAGGCGTTTCGCGATTCGATCTTGGGCAGGGAATTACGCATCGAATCGGGCCGTTTGTCCATCACACCTTTTGGCTCGCGGGTAGGCGACGGTTTGCGGGACAGTTGGGCCGGGACGCTTACAACGGAGAAGGCCGCTATCAAAAATAAAGCGAAGGTAAAAGTCTTAAAGTGATCCATATAATGTTAAATCAGGGCTCCCGATTCCCGACCGCTTAAAATTCTTGTTCGTAGACGATGCAGGTCGTCCTCGCCCCTGAGCGAGATGTCGAGGTCGCGGATGTGGCCGTCCTTGAGGCCGTAGATCCAGCCGTTCACGGTCAACTCCTGTCCGCGTTCCCACGCTTCCTGGACGATGGTTGTCTCACCGACATTGATGACCTGTTCACCGACGTTTAGCTCGCAAAGCAGATTTACGCGTTCGCTCATATCGCCGATGGCCGCCAGTCGCTGTTCATTTTGATTAGCCGTATCCTGAATATGCCGGAGCCAATTGTCGATCAGCCCGTGACGCTGCCCCTCAAGAGCCGCGATCACGCCGCCGCAGCCGTAATGCCCGCAGACAATAATATGTTTGACGCGGAGCACCTCAACGGCAAACTGGATCACCGATAAGCAGTTCATGTCGGTGTGATTGACGAGGTTGGCAATGTTGCGATGTACGAAAACCTCACCAGGAGCAAGATCGACTATCGTGTTTGCGGAGACGCGGCTGTCCGAGCAGCCGATCCAAAGGTATTCAGGGGCCTGTTGGTCCGCGAGATCGGCGAAAAAATGGGGATCTTCATTGGTCATCCGCGATGCCCAACGCCGGTTATTTTCGAGTAGATATTTTAATTCGCTCACAATACGATTCCGAAAGAGATAGTTTACCCTTGCAGTCTAGTTCTGCAAAACATCTGAGATCGCGTCGCAGGCCGTCGCGGTGCCATTTTCAGCATCTATGATTCGCTGGAGCGGCAAAGCGTTTGCGTGGTATTTTTCGTTATTTAGGATCTTGTGCAGGGTTTTCGCGGCGCGTTCTGCCGTGTAACTGTCGCGGTCAATGATCTCGGCCACACCCGCACGGCGGCAGCGGGCGGCGTTGTCCGGCTGATCGTGGCTGTACGGCATTATTAGCTGCGGAACGCCGGCACGCAAAACCTGTGAAGTCGTGCCGACACCGGCCTGGTGGACGACGCAGGCGGCTTTTGGAAAAACCAGTGAGTATGGAGCAAATTCAAAGGCGACGATATTATCATCCAGACCCTTTGGCGGATCGTTCTCGCGGCCGTAAAGCAATACCCCGCGGCGTCCGAGCAATTTCGCCGCCCCAGCGCTTTCGTCAAAAAAGTTACGGGCGTCCATCACGGCTGCTGAGCCGAGCGTGAACACTATCGGCGGCTCACCCGCATCGAGAAAATCGGCCAATGCAGGCGGCAACGCAAGCGTCTCGCTCTCATCGTAAAAACAAAATCCCGTTTGTAGCGTCGGTGAATACCAATCGGGCTGAGGTTTGCCCAGCACTCTAGAAAACATGGCGAGGTGTAGCAACGGCGAATACTTTCCTTCGACTATAGGGTCGTGGCCACCATCGAGGCCGAGATCGCGGCGAAACTTGCGATACGGTTCGAACCAGTCGGAAATTGTCCAAAGCATAAACCCGAACATAGCGCGGTGAAACGCGGCCGGCAGCGGTCGCAGATATTCGAGGATTTCGGCAGTCGAGAAAATGCTGGGATCG